>NZ_JBEXVE010000026.1:0-140749 GCF_040629205.1 Streptomyces sp. NPDC005962 | reverse complement strand
TAGCCATGGGCAGCAGCTCCCGCCCGGTCTTCAGGTCACCGGTCGCGCTCCTGGGCGAGTCCGGCGTTGTCGAGCAGGAACTGCAACGTGTAGCCCAGGCTGCGCACGTGCCAGTCAGCGGACTGCAAGCCGGAGCCAAGCCCCTGGGCCATCTCATGGGAGATGGTGTTTAACCTGCTGCGCTTTGTGTACCAAGCCACGGTGCCCCGGTTCAGCCTGTCGATCTGCTTCTCCGCCAGCGGCATCAACGTCTGGACGTGCTCCAGCAGCGTCTTGTGCAGGTCACACAGTTCCTCGTACGGGGGAAGTACCGTCCGCTTGACCAAGGCGCGGGCGATCGCCTCTCCGATCTTGTCTGCGTCTACCTGGTCAACATCCACGGGTGGGCAACTTCCCCAGGCTCAGGCGGGCTTGGATGAGGAAACCGTAGGAACAAAACACGGGGTGGACCCGGAGAAAAATTCCGGGTCCACCCCGCGACGTCGCGAAGTCAGCGACTAATCGAGCGCGCCAAGCCCCAACGCGAGTTCGCGCACGTCGCGTCGCGGACTGCGCTTGTACAGCCGACGTGCCAGGTCGCGGGCGAACCCATGTGCCCGCATCTGCTCAGGGGCGTTCTTGTATGCACGCTTCAGGTGATCGATTGCCTTGTCTGTCTGCCCGGCCTCCCCGTAGGCCCGAGCGACGTCGAGGCGCGCCCGCGCCCGGCGCTCCAGGGGGAGCCCGGCAGGCTTCACCTTCGGAGCTATGTCGACAGCCAATTGCACATTTTCGAACTCAAGCGCCAGCGCCAGCCGGTGAATCTCGACGTTGGAGGGGCCGAAAGACGTCCACATCTCGTTGGCGTCGCCACCGAGCCGTTCGGCTGCCTCCTGAGCCTTATCGATCATCTGATCGGCCAGATGCCGGTCACGCAGACGTGCGGCCGCAACAGACCCGTTCAGCAGAAGCGTCCCGTACAAGGACAGCGAAACGGGTGACGTCTCCCACCAGCCCTGGGGCAGCTCCCCGGCAGCGTCCTGCGTGACGCTCACTGCTTCCGCTGCCAGCCCGGCACCGAGCTGGACGTGTGCGACGCACCGACGGAGCGCGACGATGGCGGTCAGGTCTCCTGAGGCGCTTGCAGCAACGTCTCCCTGATCTGCGGCCGTCCAGGCGAGGTTGGTCTCACCGAGCTTACGGAGGAAGGCCGCTGTGACATGGCATGTCAGGGCGAACAGCCTCAGAGCCTCGGCCTTGTCCTTCCCTGCGGAATGTTCCTGCGTGGCCATCCGCGCGTCCGCCAGCAGCGACGGAAGGCGAGCTGCCAGCTTCGCGTACTGGGCATGCTGGTACAGGTCCCAGGCGTCGTTGACTTCGACGGCAAGGCGCTCCAGGCGCAGCGGTTCACGGGCGTCGTACAGGGCGCCAGCCAGACGTCTGGACTGCATGAGGGCGGCGCGGATGGCTGGCACGCTGCCCGCGTGGTCTTCGTGATCGTCCAGGAGTGTCGGGGCCCCTTGCAGATCTTCTACGTGGACCCGGAGGGCGTTCGCCAGGTCCGCCAGCATCTTGACGTTGTTCACCGGGATGGTTCCGGCCTCGACCCGGTACACCCAGTCTTCCGAGCGGTTGAGCAGTTCGCCGAGTTGCCATTGATGGAGGCCGCGACGCTGTCGGTAGAACTTCACGCGCTTGCCGAACGGACGGCGGTCAGTCATGCCACGCACCGTTTTGATCACCTCACTCTGGTCAGCCGAGTGTCACACGCTGAGCTACGTCCCTGGTAGGTGGCCACACCGGCCCCAGGGTTTCCGGACCACGGCCAGTAGGCTCGCGGCATGTCCGAGAACGAGCAGGTACAGCGCATGGCACGGCCGCGCATGGCAGCAGGCGCCGTGTTCTTCGACGCTCAGGGCCGCGTCCTGCTGGTCCGGCCCTCGTACAAGCCGAAGTGGGAGATCCCCGGCGGGTACATCGAGACGGGTGAGTCGCCCCTGTTCGCGTGCCGTCGTGAGGTCGAGGAAGAGCTAGGCATCAAGCCCCCCATCGGCCCGCTCTTGGTGGTCGATTGGGCCCCGAACGACGCCGAGGGGGACAAGGTCCTGTACCTCTTCGACGGCGGAGAGTTGAGCCCGGACACGGCAGCGTCGATGAAGCTCGCCTCTGACGAACTGCTTGCCGCCGAGTTCCACGCCGTGGAAGATCTCGATCAGCTCCTGATCCCGCGCCTCGCCCGCCGAGTGAAGCGGGCGGTAACCGCACGGGCCCATGGGCACCCTGTGTATCTGGAGCACGGCGAACGGCCCACCGATTAGTCCGCCATAAACACTCAGATCGGATGGGTTCCGACCTTTTCTACTGAGGGCTGCAGCTCATCTCGAACGACTGTCCAGGGGCAGCGAGGCCAGTGCACAATGTGGCGCTGTTGCAGCGCGGCCGCTTAGGGCGCGCTCGACCTCTGCCTCATGGTACCGGCTGCGCTTTCCCAACTACCGCTAGCCGAAACCCCATCCAGTGCATGTCCTACTCGCTGGGACTTGGCCATTCTGCGCGGATAGTCACTCCACATTTCCGCGTATGGAGATGTCTCCTCTGAGGAGAATCGCAGGAAATCACCTGGAGCCGAAAAGCAAGCAGCCGTCATCACATGTTGCGCCACTCCAGTGGATGGAAGTTTCAGCCAGTCAAAAGGAGATGGGTTGTGCACATCAAGCTTCACGCCTCGGTGGTTTGCCAGCGTAGTTACGGATCTGCCGAAACCGTCTGACCTGTGCCCCGAGATGGCGAAGGAAATGCGAGAAAATCCAGAGTCTTCGATCAACTGCACGGCAGATTTGATCGCTGACAAACTAGCCCTAAATCTTTCGGGGTCGGGAACGTCCCTGCCTCCGTGCAGCCAATCGTTCCGGACATTGTGAACATCCCCGGAAACGAGGGTGCGACTAATTTCCAGGAGGCGTTTGAGAATCATCTCCCGTGATTCATCTGTTAGGTCAAGGAACGGGACGGAATGCCGGAATGGAAATTTCTGCAGTTCCTGTCGGCTAGCCCAATCGGGAATCAGCGTCAGGGGGCGTGTATTGGCTTCTCGCTCACCGGCTAGACGCTTGAGTTCTGCACTGATGCACTGAAAGCCGCGGCAAAGAGCATAGAGGGCAGGCTTCTTGTCACCGTCGTATCTCAGTTGCTCATCATCGCTTCGTCGTACAGCGTTGTGCAACCACGCGAAAGAAGTATTCTCGTGACTTCCCTTGCGATACACGAAAGGGCGTCGATCCATAAAGTGGTCGTGCGTCAGCCCCCAGATAGTGAATGCCAGGCTGTCGCAAAGTGTTTCCTCTAGTTCTACGAAATAACTTCCAGCATTATTCCGCACCTTCTCAGCGAATTCATCAACGGTCGGTCCTAGTGGGCCGCCCGGGCCCATGCGGAGCGTTCGCTCCATGTCTTCATGTAGGCGCCAGAACCTAGCATGGGGGTCACTGATTGACGCGGACGCGAAGCCGAGCTTCCACAAAATAAGAGAGATAAAATTCTCGTCTTCGGTGGCGCCCTCGCGTAGTCCCAGCAATTCACATGCGGCTACGGCATTACTCTTGCGCACTAGCACTAGAGTTTCGACAACTTCCCGAGGGGATTTGCTCTGCAAGTACTCCTCAAGGCGTGCTTCTAGGCTGGCGCCCTTAGCGGACCGAAGTTGCCATTCCAGTTCCTCCCTGTCGTCCATGTCTGTGAGTCTGTACATGCGCTCCACGAGGTGGCGAAGACGCAAAGGGGCTAGGTGCATTGCGGCCGAGCGAACGCGAACACCCAGTGAGCCGACTTCCGCGAACAGTCGGAAGTCGGCGAAGGAGGCATTGTCATTTACTAATGGTCTCCGCACCTCCGTATCGGGAACCATGATCTGCCCACTGTGCACCAGGGCATCGATCCCCTGGTTGATGTCGCGATCTGCCGTCGTCAAACTAAGCTGCATCAAATGTGCCCGACTCATGCCGGCGACTATCTGGGCAGCATTTCCAGTAAGCCTTAAAGTCTGACAGGTCTCTCGCAACTGACCCCGTGTGTTATCTAGTAACCATGCCGTAAGTGAGCTCAACTCTTCCAGTGTAAGACAGTCGCCCAGGATGGAGATCAATGGATCTCCTAGAGTGTCCAGCGAAGAGTTCACCTTGTCGGAGAAGATCTGAGTGATGAATGAAGCCCAAGCGCTGGGCGTCTCGCTATCCTTCTTTAGAGTCTTGGCCCCCTCTTCTCGATGTTTATTGATCGAAGCGTCACGGCTGGTCGTGAAGTGGACGGAGTGAATTTGATGACAATTCACGTCGCTACAGTGAACGAGATTCGCGTATTGCTGAGGTGGGTAGAACCTGTGGGACTTGCTGGAGAGTAGCCCGTATGGCCCGGTTACGTAGTCATACATCTGGAAGACGCCTTGGGGGGTCCCTTCCAGTACATCCAATGTGTCAGACAAGTCTAGAGTGCGTGTGTCTTCCCCGATACTGGGGTGCTCGTAGGCCCGGTCATACAATTCTCGACCGAAGATGAACGGGTAATTTATCTTGCGTTCGATGATCTGACGGCTAATTGCTTCCTGCAGGCGGAGCATGTCTGTAGCCTGAGGGTCAATCAGCAAGTCAATCCAGGATAGTTCCAGTAGACAGAAAGTGCGGGCTTCTGGGATTGGGATTCGTCTTTTCGCGAAGGCTTGAACCTTGTCGTTGCCGTATGGTGTCAGCTTGATCGTCTCTGTCAGTTGAGACGGAGGCTTGTAGTTGCTTGCGATTAGACAAGTTCCAAGGAAATCGCTCAGTATGTTCAGGCGGAAAATCTTGTCCCGCGTGTCATCGTCGGCGTACTTAGAGAGCAACTCTTCCTTGGTCAGCGGGTTCACGGTTCCCCCTCCTGCCTGCCAGCCAAGCTCTACTGGACACGCTACGGCCTAAGGAGGGGCTGCGTCGATGCTTTCGGGGAAGTGTGCGTTGGGCTTAGCTCGGTTCTAGCTGTCGGGCGGAGCGGTGCTCTGGCCGCCCAACGGGGCGCCGGCCATACTTGGCATGCTGCGGCGTAGCGAGCACGCAATCGAACCAAAATGCGATCACGGTGGTGCGGGGGTAATCGAGCGTCCTTGCGGTTCTCAAGTACCACCCATTGCACTTCAATGCAGGCCTTGAGAAGTCCGCAGGGTAAGCGTGGCACGGAGATACTGCACAGCAGCAGGTCAGAGGTCGGTGCAGCGGAGCTGGGCGGTCTGATCCAAGGAGGGCCTGGCTCGGTTGATGGAGAACTGAGTCGTTGAATCTTCGGGCCTCACCGGCCGTCGGCTGCGGCCGGGAACTGCCGGAGCAGGCGTTCCCAGCCGCGGGTGGCCTGACGGCAGTCGTTGACGGCAGCGGGGGTGCACATCGCAGTATCGCAAGGCTCAGCCGCGTACAGGGCGGGCTGGGGCGAGGTGTCGGCGGACTGATCACCACATCAGCGTGACGAACTTGTAAGTTGGTGGTCGCCGCGCGAGAAGCCGTGTCCAGAACGAGCGGTAGACCACGGTCAACAGTGGGTCTCCGGACCTCTCACCCGAGATCACTTCAGGTTTGTTTGTGCAGGTCAGCGCGGTGACCAACCGCGAGGTGCGAGTGATTCCCAAGCTCAGCGTCTGGCCGTTGCTGTACAGCAGCGAAGTGCGGCAACCATCGCGATCGCCCCGGCCGACACCACCGCGGATGACCGTGTGGTGGCAGTCATTCGCCATGATCCGCTGCGTTTCGGCTTGTCCGGGTGGCGCAGGGTGGGGCGTGCAAGCATGGGCTGTTCGTATGTGTTGACGGCGTGCATCGGGGGCGGATGTGCAGATTCAGGCTGTGGTGCGGTGGCTGGCGGCGGTGGTCGGTTCGGTCGTGGCGTTCTTCGCCGTAGCGGTTCCCTGGGCCGTGCTGGTGGACGGGGGCGATGATCCGTGGGACGTGATCGGTCCGGTGGCGGGTGTGGTCGCGGCGGGAGTCCTCGCAGCGCTGGGCTGGTGGGCGTCCCAGGCTGGCGGGTCCGGGGCAGGGGAGGCAGCGACTCGCCGGGTGCGGCAGTCGGCGCGTGGGCGAGGTGCCATCACGCAGACGGGCGGTGATCACGGTGCGGGAGCTCGGGCACGGCGTCGTCCGGTACGGGAGGACGTGAGGCAGAAGGCGCGCGGTGACGGTGATATCGACCAGGTCGGCGGCAACCGCGCCTGAGACGGGGGCTAGTAGTGGTGGAGCGCTCGGGGCAGCGCCGTACGCGGCAGAGTGCCAAGGCAGGGCGAGACCTGATCCAGGTCGACGGGGATCTGTATACGCAGGGCTCCCCTGCGTCGGGGGCGGAGGTCGAATGGCCGGTGTGGGTGGGATCAGTGCCACGGCTGGCAGCGGCTTTTCAACCACGCAGCGCCATTCGTAAACGGGTTGCCCGCGCCCGTGCCGAAGGCAGCAATGCGGCCCTCTCACAGGTTTTGGTGGGCGACGGCGGGGTTGGCAAAAGCCAGCTCGCGGCCTCACTCACACGCGAATTGCGGGACCAAGAACGCTCTGATGGTGGCGGTCTGGATGTGTTGGTGTGGGTGAAAGCTACTGAGCCCGACACGATCATCGCCGCCTATGCGGAGGCCGCCGAACGGCTGAGCCTTCCAGGAGGCGCTTCGGACGACAGCGCGACCGCTGCGGAGGTGTTTCTGTCCTGGTTGGCAGCCACCGAGCGACGGTGGTTGGTCGTGCTGGACGACATCACCGACCCGGAAACCATCGACACGTGGTGGCCGGACGGCAACGCACGCAACGGCCGGGTCCTGGCCACTACCCGGCGCGATCACGCCCTGCTCAGCGGCCAAGGCCGCAAGCTGATCCCCCTTGCCCTCTACACCCCGGAAGAGGTCCGTGGCTACCTCCGTCGCCGCCTCACCGACGCCGGCCACGCTCACCTCTACGCCCCCGACGACGCCGACCATCTCGCCGAGGAACTCGGCCATCTCCCGCTCGCCCTCGGCCACGCCGCCGCTTACGCGATCAACAAACGGTGCACCATCGGCGACTACCTCACGCGCTTCCGCGACACCAGCAATCAGTTGAGCGACCTACTCCCGCCGAACGCCGATACCGAAGGCTACGGACGCCCCGTCACCACCGCACTTCTGGTCTCCCTCACCGCAGTGCAGGCTGCCGACACCACCCACCTCGCCCGGCTCCTGCTGGAACTCATCTGCCTCATGGACCCCCTCGGCCACCCCGCCGACCTGTGGGCCACATCCCCAGCCCTCCGGTACCTGCGCGCCGCGCGCCCGGGATACCGCCGCTGGCTACGCCGACACCATCCGGCGGTGACGGAGCAGGAGATCCGTGACGCGTTGGAGTGTCTGCGCACTTACGCCCTCATCGCGCAGGATTCCAATGGGGCGCCCATCCGCGTTCATGCGCTGACGGCCCGCGCCATGCGCGAGACCATCCAGCCCGAGGCTCTGCAAGGGATCGCGCGTAGCGCGGCAGACGCGATACTTAGTCTCTGGCCGGACCTCGATCATCAGGACCGGGAACTGTCCACAGTCCTGCGCGCCAATACCGTGCAGCTCGACCAGCACACCCACCCTGCCCTATGGAAGCCCGTAACCCACGGGTGCATAAGCCAGGTCAGCAGCAGTTTTACCGCTGCGGGCCTCTACAACCAGGCGGTTGAGTACGACCAGAGAACCGTTCAGCGAAGCATCCACATTCACGGCTCCGACCACCCCAGCACCCTCGACGCCCGCCACAACCTCGCCATTTCCTACAGCGACGCGGGGCGGGGTCAGGAAGCCCTCGACCTGCGTGAGCGGGTCCTGGCCGACCGTGAACGCCTCCTCGGCTCCGACCACCCCAACACTGTCGCCGCTCGCAGCAGCCTCGCCGTTTCCTACAGCAACGCGGGACGGGTCCAGGAAGCCCTTGACCTGCGTGAGCGGGTCCTGGCCGACCGTGAACGCCTCCTCGGCTCCGACCACCCCAGCACTCTCGACGCCCGCCACAACCTCGCCATTTCCTACAGCGACGCGGGGCGGGTCCAGGAAGCCCTCGACCTGTGTGAGCGGGGCCTGGCCGACAGTGAACGCCTCCTCGGCTCCGACCACCCCGACACCCTCACCGCCCGCCACAACCTCGCCATTTCCTACAGCGACGCGGGGCGGGGTCAGGAAGCCCTTGACCTGCGTGAGCGGGTCCTGGCCGACCGTGAACGCCTCCTCGGCTCCGACCACCCCAACACTGTCGCCGCTCGCAGCAGCCTCGCCGTTTCCTACAGCAACGCGGGACGGGTCCAGGAAGCCCTCGACCTGCGCGAGCGGGTCCTGGCCGACAGCGAACGCCTCCTCGGCCTCGACCACCCCAACACTCTCGCCGCCCGCAACAACCTCGCGAATGCTTACAGTGACGCGGGGCGGGGTCAGGAAGCCCTCGACCTGCGTGAGCGGGTCCTGGCCGACCGTGAACGCCTCCTCGGCTCCGACCACCCCACCACCCTCGACGCCCGCCACAACCTCGCCGTTTCCTACAGCGACGCGGGGCGGGGTCAGGAAGCCCTCGACCTGCGTGAGCGGGTCCTGGCCGACCGTGAACGCCTCCTCGGCTCCGACCACCCCAACACTGTCGCCGCCCGCCACAACCTTGCCGTTTCCTACAGCGACGCGGGACGGGATCAGGAAGCCCTCGACCTGTGTGAGCGGGTCCTGGCCGACCGTGAACGCCTCCTCGGCCTCGACCACCCCAGCACTCTCGACGCCCGCCACAACCTTGCCGTTTCCTACAGTGACGCGGGGCGGGGTCAGGAAGCCCTCGACCTGTGTGAGCGGGTCCTGGCCGACAGTGAACGCCTCCTCGGCTCCGACCACCCCGACACCCTCGCCGCCCGCAACAACCTCGCCCGCATGCACGATGCTGCACAATCCCCACAGCAATCGGACACGGCAACCCCAGCAACCGCCCTCGACTGCCACCAGCCCCCAGATTTTCCCGAGCAATCGGGGTGACCCTAAGGGCCTGATTCCGATGGAGTTATGGACCAGAAGGCTCCTGACATCCATTGCCGACATCAACGATGCCAGGCGGGGCACACGCCAACACTCTTGTTCGGTTGCCGCGCCAGCGGGCCACAGCGTCAAGGTGACCTCTTGACCGAACTCCTAAGGCAGTGGTCAGCGAGTGCTGTACAGCAGAGAAGTACAGCAACCACCTCGACCACCGTCGATCGACATCGGCCCCGGCCGACCGACTGACCAGCCCAGCAGACGTCAGCGACCGCCCCGCCCGTAGTTCGCATCGAGGGGGTCAGGGGTTCAAATCCCCTCAGGTCCACCGCAGCTCGAAGCCCCCGCCGGGGAAATCCGGCGGGGGCTTTGCTTGTGGGGGATTAGCCTGCGGGCATGTTCACTTCAGCTCTTGCCTTCGCGGGTGTCGCCGCGCTCATCAATGTCACCCCGGGACTGGACACCCTGCTCGTGCTGCGCACCTCGGTGTCGCACGGGCGGACCGCCGGGCTGGCCGCGTCGCTCGGGATTCTGGCCGGATGTCTGGTGTGGGGGTTCGCGACGGCGGTCGGGCTGACGGCGCTGGTCACGGCCTCGCGTGTGGCGTACGACACGCTGCGGGTGGCGGGGGCGGCGTATCTGGTGTGGCTGGGGGCGTCGGCGCTGTGGCGGTCGCGGCGGGCGGTGGCGGAGCCGCAGGGGGCGGCGCCGGAGGGGGCTGAGCCGCGCGGTGTGGATGTGGAGGGGGCGGTGCCGCGTGGGCGGTGGGCGGCGTTCCGGGCGGGGGTGGGGACCAATCTGCTCAACCCCAAGGCCGGGGTCTTCTACATGAGCCTGATTCCCCAGTTCACCCCGGACGGTGCCTCGGTGTTCACCGCGACCCTGGTGTTCACCGCGATCGACATCGTCGAGCTGGCGCTCTGGTACTGGGTGGTCTCCGGTGCCGCCTCCGCGCTGAGCGGGCGAATCCGGCGGCCGGCCTTCCGGCGCCGGATGGAGCAGGTGAGCGGGGTGGCGTTCTTCGGCTTCGCGGCGAACCTCCTCGCGGAGGGCGGGCGCAGGACGGCCTGATGTGGCCGTCCGTGGCGCCGCGCTGACGGAGCGTCCGATGTCATGGAATCGTGCTGACGCCGTTCTTGTTGTGTGCGGGCCGTGAGACAGGTGATGGCACTGGCGAGGGGCGCGGGCATAGTGGGGGCATCTCAGATGGACTTGGCGCGAAAGCGCCGTCGCTTGAGCCATGCACAGCAGAACACAGCAGCACAGGGGGATAAGGCGCCATGCCACTCATACGCCGTTCCACGGCGGCGGCCGCCGCCATGGCCGCACTGCTCGTGGTCACCGCCTCGGCCTGCGGGCCGAGTGAGGACAAGGCCGGTTCCGAGTCGGGTGCGACGGCCGCGGCCGGCCAGCAGGGCGACAACGGGATCAAGCTGCCCGAGGGTGTTCCGACGAGTCTGGACGACCTGAAGAAGTGGAAGGAGGGCGGGTGGAAGAACTGGGACAAGTGGGCACGTGACGCGTCCGATTTCGCCAATCCCGTCATCAAGAACTTCTGGCGGCCGTCCCGGATGTCCAAGGCGAAGGACTCGCCCAATACGCTCTCCACGCAGAGCGCGGGCGAGGGCCAGGCCGGGACCGATCCGGAGCCGCCCGCCGTACCGGCCAAGCAGGTCTCGCGGCCGTACCACCGGAACATGGCGCCGGTCGGGAGGGTGTTCTTCGACAGCCCCGAGGGGCCGATGGTCTGCTCGGGGACGGTCGTCGAGGACCCGGCGCACCCCGGCAAGTCGAACATGGTGTGGACCGCGGGCCACTGTGTGCACTCCGGCAAGAAGGGCGGCTGGATGCGCAACATCGTGTTCGTGCCGTCGTACAACGACAGCGGGCTGTCCGCCGCCAAGGCCGAGACCGCGGCCCAGCGTGAGGTCACCCCGTACGGCGTGTGGTGGGCGGACTGGTCGCAGACCTCGTCGCAGTGGATCGACACGGGCGGCAAGACCGGAAACGTGGGTTCCGCGTACGACTTCGGGGTGCTGCACGTGAAGCCGGAGCACGGCGGCGGCAAGTCGCTGGAGGAGTCGGTCGGGGCCGCCGTGCCGGTGTGGTTCGGGGCGCCGTCGGCGAACGGGGTCAGCTCGATCGGGGCGTACGGCTATCCGGCCGCACCGCCCTACGACGGGGCGAAGATGTTCAACTGCACCAGCAGGCCGGGCCGGTTGTCGTTCGCGCCCACCACGCCGACCATGTACCGCATCGGCTGCTCGATGACCGGCGGCACCTCCGGCGGCGGCTGGTTCGTCAACCGCGGCGGCAAGACGGTGCTGGTGTCGAACAGCTCGATCAGCTCGAATGAGCACACCTGGCTGGCCGGTCCGCATCTGGGGGCCGATGCGAAGGGCGTGTTCGGCGCGATGAGCAAGAAGTTCGCCACCAAGGGATGAAGCGGCTGACGAATGAGGGAACCCGCTCCGGCGACGGGGCGGGTTCCGCCGTACGGGCCGTACAGCCGCATCACATCGCCGCGTTCGGCTTCACACTGAGCGGCGCGGCCCTCTACGAGCGGCTGCGCGGCGGGCGCGTCTACACCTTGTGCGACGAGTCGCCCCTCCTCGGCCGCCTCACCACCGCGGCCCTGTGCCTGGTGCTGGCGGCCGCGGTGATGGCCGTGGTGGGTGCCTGGGTGACGCAGGAGAAGGCGCCGCGCCACCGGGCGGTCCCGTGGGTCTTCGTCGCCGTGATCGCCGCTCTGGTGGTGACGGCGGACGGGGTCGACGCCTACGGGGAGCGCGAAGCGGCCGCGATCGCCGCCCATGACGGTTTCGACGGGGTCGGGCGGTGTGACGAGGCGACGCGGATCTACGATGCCACGCCCGGATGGTTCTTCTGGTGAACGGCGTCCTCCGGGACGGCTAGGGGCTTGCCGAGGCAGCGGCTCAGCTCGTCGAAGCGGTACAGCCCGAACTTCTTCACCGGCTCATAGCCCGATGAGGTGTACAGCGCGATCGCCTCGGGCTGCTTGATGCCCGTCTCCAGAACCATCCGGGTGCGCCCCGCCGCCCGGGCGCTGTCCTCCAGCGCCGCGAGGATCAGGCGGGCCAGGCCGCGTCCACGCGCCTCGCTTATGACGAACATCCGCTTCAGCTCGGCGTCCCCGTCCTCGTAGCCCTCTTCGTTACGCTCCTGGCCGCGCCAGCCGCCGGTGGCCACCGGGCGGCCGGTCTCGTCGTAGGCGATGAGGTAGAGGCCGCGGGGCGGGTCGAAGTGGGACGCGTCCAGGGGTGTCATGTCCCCTTCGTCGTCGTAGCGCTCGGCATACTCCGCCTGCACCTCGTCGTTGAGCCGCACCGCGTCGGGGTGGTCAAAGCGAACCGCTCGGATATTCATGCGGGGGATCGTACTTCTATGCGAGTGGGGCGGCATTGGATTTTCCATGTCGTATCGTGCCGTAGTGCTTTCCGTGACGACCGTAAATGTGAACGGGCTGCGTGCCGCCGCCAAGAAGGGCTTCGTGTCCTGGCTGGACGGTACCTCGGCCGATGTGGTGTGCCTCCAGGAGGTGCGCGCCGAGCCGCGCGAACTGCCCGAGGCCGTGCGTGAGCCGGACGGCTGGCACGTGGTGCACGCCCCGGCGGCGACCAAGGGCCGGGCGGGGGTGTCGGTGTACGCGCGGCGCGAGCTGGAGGGCGTACGGGTCGGCTTCGGCTCCGCCGAGTTCGACGGCAGCGGCCGCTATGCGGAGGTCGATCTGCCGGGCGTGACGGTCGGCAGCCTGTATCTGCCCTCCGGCGAGGTCGGCACCGAGCGGCAGGACGAGAAGGAACGCTTCATGGCGGAGTTCCTTCCGTACCTCAAGGGGTTGCGCGAGCGGGCGGCGGCCGACGGGCGCGAGGCGCTGGTCTGCGGCGACTGGAACATCGCCCATCAGGAGGCCGACCTGAAGAACTGGAAGGCCAACCGGAAGAAGTCCGGGTTCCTGCCGGAAGAGCGTGCGTGGCTGTCGAGCGTCTTCGAGGAGGCGGGCTACGCGGACGTGGTGCGCGGGCTGCACCCGGACGTCGACGGTCCGTACTCCTGGTGGTCGTACCGGGGGAGGGCGTTCGACAATGACGCGGGGTGGCGCATCGACTATCACGTGGCCACCCCCGGGCTCGCCGGGCGGGCGCTGAAGGCCGTCGTGGAGCGGGCCCCGGCGTACGACCAGCGGTGGAGCGACCATGCCCCGGTGACGGTCACGTACGGCGCCGCTCACTGATCCGGCGGCGGGCGCCCGGTGTCCTCGGTGCGCTCGCCCGCCGAGGCGCCCGGCTCGCCCGCCCGTTGCTCCAGACCGGCCCGCAGACGGCGGTCCATGGCCATCGACAGCTCGGCGTCCACGACGCTCTTCGCGAGCGGCCGCAGCCGCTCCACGGTCTCGCCGATCTCCTCGCCGCGATTCTTGGCGTCCGCCAGGACGTGGCTGATCAGCAGGGTGGCGAAGGTCTCGGCGATGGCGTCCACATGCCCCCGGACCTCGCGCCCGGCCGCGAGGACGGCCGACAGCGGGATGCCCTGGGCGACCAGGGCGCGCGAGGCGTCCAGCAGTCGGCGGCTGATGTGCACGATGTCGTCGCCGTCGACCGCGAGATAGCCGATGTCGAGGGAGACGGTGAGGTTCGCCGCGGTGGCCTCGCCGTCGAAGTAGTCGGCGAGCGCCTGAGGGGTGAGCCGGACCGGGGTCTCCTCGGACCAGGACGGAAGGCCGCCGTCCAGCCCCAGCAGTTCGCCGACGTCCCGCCGCCCGCTCTCGAACGCGGCGATCAACTCGGCTATCCCGCCCAGGGTGTGGCCGCGCTCCAGCAGGGCGGTGATGGTCCGCAGCCGGGCCAGGTGGTGGTCGTTGTACCAGGCGATACGGCCTTCCCGGCGGGGCGGCGGGATCAGCTTGCGCTCCCGGTAGAAGCGCAGGGTGCGCACGGTGATCCCGGCTCGCTCGGCCAGTTCCGTCACCCGGTACTCGCGCACCTGGTCCGCTTCGCTCGTCGCCACAGCAGCAGCCTATGCCGACGGCGGTGGTGTGTGACCGCCGGTAACTAGGTTATCCACAGCCCCTACCGCTTGCCGCGTCCCTGTCTTACGCTCCCATCGTGCCAGTGAACGCTGGCACGGTTCGGAGCGGTTCAGGAAGTTCGGGCAGTTCGAGCGGCGGGAGGTGGCGGCATGACGGGTGGGCCGACGCGTGAGCATGTGCGGGTGGCGGTGATCGGGTCCGGATTCGGCGGGCTGGGCGCGGCGGTGAGGCTGCGCCGCGCCGGTGTCACCGACTTCGTGGTCCTGGAGCGGGCCGGTGCGGTCGGCGGGACCTGGCGGGACAACAGCTATCCGGGCTGCGCCTGCGATGTCCCGTCCCATCTCTACTCCTTCTCCTTCGCCCCCAACCCCGACTGGCCGCGCACCTTCTCCGGCCGGCGGCACATCCGCGCCTATCTGGAGCGGGTAGCCGACACCTTCGGGCTGCGGCCGCACCTGCGCCTCGACACCGAGGTGCTTTCCCTGCGCTGGGACGGCGCGGCGCTGCACTGGGAGATCGAGACGGCGCGGGGGCCGCTGACCGCCGATGTCGTGGTGAGCGCGACCGGCCCGCTCTCCGATCCGAAGATCCCGGACATCCCGGGGCTCGACGGCTTCCCCGGCAAGGTCTTCCACTCCGCGCGCTGGGACCACGGCTACGACCTGCGCGGCAAGCGGGTCGCGATGGTCGGTACCGGCGCCTCGGCCATCCAGATCGTGCCCGAGATCCAGAAGGAGGTGCGCGGGCTCACCCTCTTCCAGCGCACCCCGCCCTGGGTGCTGCCGCGCATGGACCGCCGGATCACCGGCGCCGAGCGCTGGCTGCACAGCAGGCTGCCGGTGTCCGGGGCGCTGCGGCGCGGGCTGCTGTGGGGCATCCGGGAGTTGCAGGTCGGGGCGTTCACCAAGCGGCCCGCGGAGCTGGGAATCGTGGAGCGGCTGGCCGGGGCGCATATGCGGCGAGCCATCAAGGACCCGGTGCTGCGGGCCAGGCTGACCCCCCGCTACCGCATCGGCTGCAAGCGCATCCTGCTGTCGAACGACTACTACCCGGCGCTCGCCCAGCCGCATGTGGAGGTGGTCGGCGGGCTCAAGGAGATCCGCGGCACCACGCTCGTCGGCTCCGACGGCACCGAGACCGAGGCCGACGCGATCATCTTCGGGACGGGCTTCCATGTCACCGACCTTCCCATCGCCCAGCGCGTGACCGGGGCGAAGGGCACCACGCTCGCGGAGGAGTGGAAGGGCGGCATGGAGGCGCTGCGCGGTACCAGCGCGGCGGGCTTCCCCAACTTCCTGACGGTCATCGGGCCCAACACCGGGCTCGGCAACAGCTCGATGATCCTGATGATCGAGGCCCAGCTCACCTATCTGACCGACTATCTGCGGCAGTTGGACGCCCTCGGCGGCAAGGTCGCCCTGGACGCCCGGCCGTCGGCGGTCCGCGCCTACAACGACAGGGTCCAGGAGAGGATGAAGCGCACAGTGTGGAACTCGGGCGGCTGCGACAGCTGGTATCTGGACGACAACGGCCGCAACACGACCCTGTGGCCGGGCTCGACCGGCGAGTTCGCCAGGGTCACCCGGCAGGTGCGGCTCGCGGAGTACGAGGTGCTGAGGCAGTCGGCCGGAGCCGGTGAGGGCGCGGAGTCCGCCGCGGGGAGGGGATCGCGGTGAGGCGCGCCCCCTACGTCACCTCCGGGCCGTACGCCCCGCCGACCGGCGCGCATGAGCTGACCGTCACCTCGGCGGACGGCGCCCGGCTCCACGCGGAGCTGCACGGGCCCGCCGACCCCGCCGCTCCCGCCGTCGTCCTGGTGCACGGCTGGACCTGCTCGACCGCCTTCTGGGCGCCGGTCCTGCGGGAGCTGGCCGCCGACCACCGGGTGATCGTGTACGACCAGCGAGGCCATGGCCGCAGCGCCGCCCCCGGTCCCGGCGGCTACAGCACCGACGCGCTCGCCGACGACCTGGAAGCGGTGCTGGAGCAGGCCCTGGAGCCGGGCCGCCGGGCCGTGGTCGTGGGCCACTCCATGGGCGGGATGACGGTGATGGCCGCCGCGGGCCGCCCGGCGCTGCGCGAGCGCGCCGCCGCCGTGGTGCTGTGCAGCACCGGCGCCTCCCGCCTGGTCGAGCGGGCGCGTGTGGTGCCGCTGCGCTCCGAGCGGGCACGGGCGCGGATACATCGCGCGATACTCGGAGCGCGCGTCCCCATGGGGCCGGTTACGCCGGTCGCCAAGCGCCTGCTGCGGTACGGGACGATGGGCCCGGGCTCCGCGCCCGCCATGGTGGAGGCGTGCGCGCGGATCGTGCATGCCTGCCCCGGCGCCGTGCGCGCCGGTTGGGCGCATGTCATGGGCGGCCTCGATCTGGACGCCCGGGTCGGCCTGCTGACCATGCCCGCCACCGTTATCGTGGGCACCGCCGACCGGCTGACCCCGCCCGAGCACGCCCGGGCCATAGCGGCCGCGCTGCCGCACTGCACCGGTCTCACCGAGCTGCCCGGCCTCGGCCACATGACGCCCGTGGAGGACCCCGGGGCGGTGAGCGGCGTGATCCGCCGCCTCGTCATGGATCACCTCGTCACGGAATACACGGAAGAGACGGAATACACGGAATACGGGGATGCCCCGCGGGCCGCCGGGACCGGCGAGGCCCCCCACACAGTCGAGGAGCGGACGTCATGAGCGCGCGCGGGAGGCTGGAGGGCCGGGTCGCGGTGGTGACCGGCGCGGCACGGGGAGTCGGCGAGCTGCTGGCCCGCAGACTGTCCGCGCGCGGCGCCAGGGTGGCGCTGGTGGGCCTGGAACCGGAGGAGCTGAAGCGGGTGTCGGGGCGGCTGCCCACCGACTCCGAGTACTGGCACGCCGATGTCACCGACTCGGAGGCGATGGCCAAGGTCGCGGAGGAAGTGGTGGCACGCTTCGGCGCGGTGGACATCGTCTGCGCCAACGCCGGGGTGGCCACCGGCGGTCCGTTCCTCGACACCGACGAGACGGCCTGGCGGCGGGTGGTCGAGGTCAATCTGCTGGGCAGCGTCACCACGGCCCGCGCCTTTCTGCCCGCGCTGATCGCCAGCCGTGGCCATCTGCTGCAGATCGCCTCGCTCGCCGCGCTCGCGCCCGCGCCGATGATGACCGCGTACTGCGCGTCCAAGGCGGGGGTCGAGGCGTTCGCGCACTGTCTGCGCGCCGAGGTGGGTCACCGGGGCGTGACGGTCGGCGTCGGCTATCTCAGCTGGACCGATACCGACATGGTGCGCGGCGCCGACCGGGACGAGGTGATGCGGGAGTTGCGGTCGCGGATGCCGTGGCCCGCGGGGCGTACGTATCCACTGGGGCCGGCCGTGGACCGGCTCGTCGCCGGGATAGAGCGCCGCTCGGCCCATGTGTACGCGCAGTGGTGGCTGCGCGGGATGCAGCCGGTGCGCGGTCTTCTGCCCGCGCTGATCGGGGCGGTGGGGCAGCGTGAGATGCGCTGGGCCGAGCCCCGGCTGGCGGCCACCCGCGGGCAGCGCGGCCATCTCGTGGGCGAGGGCGGCGCGGCGGACGAGCGGGCGCGCACCGCCCGTACGCAGAGTCACCGGTAACCCTGTGTCAACCGCCCTGACCTGGGAATTCGTTAGATGTAGTCGATCGAAATGCGGAGTATGTCCCTGCGTGTAACTCTGGTCGGGCCCGATCCCTTTCACCCGATGAGGAGTGACACAGATGGGGAAGGACGAGTTCAGCGAGAAGGCCCAACAGGCCAAGCGCAAGGCGCAGGGTCAGCAGGGCCAGCCGTCCCAGCGTGGTCAACAGGGTCAGCAGGGTCAGCCGTCCCAGCGCGGTCAGCAGGGCCAGCAGGGCCAGCAGGGCCAGCGAAGCGAGCGGGGCCAGGAGCCGCGCCGTGACCAGGACCGGCCCGAAAGCCGTGAGCAGGCCGAGCGCATGAGCCGGGAGCGCCGTCAGCAGGGCATGGGCGACGAGACGCGGGACCAGGAGCCGTTCGAGGAGATGTAAGTCGTCTCGTCGGCAGGTTCCTTGGCGGGCCCGCCAAGGGCTCGCGAAGAGTGTGCGCGAGGGGGCGCATCCGTCAGGGGATGCGCCCCCGGCACGCATGGAGGCCACGCACGCGGGCCTATTCCAAGAGCCCGGCAGGGTCCGGCGGCTCAGCTCAGCCGCTCAACTATCGGCCCGTGGGGGGAGTTTCGGGCGGCGTCGGTCCGGGACCTGGCCGTAGTCCGGCGGGGCTGCGGCCGGATGCCGCTCCAGCAGGTCCAGCGCCGTACGCACCGCGACCCCCAGCTGCGGATAGCGGCCCTCCGCCCAGTCCAGCGGGGAACGGGGCGCCGGAATGTCCGGCTCCACGCCATGGTTCTCAACCCCCCACCCATAGGCGTCGAACCAGGCGGCGTTCATCGGCACCGTGATCGCCGAACCGTCGCCCAGCGGGTGGCGGCCGGTCATGCCGACCACACCGCCCCAGGTCCGCAGCCCCACCACCGGGCCGATGCCCTGGATCTTGAAGGCCGCGGTGATCATGTCGCCGTCGGAGGAGGTCGCCTCGTCCGCGACCGCGACGATCGGCCCGCGCGGCGCGTTGCTGGTGTACGACACGGGCTGGGCGTTGCGCGTGAGGTCCCAGCCCATCACGGTGCGGGTCAGCTTCTCGACCACCAGCTCGCTGATGTTGCCGCCCGCGTTCCCCCGGACGTCCACGATCAGCGCGGGGAACGACACCTCCCGGCGCAGATCCCGGTTGAACTGCGCCCAGCCGGAGCCGCCCATGTCCGGGATGTGCAGATAGCCGCACCGCCCGTCGCTCAACTGCCGTACCACCGACCGCCGCCGGGCCACCCAGTCCTGGTAGCGCAGCGGCCGCTCGTCGATCAGCGGGACGACCGCGACCCGGCGCGGCGGGCCCTCGCCGTCCGGGGAGGCGAAGGTCAGCTCGACCGTGGTGCCGCCCGCGGCGGTCAGCAGCGGATTGGGACCGGCCACCGGGTCCACCGGGCGGCCGTCGACGTGGGTGAGCCGGGCGCCCTCGCGGATGCCGGAGCCCGCGAGCGGCGAGCGCGCCCGGGAGTCGGAGGACTCGCCGGGCAGGATGCGGGAGACCTGCCACCCCCCGTCCTCGGTGGGAGTGAGGTCGGCGCCGAGCAGTCCGATGGGGCGCTGGTAGTGGGGCGGGCCCTCGTTGCGGCGCGCGGCGCTCACGTACGCGTGCGAAGTGCCCAGTTCGCCCAGGACCTCGCGCAGCAGATCGGCGAACTCGTCGGGGGAGGCGACCCGTTCGACCAGCGGCCGGTACTGGTCGAGCACCCCGTCCCAGTCGACGCCGCACATGCCCGGCTCCCAGAAGTAGGCGCGGGTGATGCGCCCCGCCTCCTCGTACGCCTGCCGCCACTCGGCCTCCGGGTCGACGGTGTGCTGGATGCGCCGCATGTCGATCTGGGCCGTGGAGTCGCTGTCGCCCGACTCGGTGGCGGGCACCGCTCGCAGCTCGTCGTCGTCGACGACGACGAGCCGGGAGCCGTCGCCGCTGACCCGGAACCAGTCCAGCTCACTGGTGAGTTCGGTGCGCTTGGCCTTGGCCAGGTCGAAGTGTTCGAGGGTGGGGCGGTCGGAGGTGTCGGCGGGGTTGGCGAACGTCTCGCCGAGCGCACCCGAGATCGGCCAGCGCAGCCACACCAGGCCGCCGCCGCTGACCGGCCACAGCGAGGAGTACTTGGAGGCGGCCACCGGGAAGACGGTGACCCGGCTGGGCAGCCCCTCCACCTCGACGGTCACCGTGCCGTCGCCCTCCCCGCCCCCGGCGCCGTCGTCCGGGTCGAGTCCGCCCGCCGCCGGGCGGCCCTCGGTGGAGAGCGCGAAGGGGGAGGGCGTGGCGGAGGACAGCGGTACGAGGTAGGGGCGGCAGCCGAGCGGGAAGGAGAGGTCGCCGGTGTGGACGTCGTAGACGGGGTCGAAGCCGCGCCAGGACAGGAAGGCGAGGTAGCGGCCGTCGCTGGTGAAGACCGGTTCCTCGTCCTCGAACCGCCCGCTGGTCACGTCCACTATGGTCCGGTCCGCCAGCCGCGCGATCTTGATGGAGCGCAGGGTGCGCCCGATGCCCGGATGCGACCAGGCCAGCCAGGCC
The DNA here is from genome assembly GCF_040629205.1 of Streptomyces sp. NPDC005962. NCBI lineage: Bacteria > Bacillati > Actinomycetota > Actinomycetes > Kitasatosporales > Streptomycetaceae > Streptomyces > Streptomyces sp. NPDC005962. The sequence goes on along the minus strand of NZ_JBEXVE010000026.1, from coordinate 120,585 downwards.
GAGTCGGGTGAGAAGGCGAGGTCGGCGACGGGGCCGTTGAGCGACCGGACCAGCTCGGTGACCTCGCCGTCCCCGTCCGCGGAGGTGTCCACGAGGAGCAGCCGGCCGTCGTTGGCGGCGACGGCGAGCCGGTCGCCGTCGGGCGAGGGCTCCATCTCGTGCACCCGCCCCAGCCGGTCGGCGGCCAGCCGCCGCGGTTCGCCCGTCTCGCTCGCCCGCGGCAGGTAGGCGATCTCGATCGCGTCCTGGCCCTCCGCGTCCGTCACATAGGCGACCCGCCCGCTGGAGCCCAGGATCTCGGGCGTCCGCACCCGGACGCCCGGGGCGTCGGCGAGGGTGCGGGCGGGGCCGTCGCGGTGGGTGAGCCAGTACAGGCTGCCGCGTACGCACACCGCGCTGGCCCGGCCGGTGGTGTCCACGGACAGCGAGTCGACGTGGGAGGCGGCCGGTACCTGGTAGGGCCGCCGCCCGGTCCGCGCCCCGCCGAGCCGCACCCGCAGCCGACGGGGTTCGGTCTCCGGGCCGAGGTCGTCCACCAGCCACAGGTCGCCCGCGCACTGGTAGACGACGCGGCTGCCGTCGGTCGAGGCGTGGCGGGCGTAGAAGTCGTCGTGGTCGGTGTGACGGCGCAGCCCGGAGCCGTCGGGGAGGCAGGAGTAGAGGTTGCCGACGCCCTCGTGGTCGGAGAGGAACGCGATGCGGCCGCCGACCACCATGACCGAGTCCAGGTGGCCGCCGAGTTCGGGCAGCAGCCGGGTGCCGCCGAGCCACAGCCGGCCGGTGGCACCGCCCCGGTAGCGCTTCCAGGTGGCGGGCTCGTGCGGCGGCTTGCCGGTGAGCAGCAGGGTGCGCCGCTCGCCGTGCTGGCCGGAGGCGGCGATGTGACCGTCCCCGATATCGGCGACGTCGGGGACGTCGGCGACGGCGATGTCGGCCACCGGGCCCCAGGGCAGGCGGCTGCCGGGGCTGCCGTCGGTGGGCAGGCTGTAGGCCCAGGAGAAGTGCGAGAACGGCTGGCCGTGCGAGGACACGGCGAGGATGTGGGAGTCGCCGTCCGGGCCGGGCGTCGACCAGCCGCAGACCCGGGCGTCCTCGCTGCCCCAGTAGGTCAGCCGCCGGGCGGGGCCGCCGTCCACGGGGGCGAGGTGGATCTCGGGGTCGAGGCTGCGCCAGTTCGTGTAGGCGATCCGGGAGCCGTCGGGGGAGAAGCGTGGGTGTCCCACCCGCGTGCGGTCGACGGTCAGCCGCCACGCCCGTCCGGGGGGTTCACCGCCGGCGGTCAGGGGGGCGACCCAGAGGTCGTCCTCGGCGACGAAGCACAGCAAGTCGCCGTGCAGATGCGGAAATCGCAGATAGGCGCGGTCGGTATCGCTGGTTTCCCTCACCTCATCCATGGTTTCGGGCCCGGTCCGCCAAAGCAACTCCAATCTGTGACGCACACCACGAGCGAAACGACGCGGTTTCGCTAAAAGGGCGGCCGGTGCGGTCGTATGCTGGAACGAGTACGAAACCGTTTCGTTCGGAAGGGGGTATGCCATGACGACGACGCCGCCTGTCGACCCGTCGGCCGAGGACCGGCCCACGGCAAGGGCGCGCCGCAGCAGGCTGTCCCCCGAGCGGGAGGGAGAGCTGTACGAGGCCGTGGTCGAGCTGCTCGGGGAGGTCGGTTACGACGCGCTGACCATGGACGCCGTCGCCGCCCGCACCCACTCCAGCAAGGCCACGCTCTACCGTCAGTGGAAGGGCAAGCCGCAGCTGGTGGCCTCCGCGCTGCGGCATACCAAGCCCGTTTCGCTCCAGGAGGTCGACACCGGAACGCTCCGCGGCGACCTGCACGAGATCGTGCGGTGCGGCGACAGCGCCCGGGAGCGTGACGCGGCCCTGATGAGGGGGCTGGCCCAGGCCATCCACACGCATCCGGACCTCCACCAGGCCCTTCGGGAGCTGCTGATCTATCCCGAGATCGCCGCGTTCGACGTCCTGCTGCGGCGTGCCGTCGACCGGGGGGAAGTGGCTCCGGGCAGACCCGCGCTGGGATACGTCGTGCACATGATGTGCGGCGCCGTCGTCGCCCGGTCGCTGATCGACGGCGAAGAGCCGGACGTCGACTACCTCAGCGAATACATCGATGCCGTGGTCCTCCCCGCCCTCGGCCTCTGACTCTCCCCACCCCGCATCACCCCCTACGGACCCAGCCGGGGCGCCGCTCTCGTCGCCGGTCGGGTCGCGCACACCTGCCAGTAGTGACACAGCAGCGATCCCAGCAGTGACACCGACTCGACGGGAGCACCTCTCCTCGTGGCCACGTTCCTCTATAAACTCGGTCGATTCGCCTTCCGGCGACGCCGGTTCGTCGCCCTGATATGGGTGGCGCTCCTGGCTGTCGCCGGAGTCGGCGCCGCGACCGCCTCGCCCCCCGCCAACGACAGCTTCTCCATCCCGGGTACCGAGGCCCAGAAGGCCTTCGACGTCCTGGAGAAGCGGTTCCCCGGTGGTAACGCCGACGGCGCCACCGCCCGGGTGGTCTTCCGCGCGCCCCAGGGCGAGAAGATGACCGACCCGGACAACAAGGCCGTGGTCACGAAGACTGTCGCCGACCTCAAGGCCAGCTCTCCGCAGATCGCCTCGGTCAACGACCCGTACCAGGCCGGTGCCGTCTCCAAGAACGGTTCCACCGCGTACATCCTGACCAGCTACAAGGTCAGCGCGCTGGAGCTGGAGGACACCACCAAGGACGGTCTGAAGGAGGCCGGGGAGAAGGCGCAGAAGTCGGATCTCACGGTGGAGATCGGCGGTGACGCGCTCCAGGAGATGCCCGCGACCGGTTCCACCGAGGTCATCGGCATCGTGATCTCCGCGATCGTCCTCGCCATCACCTTCGGCTCGCTGGTGGCCGCCGGGCTGCCGCTGCTGACCGCGCTCATCGGCGTCGGCATCGGCATCTCCGGGATCACCGCGCTCGCCACCCCCCTCGGGCTGTCCACGACGACCTCCACGCTGGCGATGATGATCGGCCTCGCGGTCGGCATCGACTACGCGCTCTTCATCGTCTCCCGCTACCGCGCCGAACTGGCCGAGGGCCGGGAGCGCGAGGAGGCCGCCGGGCGGGCCGTGGGCACCGCGGGTTCGGCGGTGGTGTTCGCCGGTCTCACCGTCGTCATCGCGCTGGTCGGTCTCGCGGTCGTCAACATCCCGATGCTGTCCAAGATGGGCTTCGCGGCGGCCGGCACGGTGGTCATCGCCGTCCTCATCGCGATCAGCCTCATCCCCGCGCTGCTGGGCTTCGCGGGCAAGCGGGTGCACGGACGCAAGGCGCGCAAGCGGATGGCGGAGGCGGCCTCCGCCGCCACGGAGGGCACGCGGGCGGAGGAGAAGCCCAACATGGGCACCCGCTGGGCCCGGTTCGTGCTGCGCCGCCCGGTCGCGGTGCTGCTGCTCGGCGTGCTCGGCCTCGGCGCCGCCGCGGTGCCCGCGCTCAGCCTGGAGCTGGGGCTGCCGGACGACGGTTCGCAGCCGGTCAGCAGCCAGAAGCGCCAGGCGTACGACATGATCTCCGACGGCTTCGGCCCCGGCTTCAACGGTCCGCTGATGGTGGTCACCGACGCCAAGGGCAGCGACGACCCCAAGGCCGCGGTGAACAAGGTCAGCAAGACCATCGCCGGTATCGACGGCGTCGCGGCCGTCACCCCGGCGACGTTCAACAAGTCCGGCGACGCCGCGATGCTCACCGTCGTGCCGAAGTACAAGCCGAGCAGCGTCGACACCGAGAAGGTCGTCGCCGACATCCGGGACGAGGCGGGCTCGTTCAAGTCCGACACCGGCGCCGAGGTGCTGGTGACCGGCCAGACGGCCATGAACATCGACATCTCGCAGAAGCTGAACGACGCGCTGGTGCCGTACCTGGCACTGGTCGTCGGGCTGGCCTTCCTGCTGCTGATGATCGTCTTCCGGTCGATTCTGGTCCCGCTCAAGGCGGCGCTCGGCTTCCTGCTGTCCGTCGTGGCGGCGCTCGGCGCGGTGGTCGCGGTCTTCCAGTGGGGCTGGGCGGCGGACCTGTTCGGCGTCGAGGAGACCGGCCCGATCATGAGCATGATGCCGATCTTCATGATCGGTGTGGTGTTCGGTCTCGCCATGGACTATGAGGTCTTCCTGGTGACCCGGATGCGGGAGGCGTACATCCACGGCGAGAGCCCCGGCCAGGCCGTCGTCACCGGCTTCCGGCACGGCGCCCGGGTGGTCTCCGCGGCCGCCGTCATCATGATCAGCGTCTTCGCCGGGTTCATCGGCTCGACCGAGGCGATGGTGAAGATGATCGGCTTCGGTCTGGCCACCGCGGTCCTCTTCGACGCCTTCGTGGTCCGTATGGCCATCGTCCCGGCGGTGCTGGGGCTGCTCGGCAAGTCGGCGTGGTGGCTGCCGCGCTGGCTCGACAAGGCGCTGCCGAACGTGGACGTCGAGGGTGAGGGGCTGCGCGAGCAGCTCGCGACGGACACCCCGGAGGAGCAGCAGGGCAAGGACGCCAAGGGCGCCAAGAAGTCCGACAAGGACTCGGAGCTGAGCCGGGTGTAGTCCGGCCAACGCACGCCCCGGCGGCGGCTCTTCCCTGACGGGAGGGCCGCCGTCGGTCTTTTCGCGGGGCAGGCGCTCTTGCGAATGATGTGCAGGTAGGTCACCATCGACCGGTTACCCGCAGCTCAGGAGCGGAGCCCCTGCATGCATGTCCCCGATGGATTCATCGACGCCCCGGTGTCGGTGGCGACCGGTGCCGTCGCCGCCGCCGCGGTCGCGGTCGGTCTGCGCGGTGCGCGGCGCGAACTCGACGAGCAGGCCGCGCCGCTGGCCGGGCTGGTCGCGGCGTTCATCTTCGCCGTCCAGATGCTGAACTTCCCCGTAGCCGCAGGCACCAGCGGGCATCTGCTCGGCGGGGCGCTGGCCGCGATCCTCGTCGGCCCCTATACGGGCGTGCTGTGTGTGTCCGTGGTGCTGCTCATGCAGGCCGTCCTCTTCGCGGACGGCGGCCTCACCGCGCTCGGCGTCAACATCACGGACATGGCGGTCGTCACCACGGTCGTGGCCTACGGGATCTTCCGCGCCGTGCTGAAGATCGCCCCGAACCGGCGCCGCACGGTCACCGTCGCGTCCTTCTTGGCCGCCCTGATATCCGTCCCGGCCGCCGCCGTCGCCTTCACCGGGATCTACGCGCTGGGCGGGACGGCGGATGTCGCGATCGGCAAAGTCTTCACCGCGATGGTCGGTGTGCACGTACTGATCGGCATCGGCGAGGCGGCGATCACGGCTCTGACGGTCGGCGCCGTGATGGCCGTACGGCCGGACCTCGTCCACGGCGCGCGGGGCGCGACCGCGCGCCGTCTGGAGCTGCGCACCGGTACGCCCGTGACCCCGGGGCGCACCCCGGCTCCGGCCGCCTCGCCTGTCTCGCCCGCCACCGCTCGTACGGTCACGGCGGCGCCCGCCACCAAAGACGCGCCCGCCACCCCCGCCCCCGGCGCACCGCGGCGCTCCGCGCGCCGGGTGTGGGCGGTGGGGCTCGGGGCCGCGCTGCTGTGCGCGGGCGTCGTCAGCTTCTACGCCTCCGCCAGCCCCGACGGGCTGGAGAAGGTCGCCCACGACAAGGGCATCGACACCAAGACCGAGGACCACGCCGCCAAGGACTCCCCGCTCGCCGACTACGGCGTCAAGGACATCTCCGACGCCCGGCTCTCCGGCGGCCTCGCCGGGGTGATCGGGGTCGGTGCGACGCTCGCCGTGGGCACCGGGGTCTTCGTCGTCGTCCGGCGGCGCCGGGCCGACGCCGACGCCGAGGCGCGCTGAGATGGGCGCGGGACACGCCCACACGCTCTACCGGGCGGGCCACTCGCCGGTCCACACCCTCCCCCCGCAGTGCAAGATCGCCGCCGTCTTCTGCTTCGTCCTCGTCGTCGTCGCGACGCCCCGCGAGGCGCTCTGGGCGTTCGGCCTGTACGCCGTGCTGCTGGCCGCCGTGGCGGTGACCGCCCGCATCCCGGCCGGGCTCCTGCTGAAGCGCCTGCTGATCGAGATCCCGTTCGTGGCGTTCGCCGTGCTGATGCCGTTCGTCGCGGAGGGCGCGCGGGTGGACGTGCTCGGGCTGTCGCTCAGCGAGTCCGGGCTGTGGGGCGCCTGGAACATCCTGGCCAAGGGCACGCTCGGGGTCGCGGCGTCCGTCATCCTGGCGTCGACGACCGAGCTGCGCGCCCTGCTGCTGGGGCTCCAGCGGCTGCGGATGCCGCCGCTGCTGGTGCAGATCGCGTCGTTCATGATCCGCTACGGGGACGTCGTCACCGACGAGATGCGCCGGATGCGGATCGCCCGCCGCTCGCGCGGGTTCGAGGCGCGCGGTGTGCGGCAGTGGGGTGTGCTCGCGAAGTCGGCCGGAGCGCTGTTCATCCGGTCCTACGAACGGGGCGAACGCGTCCATCTGGCGATGCTCAGCCGCGGCTACACGGGCACGATGCCCGTGATCGACGAGGTGACCGCGTCCCGTGCACAGTGGAGTTACGCCGCCGCACTACCGCTGACCGCGCTGGCGGTCTGCCTGACCGGATGGATGCTCGTATGACCGGCCCCGCCGCCACCCCGCCCTCCCTCCAGGTGTCCGGCCTGGCCTACGCCTACCCCGACGGCCACCAGGCGCTCTTCGGGGTCGAGCTGACCGTGGCCCGCGGGGAGCGGGTGGCGCTGCTCGGCCCCAACGGGGCGGGCAAGACGACCCTCGTGCTGCATCTGAACGGCATCCTGGAGGCGGGCGCCGGGTCGGTCACGGTCGCCGGGCTGCCGGTGGCGGGGCCCAACCTGGCCGAGATCCGCCGCCGGGTGGGCATCGTCTTCCAGGACCCGGACGACCAGCTGTTCATGCCGACCGTGCGCGAGGACGTGGCGTTCGGCCCGGCCGCGGCCGGGATGCGCGGCGCGGAGCTGGCCGAGCGGGTGCACCGGGCGCTGGACCGGGTGGGGATGGCGGAGTTCGCGGACCGGCCGCCGCACCATCTGTCCTTCGGACAGCGGCGGCGGGTGGCGGTGGCGACCGTGCTGGCGATGGAGCCGGAGATCCTCGTCCTGGACGAGCCGTCCTCCAACCTCGACCCGGCCTCGCGCCGTGAACTCGCCGACATCCTGCGCTCCCTGGACGTCACTGTGCTGATGGTCACCCATGACCTGCCGTACGCGCTGGAGCTGTGCCCGCGGTCCGTGGTGCTCAGCGGGGGAGTGATCGCGGCCGATGGGGGTACGCAAGAATTGCTGTGTGACCAGGAGCTGATGCGGGAGCACCGGCTGGAGCTGCCCTTCGGCTTCGATCCCCGCTCGGTGACGGCCCCGGTCTGAGGTCCCGACCGGGCACGTTGCACCATAAGGACGGCAGCACGGTCGGATCGGCAGGGTGGGAGTCGCATCAGTGGTGGACGTCCAGGGCACGGTGGCCGACGGATTCGAGCCGGTCCGGGACGCCTTCGCGGAGAACTTCGCGAAGCGCGGTGAACGCGGCGCGGCCCTCGTCCTCTACCAGGACGGCGAGAAGGCCGTCGACCTGTGGGGCGGTACGAAGGACCCCGGCTCGGACCAAGACGAGGCGCCGTGGGAGCGGGACACCGCGCAGGTCGTCCGCTCCGTCACCAAGGGCGTCGCCTCCGCCGTGCCGCTGCTGCTCCACCAGCGCGGCCAGCTCGACCTCGACGGCCGGGTCGGCACCTACTGGCCCGAGTTCAAGGAGAACGACAAGGAACGGGTGCTGGTGCGGCATCTGCTCGCCCACCGCGCCGGGCTGCCCGCCCTCGACACCCCGCTGACCCCGGCCGAGGCCATCGACGGCATATCCGGGCCGCGGGCCGTCGCCGCCCAGCGCCCGGACTGGGAGCCCGGCACGGCCCACGGCTATCACGCGCAGACCTACAGCTGGCTGCTGAGCGAGCTGGTGAAGCGGGTCACCGGGCGCACCATCGGCCGCTGGATCGCTGAGGAGATCGCCCGGCCGCTCGCCCTGGACCTGTGGCTCGGGCTGCCCGAGGAGCAACTGCACCGGACCGGCCGGATCGAGCGGGTGGAGGCACCGGCCGCGCCCGCCGCGCAGGGGCTGCGGCTGCGGCCCAAGCGGTCGGTGGCCGACGCGTACGCCGACCCGGAGTCGCTGACCCGGCGCGCGTTCGGCGCGATCAGCCCGGCGCCCGACGAGAACGATCCCGCCTATCTCGCCGCCGGGCTGCCCGCCTCCGGCGGGGTCGCCACCGCCGACGCGCTGGCCCGCTTCTACGCGGCGCTGATCGGCCCGCTGCCGTCGGCGCGCACGGCCCGCGCGGGCGGCCGCCTCTTCGCCCCGGCGACGCTGACCCAGGCCCGTACGGAGGAGTCCGTGGGGCCGGACCGGGTGCTGGTGGTCGGGACCCGGTTCGGGCTCGGCTACATGCTGCACGGCCCGGCCTGCCCGCTGCTGGGACCGGGGTCTTTCGGCCACCCGGGGCGGGGCGGCTCGCTCGCCTTCGCCGACCCCGCGGCGCGGATCGGCTTCGCGTACGTCACCAACGGCATGCAGCGCGGCGTCACCGCGGACCCGCGGGCGCAGGCCCTGGTACGCGCCGTACGGACGGCTGTGGCGGCCCAGGAGGCGTAGCGGGGGAACGCCCGCGCAGCCCGGCCCCGCAGCCCGCAGCTGCCCCGCACCCGCAAGCCCGCAGCCCGCAGGAGCGCGTGGTGCGCGCTGTTCGCGCGCCCCTTCGTGCCTCTCCGCGCCCTCTCGCACACGTACACGCCGGGTCCGTGGGGCCAAGGGGCCCTGTCGTGTGGTTCCGGCCGTGCCCACACTGGGGATTCTTCCGGGGGTGAGAGCCGTAGGGGGCGGCTCTCCCGGGGGGAACACGGGGGAAACACGTGGCGCGGACACGGGGGTTACGGGGCGCACGCGCGCGTACGGGGGAGCCACCGGCTCAGCGGCACCGGCTCGCGCGGCGGGACATGGAATGGCAGATGCTGCGCATCCTGCTGATCTTCCGGCTGATGCACGCCATCCAGTTCGCGGTGACCGTGCCCGGTATCGCGGGCCATCTCGCCCACCGCACGGGCGGGCTGGTGCTGCTGGTGGCGGTGGTGGCCGAATCGCTGTGGTTCACCCTGCACATCGTCCGCAACCACCGGCGGGTGGCGGCGCGCGACGAGGAGGACCGCGAAGCCGACGACCGGGACGATGCCCGGCCGGTCGTGTACGACGCCCTCGCGGCCGGTGTCGAACTGTGCTCCGCCGTCGCCTCCCTGTGGGCCTGCGTTGTGGTCATGGGCCCCGACCGGGCACAGGACATGGCACCGCTGCTGGTGCTCACCACCGAGCAGATATCCGGCGCGAGCGTCGGCTCGGCGCTCGGCCAGCCGCTGCGCGTCCTCCTCGCGGGCACCGGAGCGGTCGCCGCCTCGTACGCCGCGGTGATCGCCCTGGGCGTCCCGGAGGCGCTGACCCACTCCGATGTGCTGATCGGGCTCACCGGCTATGGGGCGCTGGCCTATCTGATCCGGCGCGGCGCGCTGTACCTGCTGCAACTCGCCGCCGATCTGGGCGATATGAGCCTTCAGCTGCACGAGGTCCAGCAGCGGCGGCTGCTCGCCATCGAACTGCACAACCACATCGGCCACACCCTGGGCGCGTTCCAGCGGATCGACGTGACCGACACCGATCAGCTCGCGTCGCTGCGCACCTCCGCGATGGTCGCCCTGGAGCGGCTGCGCACCTTCATCAGCACCGGCCGGTTCAGCGCGTCGGTGCCGCTGATCGGCATGGTCCACCGGCAGGTCGCGCTGGCGGCCAACGACACCCTCACGGTGGAGCCCATCGTCACCGAGCGCGTGGTCGGCGCTGCGGCCCGGGTCCGTCCGTACGAGGTGGAGCTGCTGGAGGCCGCGCTGCGCGCGCTGCTGATCAACGTGGAGCGCAGCGCCGGGGTGCGTGAGGCGCTGCTGCATGTGGACATCGTCGACGACCCGGCCGCGGAGCCCGGGGAGCAGGTGGAACTGGTGGTCACCGACGAGGGCGCCGGGTTCCCGCCCGAGGCGCTGGCGGCCGGTGTCGCCGGGATGCGCTCCCTTGCCGTCCACCAGCGGCTGCTGGCGGAGCACGGCGGGGCGCTGCGGGTGCTCTCGGTGCCCGGCCTCACCCAGGTGACGCTGACCCTGCCGATCGCCCCCGCACCGGCGCCGGACGAGCGCGCGCCCGGCGCGCGGGAGGGGCGCGTACGCGGGGCGCGAGGGCGCGGCGGACGGGGCGGGGGCGATCGGGCACAGGGCGGACCACAGAGCGGACGCGTACAGGGCGGACGCGCACGGAAGGACGCATCGGCATGACGGACGAGAGCGAGCGCGGCGGCAGGCAGCCGTTACAGGTGGCGGTGGTCGAGGACCACGAGATGACCAGACGGGGCCTGGTGGCCGCGCTGAACGCGGACCCGAGGCTGACCGTGGTCAGCGAGGTCGACTCGGTGGAGGGGCTCGACATCAGCGGCGCCGAGTACGACGTGTGCGTGGCCGACCTGATGGGTGTCGGCACCGCCGAGCAGTTCGCCGACCTGGTGCGCCGGTCGGACGTGGTGGTGTGCACGGCCGCCGAGCAGTGGCGCCAGCGCGTCGCGCCCTGGGTGTGCGGGGCGCGGGCGGTCTTCGGCAAAACGGTCGGCGCGGCCGTCCTCGCGAACGCCGTATGGGACGCCCGGCACCATCCGCACTGGCTGAAACCGCATCTGGCGTCCGCCCTGGAGACCGCCGTGCGCGAATGCGGGCTCACCATCCCGGCGTACCTCGCCGAGCTGCTCGCCCGCACCGCGCGCGGCGGCCGGGTGGCCTGGATTCTGGAGGAGCTGGGCGTCGCGGACACGCGCTACCGGGAAGACCTGGAGCTGTTCCGGATGCAGTGCGCCCGCACCGGGCTCAACCAGCTGACCCTGCTGGACACGCTCTACATGGCGTCCTCGGCCGAACAGGCGCCCGCCCACCAGCCCGTGGTGTTCTCCAACTGGGCGGCGGGGCTGAGCGAGGGCCAGGTGCGGGCGCTGGAGTGGTACGCGGACGGCTATTCGTACGAGGAGACCGCCGCCCAGCTCGATGTGAAGGTCTCCACCGTCCGCACCCAGATCGACCGGGCCATGACCGCCTGCGGCATCAGCTCCAAACCCGCCGACATCCGCATGATGTTCGCGATGTACGTCTGCTCCCGGCACACCAAACCCGACCAGCTGCTGCGCCGCCTCACCGCGCTCGGCGCCCATCCGCCGCGCCGGGGCAGCGGCGCGCCCTAGGAGTGTCCGGCCTGTCGGTTTCTGTCGTACCGGGTGACGACAGCGGCGCACCGAAATTCCCGCCGCGCCGTGGGACGCGCGGCGACAGGCGGGGCGAGGAGCATCGACAGGTGCCGGGCCCGGCACCTCCGCCGGGCCCCTCCCACGGGAGGAAATCCATGGCAGAGTCCGCCGTCCCCGAAGACAAGCCCGACGACAAGTCTCACGACAAGCCCGCCGCCGACCCGCTGCTCGACACCGTCGACCTGATGCTCCGGCAGATCGACACCCTCATCGCATGGGGCGACCAGGTCGGCGAGGCCCGGGACGGCCTCGCCGCCAAGCGCGCACCGCTGCGCCCGCTCCTCGGCTACGCCGACGTGGTCGCCTTCCTGGTCCGCAACCGCCCCCGGGTGCCGGAGGCGGAGGCCGGGGCCGTGCTGCGGCGGCGCCGGGGCCGCGAGTACCTCGTCCAGACCTTCTTCCTCGACGGGGACAACACCCCCGTGCGCGGCACCGGCACGCCCGCCCCGGTCTGGGTCTGCCGCACCCGGCAGCTGGACGAGGAGCTGTCCGAGGCCTTCGGCGACAAGGACCTCATCATCTTCGGGAAGGCGGTGCCCTCGTGCTGAGCCTGCTGGCCATGGTCCTCGTCGCGCTCGGTGGGCTCGGGGCGGTCGCGGTGGTCTACGTGGTCGTCGTGACCATCGAATATCTCGCCGACTGGTTCCGGGCCCGCAGCGAGCGGCTGCAGACCGACCCCGATCTGCGCTGCGTCACCGTCTCCGAGTCCATCCGCGACGGCAACGTCGCCTATGTGCAGGGGTTGTTCGACACCTCGCGCGAGCAGTTCGTCGAAAGCCGCCGCATCGAGGGCAAGCAGGCCGACGACCGCGTCCGCAACGCCCACGCCCACCATCAAGTCGCCGTCTGGGGCTGACCCCCGCCACCCGCCCCCGGGCGGGGGAGACGAGGACAGGGAGGACACCGGTGAAACACCACGGAGCCACCGCCTTCGCCGTCACCGGCATACCGCACGGAGCCGACGACGTGGAGGCGGGCCTGCTGCGCACCCGCCTGATCGCCGCCGCCAAGGCGTTCAGCGGCCACCACGGACCGCAGCCGCTCACCGTCACCATCACCAACCAGCCGCCCGGCGCCCCCGCCACGCCCCCGCGCGCCGCCGAGGCGGGGCCGCGGCGCGAGGCGGACGAACCGTCGGAGGCCGAGCGGGCCGCGCGCTTCACCGCGACCGCCCCGCTGCACAGCTTCGACCGCCTCGTCCTCCCCGCCCGCACCCTCGACCAGCTGCTGCGCGCGGTGCACACCGTGGAGCAGCGGCGGGTGCTGTACGACGACTGGGGGCTGCGGGCCATCCAGCCGCACCCCAGCTCGGCGGTCAACCTGGAGGGCGCCCCCGGCACCGGCAAGACCCTGGCCGCCCACGCGATCGCGGACCGGCTGGGCCGTCCCGTGATCGCGGCCCGCGCCTCGCAGCTGGAGAGCAAGTTCCACGGGGAGGGCCCGAAGAACCTCGGCGCGCTCTTCCACGCCGCCCGCGAGCAGGGCGCGGTGCTCTTCCTGGACGAGGCGGACGCGCTGATGTCCGCCCGCTTCGAGACCACCAGCCACGGCTCGGAGCACGCGGTGAACGCCATGCGCAGCGAGATGCTGACCGCGCTCGACGGCCACGAGGGGCTGGTCGTCCTCGCCACCAACCTGGTGACCAGCTACGACACCGCGTTCGACAGCCGCGTCTGGCATGTGCGCTTCCCCAGCCCGGACCGGGCGGCCCGCGCCGAGATCTGGCGCCGCCACCTGCCCGACGCCCTGCCGCTGGACGCCGACGTCTCCCCGGAGCAACTGGCCGCGGTCGACGACGTCACCGGGCGCGACATCTGCCGCGCGGTGATCGACGCGGCCGCGGAGGTGCTGCGCACCGGGCGGCCCCGGGTGACCCAGGCCGACCTGCTGGCGGCCGCGCACCGCATCAAGACCACCCGCCCCCGCCGCCCGGCCCCGGCCCCCGCCCCGTCGCCCTCGCTTCCGGCTCAGGCCCCCGCCCCGGCCGCCCGGCCGGACCGACCCGCGTAAGGGCACCGCCGGGCCTGCGGCCGAAACCCGGCGACTGCGCGCCGCCCGGCCCGGGCAGCGACTACGGCAGGCCCGCCACCCGGCGGGCCCGGTCCGGTACACGGCGAGAGGCAGGGGAGCACACGGTGCGCAGATTCGAGCGATACGCGGTCGTCGTCACCGGCGCGGGACGGGGCATCGGCGAGGCGGCCGCGCGCCGCTTCGCCGCCGAGGGCGCCCGCGTCCTCGTCACCGACCTCGACGGCGAACGGGCCGCCCGCGCCGCCGAGTCGATACGGGCCGACGGCGGCGAGGCCGACGCGCTGGCCTGCGACGTCGCCGGGCGGGCCGACGCGGAGGCGGCCGTCGCCCACGCCGTCCACCGCTTCGGCAGGCTCGACGTCCTCGTCAACAACGCCCACTCCTGCCGCCCCGACACCCCGCTGTTCGAGGACCAGCCGGACGACGAATGGCACCAGGACCTCGACATCACCCTCGGCGGCGCCTTCCGCTGCGCCCGCGCCGCGCTGCCCCATCTGGCCGCCGCCGACGGCCGCGGCGCGATCGTCAACGTCGGCTCCGTCAACGGCCTTCAGGACTTCGGCAACCATGCCTACAGCGCCGCCAAGGCGGGCCTGGGAAGCCTCACCCGCACCCTCGCCGGGCACGCCGCAGCCCGCGGCGTCCGCGTCAACCTCGTCGCCCCCGGCACCATCCACACCCCCGGCTGGGACGGCCGGGAGGAGGCGCTGCGCCGCGCCTCCGGCGTCTATCCGCTCGGCCGGGTCGGCGAGCCGTCCGACATCGCCGCCGCCATCACCTTCCTGGCCTCTCCCGACGCCGCCTGGATCACCGGCGTCACCCTCCCGGTGGACGGCGGCATCACGATGACGGACGTGACGCTGCGCAAGGCCATCCAGGACGCGTGACCCACCCGTCGGCCGCGACGCCTGAACAACCCGTCGGCCGCAACGCCTGGGCAAACCGTCAGCCGGGGTGCCACATCAGGCCGATGCCCGCCACCATCAGGCCCGCCGCCGCGATGCGCGGGGCGCCGAAGCGCTCCTTGAAGAAGACGCTGCCGATGGCCGCGCCGACGATGATCGAGGACTCGCGGAGCGCGGCGACGGGGGCGAGGGCGGCGCGGGTCTGGGCCCACAGGACGAGCCCGTAGGCGCAGACCGAGAGGAACCCGCCGAGCAGCCCGCGCAGGGCCACCGGGCGGAGCTGGGCGGCGAGGGCGCGGCGGCGGGTGGCGAGGGCGTAGGCGGGGACGACGAACCCCTGGAGGATCATCAGCCAGGCGATGTAGCCGAGCGGGGTGCCGGAGGCGCGCACGCCGAGGCCGTCCACCACGGTGTACGAGGCGATGGACAGCCCGGTGGCCACGGCGGCGATGACGGCGAGCCCGGGAGTGCCGCCGTTCCCCGCCGCGGGCGCACCGTCCCCCGCCGCAGGCGCACCGTTCCCCGCCGCGGGCGCACCGTCCCCCGTCGTACGGGCGCCCCGCGTGCCCCACAGCGCCACGCCCAGCAGCCCCGCCGACGCCACCGCGATGCCCGCCGCCTGGCGGCCGTCCGGGGTCTCGGCGGCGAAGACCGCGGCCAGCACGGTCACCACCAGCGGCGCGGTACCCCGGGCGATCGGGTACATCTGGCCGAAGTCGCCCAGGTGGAAGGAGCGCATGAGCAGGACGTAGTACACGAGGTGGATCACCGCGGAGCCGATCAGATACGGCCAGGCGGCCGCCGAGGGCAGCGGGCTGAAGACGGCCAGCACCACCCCGCACAGCGCCCCGCCGCCGCTCACCAGGGTGAAGGAGAGCAGCTGATCGCGGATGTTGTGGGCGATGGCGTTCCAGCTCGCGTGGGTGACAGCGGCGAGGAGGACCGCGGCCGCGACGAGCGGCGTCATACGGCCGTCTCGCGCACGTCGGCCAGGGTGCCGTCGGCGTGCGCGATCAGCGACGTGGGGTCGAGTGCGAAGACGGCGTGCGGGGTGCCCGCCGCCGCCCAGACGACTCCGTGGTCCAGCAGCCGCCGGTCGGCCAGGACCCGGGTGCGGGTGCGGTGCCCGAAGGGCGGTACGCCGCCGATGGCGTAGCCCGTCGTCTCCCGGACGAGCGCGGCGCTCGCCCGCCGCACCTCGCCCGTGTCCAGCGCGCGCCGCACCAGCTCGACGTCGACCCGTGACGCGCCGTCCACCAGGACCACCACCGGCGCCCCGTCCGCCTCGAAGACGAGGGACTTCACGATCTGGCTCAGCTCGCAGCCGACCGCCTCGGCCGCTTCGACGGCGGTGCGGGTGGCATCGGGGAAGCGGCGGATCTCCACGTCCAGGCCGAGGTCGCGCAGGGCCTCGGCGAAACGGGGGTGGGCGGCGGTGTCAGCGGTGTGGGAGGCCATGGCGCCGACGCTATCGGCGGGCGCCGGGCCCACGCGAGGACATTTCGCCGGTGCCGCGCCCGGCGCGGGCCCGGGGGCCAGAGCACGGTACGACAGCGCGAACGCCGCTGCTCCCACGCGAAGGAGCCGGGCGGGCGCGGAATTCACCGCGTCCGCCCGGCTCCTGATCGCTGTTCTCCGTGGCGGGGCGTCAGCCGCCCGCGCGCAGCAGCGCCGCCACGACCGGGCCCGCCGTGTCGCCGCCGTGGCCGCCCTCGGGGACCACACCGGCCGCCGCGAGGTCACCGCGGTAGGCGGTGAACCAGCCGTTCGGCTTCTTCTGGCCGTCGACCTCCGCCGAACCGGTCTTCGCGCCGAAGTCACCGCTCATCCCGGACATCGCCTCGGCGGCGGTGCCCGAAGTGGCCGTCAGGTGCATCAGCTTGCGCAGCTGGTCCTTGGTGCTCGGCTTCATCGTCTTGCTCGCCTTGGCCAGCGTCCGGTTGTCCACGGACGGCGCGACCAGGTACGGCTGCCGGAAGGTGCCGGTGGACGCCGTGGCCGAGACCGACGCCATGTTGAGCGGGTTCATCCGCACCCCGCCCTGACCGATCAGCGACGCGGCCTTGGAGGCCGCGGACTGGACCGGCACCGCGCCGTCGAAGGTGGGCACGCCGGTCTGCCAGTTGAGGCCGATGCCGAAGACATCACGGGCCTCCTTGGTCAGATCGTCGTCCTTCAGCTTCGGCGCCTGGCTGATGAAGGCCGTGTTGCAGGAACGGGCGAAGCTCTGCTCGAACGTGCCGTTCTTGATCTCGAACTTCTTGTCGTTCTGGAACTTCCAGCCGCCGTAGCTGAAGTACTTCGGGCACGGATGCGCCTTGCCGTACGCGGCCAGACCCTTGTCGATCAGCGTCGCCGAGGTGATGACCTTCATGGTCGAGCCCGGCGCGTACGAGCCCTGGAGCGCGGGGTTGAAGCCGCTCGCGGGGGAGTTGGCGACCGCGAGGATCTCACCGGTGCTCGGCTTGACGGCCACGACCGAGGCCTTGCTCTTCTTGCTCACCTGCTGCTCGGCGGTGCTCTGCAGCTTGGCGTCGATGGTCGTCTTCAGGGTGCCCGGGGTGCCCTTGGAGAGCACCTTCAGCGTCTCGTCGGGGGACTTGGAGCCCTTGCCGCGGGAGATGAAGGTCTCCACGCCCGCCTTGCCACCGGCCTTCTTCCCGTACCGCTCGCGCAGTCCGGACAGCACGCCCTTGAGGGTCGGGTGGTCGGTGGCGGACAGCTCCGTGCCGTCCCGGTCGACGGCCTTGATCGGCGGGGCCTCGGACTCGCCGGTCTTCAGGGTGTCGCCCTTGCCCAGCTTGGGGTGGACGACGGAGGGCTGCCAGTCGACGACCGGCTTGCCCGTCTTGGTGTCGCGGGTCACGGACAGCGAGGATTCATACGTCCAGGGGACGCTGCTCTCACCGCTGTACGCGATCCGGGCGTTGACCGAGAACGGCACCTTCGCGCCGCTCGCCTGCCCCGGATTCAGCTCCACCTTGTCGATATGGGCCTTCTTGCGGTAATCGCTCAGCGCCGCGGCGGCCGCGTCGCTGTCGTCCGCCAGGGCGGCGGCCTTCGCCGTCTCGCCCGCCGACCATGCCGCCAGGAACGTGCGGGCGGTGGTCTTGACCTCGGCCGCGCTGGGCGGGCCGGTCTTCACCTTCTTCACGGCGTTCTTGTCGTCGCCCGACGCGTTCGCGCCGTCCTTGGAACCCGACGAGTCATCCTGGCCGCTGCCGCAGCCGGCAACACTGACGACCATGGCGGCGAACACCGCACTGACGATCGCGGCTCTCGCGCCACTCCGCATGCAGAACCCCCACTGTGTTCTTCGAGTCCCCCCATCGGTGCGATGGGGGCCGCGGTTCGAGGCACTCTACCGGCATCGTGTGAACCCGCCGCGCCCTCACCGGAACGGCTTCCTCCGGGGTTCCTGGCCCGGATTCAGATCCAGGTGTCCAGCCACATGCGGGCCCGCCAGGCGTCCATGGGCATCGTCTGGCCCGTGTACAGCGGGAAGAAGTAGATGAAGTTCCGATTCTCTAACGTTTGGGTGGCCTGACCAGGGATTTAGTCCCTGACCAGGCCGTTCCTACGCGGCCTGGGCCGTCTCTGGGCCGTCCAGCGGCCTACCGGAGGCCCGATAGAGGGTGTCGACCGCCCTTCGGGTACGGCCCTCACTGCTCGGCATCAAGTGAGTGTAGACACGCAGCGTGAACCCTGGGTCACTGTGCCCGAGGTACGTGCTCAGCGCCCGGATGCTCTCTCCGGCGTCCAGCAGAACCGAGGCGTAGAAGTGCCTGAGCGCGTGCATGCCGTGCTCCCGTGCGGCCTGGTACCGCTCGCCCTTCTCGGGCTTGGGGATGAAGCCAGCGGCGGCCAGAGCCGGTTTCCAGAGGTGGTCATCGAAGTGACTAGACCGCACGGCCCGTCCGGCCTGCCCAGTGAATAGCAACTCTTTCGTGACCATGGGCCCGTCAGGCTTGAGCCACGGAAGGGTCACCTTGACCGTGGCGAAGTTCTCCAGGTGCTCCTGTAGGGCTGCGCTCACGACGCCGGGAAGCGGTACGTCGCGGACCTTTCCGCGCTTCGGTGGGGCGAAGACGAACTTGCCCCGCACTCGCTTGAGCTGTTGCTGGACAGTGATCCATCCGCCGTCGAAGTCGACACTGTCGACAGGGAGACCGAATATCTCGCCTTGGCGCAGTCCGCATCCCGCGCCCACGTCGACCATCGCGCGGTACCGCTCAGGCAGGGCGGAACGGACGGCGAAGACCTGCTCGGGCGTCCAGGGGACCACCTTGGACGGACTTGCTTGAGGCCCCTTGACCGACTTGGCGAGACAGGGATTCTTCGGCATCAGGCCGTCATCGACAGCGGCGCTGAGAACGGCTGAGACGATCCGAAAGATGATCCGCCGGTATGACGCTGCCGTAACGGCGCTCTCCAGCGCACTTAGCCACGTCCGGATGTGTCCGGGCTGGAAGGACACCAAGGGGCGCGTACCGATGTATGGGAAGGCGTGCAGCCGCAGACGACGCTCGGCAGAGTCCCGGCTATTGATGTCCGTCGTATGTGTTGCAAGCCACTTTTCTCCGTACTGCCGGAAGGTGATGCGTGCGGCCTGCGGGTCGATGTACTGCCCGCGCGACATGTCGGCGGCGATCTGCACGAGCCACTGTTCCGCCAGGCGCTTCTGTTTGTCGGGGAATGACTTGCTCTTCTCGGTGCCGTCCGGGCCGACGTAGCGGGCGCGGTAGCGCATGCCGGTGCCGTATCGGTCGGTCTTGACGCGGCGAGGTTTCCCATCGGCGCCGATCTCGGTCCGGTACCAGCGGTCTTGGATGTGGCCAGCCATTGAAGCGTGGTCCCTTCTCGGGCAGATCAGAGCAGGGGCGGAGCCCAGTGGCTCCGCCCCTGCGGGGTGGACGCGCTCAGTTGTCGTCGTTCAGGCGGCGGTGTCGGCCGCCATGCGCTCAGCGGCCCAGCGATGGACGGCGGCGGGGTCGTAGCGGATGTGCTTGCCGACGCGGAAGCCGGGCGGGCCCATGCGCTTCTTGCGCCAGGCGTAGACGGTCTCTTTGGGTACCTCGAACATCTCGGCGATGTCGTCGGGGGTCAGGTAGCGGTCCGGGAGTCCGGCCCGCAGTGTGGCTATGGCGGATGCCTCTGCCATGTGGCGGTCTCTCCTCCGCAGCGCGGTGGGCGGGGTCTTTGGGCTTTGCAGGGCTCGCGTCTGTCCGAGGTGCGGATTTCTGCGTCATTGCGTCATCAGCGTCATTCGGGCTTCTGACCTGCAACTTTGTGTGACGCAGTGGTCCGGGGGTGCGTCATCGCCGTGTCATGGGCTGCGTCATCGCATGACGCAGATGACGCAGGATGACGCAGAACCCGCCGTCTGCGTCATTGCCATAGCCACAGGTCAGCGGCCGTTTTTGTGCCCGCATGACGCAGATGACGCAGCGTCTTCCCTCTTAGGACAAACGAGGGGGCGTCTGTAGTGATTCGGTGCGCCTCACAGCGAGAAGAAGGAGCCGCTGCGCGGCGCGACCTCTGGGCGGCGTTCCGCCGAACAGCAAGAAGAGCACCGCCCCCCCCGGGAGCGTGGTGCTCTTCTTGCTTGTCCAGGCGAGCGCGAGCGCGGGTCAGAACATCGGCTTCGGCTCGTGTGGGGGCAAGGTGGCCGGGCGGGTCATTTCGAGGTAGCGGCCCTCGCTGGTGCGGCCTGAGTCGATGAGGACGCCCCGGGCGGCCAGGGTCGGCTGGAGTCGCTTGAGACGGTCGGAGAGGACCTTGCCCGTGGTGGGCCAGCCCTTGGGCAGGGGGCGGAAGTCCTCGCCCGTGTAGAGGCGGGTGAGGCAGTGCAGCCACTCCGTGGAGGTCATCCGCTGCTCTGCGCCCGGTTCGATGTCTGCGGCGTGCCTCAGGACGGTCTGGGCCAGGAGGTCACCCTCGATGACGTCGTCGTTGAGGTCATCCAGGCTGGCCCGGTAGGCGTTGAGCGCTCCGAGGCCGGTTGCCGCGTCGAGCTGCGCGCACAGGTGCGCGAAGTCCGCCATCCGCAGGTCGGTGGGGGTCTCCGCCTCAGCCGCACGGACCTTGACCGTGAGGTCCAGGAGAGACCCGAGGACGACGGGGAGGACTTCCGCGTACTCCGCCCACAGCTCGGCTTCGGTGCGCCGGACGCGGGGCCGCTCCAGACGCAGGGGCAGGAGCCGTTCGGCGAGGTCGGGGCGGATGACTCCCACGTCGATGCCGGTCAGGAGCAGGGGGCGGCGGTAGCGGGCGCGGAAGACGTCCCCGTCGGTGAACAGGGCGCGCTTGACGCTCTCGGCTCCGGTGACGATGCAGCACATGGCGTCGGACAGGTCCGGGGTCATGTGCGAGAGGTTGTCCAGGGCCGTGACCCATCCGGCCGCCACGGCTGCGATCAGGTTCTCTTCGTCCTTCGGGGCGCGGCGCAGGTCGCCGCTCATGCCCTCGATGATCCGCACGAGCATGCGGCCCCCGGTGGACTTGCCCGCGCCTTGCGGTCCGGTGAGGAACGGCGCGGGGACAGGCACGGACGGGCCGAGGCAGCCGATGAGCCAGGCGATGGCCAGGCATTCGGTCTCGGCGCCTGCGAAGTTGCACAGCCTGAGCAGGAGGTCGATTCCCTTGCCGTCGGTGTCCTTGGCGGGCAGGGGCAGTTCCCCGGTGAGCTGCGTACGCCGCCAGCACACCTCACGCGGGTCCGGGGTCAGGATGTCCCAGCCGGTGGGGTGGATGCGGACGGACTGCCCGTCGGTGCGGCCCAGGTCCAGCCAGGTCGCTCCGTCGAATCCGGGGGCGACGCGGATGTTCACGGGCTGAACGTCTTCGTCCAGCGCGAGTGCTTCGATCAAGTCCAACGCCTCCTTGAGCGCGGTCCCGTTGAACACGCCGCGCCCGTCCTTGAACAGGCCGACCATGAGTTCCTGGCGGTGGCTTCCCGTGGTGCCCTGTGAGCGGATGGGGCGGGCCACGGGGTGGCCGTTCTTCTGCGCGTACACGGTCCCGTCGGCGGTGCGGAAGTACCGGAAGTGCGCCTGTGCGTAGTCGGTGATGACCTCGCGGGCGGGGTTCTTCTCGTCGTCGGACATGGTCACAGCCCCAACTTGGCGCGAGCGTTGGTCCAGGCGTCGGTGCAGTGCCGGGGGGATTCACCCTTGGTCTGCGCGGCGGTGAACAGCCGCGCGATGTGGGCCTCGGTGAGGCAGCCGCACCGGCCATGGATGGACAGCACGGCGAGGAACGTCCGGTAGACGGTGGCGTGGACCGCGCTGCGGGCCTCGGTGATGCGCTGCTCGGCCATGGCGATGCCACGGTCCAGGTAGGCGGGCGTGCGGTGAGGGCACGCCCCTTCCCCGGCCCATGCGGGCATGGCGATGGCCTGCGGAGCCGACCGGACTGTGGGGGGCTCCTTCACGGCCAGCGCGCGCACGACGTCCCGCAACGCCGTCATGGTGCCGGTGCCGGGACCAAGCCACCGGGCGTAGGCCATCGTGGACTTGAGGTCGACACCGTCACGGACGGCGTTCACCGAGCGCATGGCGCCTCGGTAGATCCAGTGCTCACCGCGCGTCGTCGGCACGATCCGGGTGGCGGGCAGGATCTCCCGGGCCCATGCGACGGCCGCCGGGTTGTCGAGGTCCACCACGGTCAGCCCGGCGCCGCCGGGGTGGTAGGCGACCGTCACAGCCTCCCGCCACGCCGACGCCCACGCGGGCGAGGCGATGACGGACGGATCGGTGGTGGCAGCGGCCCAGGCATGGCAGACGGCGGGGCACTGGCAGGGGCCCGCGTCCTTCATGTTCGGCCGCCCGCCACAGGCGACGGCTGCGCAGGTGCGGCAGTTGCCGAACGGCACCTTGCCCACCCGCAGCGGCAGCACCGGCACACCGGTCGCGGCCAGTTCCAGCGCGGTCCGCAGCGGGGAGTGGGTGGGATGGTCTCGTCGGATCGGGGTGGGTTGGGTCATGCTGGAGACCTCCAACAGGTCTGTTGAGGACTGGAGACGAGGGCGGCCCGGGCTTTGGCGAGACGCGGGCCGCCCTCGGTTTGAGCTGGGATGTCAGGGGCGGTGCGGGCGGTGTTCGGCCCCGAGGTCGATGAGCCAGGCGGGCCAGTCCTCCGGCCAGCCTTGGTAGAACCACTGGGTGTTCGCCCTCGGATTGTTGAAGCTGAACTTGCCCGGGCGGACCAGGCGGCAGGGCCCGTAGACCTCGGCGCGGGCGGGGTAGATGCCGTTGACGGGTTCGGGTGCGTCGAGGAGGTAGATGAAGGTGATGATCTCGGGCGTGATGATTCGCCTGGCCCGGTAGGTGATCTCGGGCTTTCCTTGAACGTGAAGTTTCACGGTCGCGATGTCGGTCACGGGCTTCGGTCCTCCCGGTCTAGAAGGGCGGTTCGTCTCTAGCTGTGGAAGTGGTTGCGCTTGATGACGGCCTTGCGGATGTTCACCGTCGTGTCGCCGCTCCGGCCCCGGCTGGTGCCGAGGACCTGCACGGCGATGAAGCCGCCGAAGATGACGGCGGCGAGGATGACGAGCTGCTGGACGAACGCGGCGAGCGCCGCCACGAAGGCGGTGAGCAGGAACAGCCCGCCGCAGACCGCGCCGAATCCGATGCCGCCGAGGGCGATGTTCACCGCCACCCGGGAAACGGCCGGACCCGGCTCGGCGGGCACCGGGGCGGGGGTGAGGGCGTAGCCGGTGACGATGCGGCCATCCGGGAGCTGGACGCTCTGGACGGCCGGGGCCGGGCCCGGCTGCACCGGCACCAGGGGTGCGGCGGGCGGGTGCGGGGTGATGGGTTGGGGGTGGTGGACTTCGACGGTCGCGGGCCGGTCGAGGTCGGTCATCGCGGGTCCCTCCGGGATGCCTACGGGCCCGCGCCGAGATGGCGCGGGCCCGTAGGGGTCGGGTGTTACGCGTAGGTGTTAGGGCGTGTGACGGGGCGGTGTTAGGCCCGCGTAACGGCGCGCCTGCCTAGGGGTTTGGGTGTTAGGCGGGCGTAACGCGTTACGGGTGTCAGGCGGCGGCCAGGGCCGGGACGATGCGCCACCGACCGGTCTGATTGGTCGGCTCTAGACGGCCTTCGAGGGCGGCTTCCTTGAGCCGCAGGGACACCCAGGACCGGGACAGGTGGTTCCGGTCGCACCAGTCGGTGAAGTCCTTCGGGCCCACGACCATGCGCCCCTCGTCCTCGAACTCGGCCAGCGCGTCGCCGAAGAGACGGCGGGCCTCCTCGGGGGAGGGCTTGCGGCCGGCCTCCTGGCCGAACATGGGGGCGTCGTCGCCCGGTTCGGAGTCGGGCAGCTCCTCCTCGGGGTCGATGCCCTCGTCCTCCGGGTCGACCAGCGAGCCCGTCATCTCATCCTCGTCTCCGTCGGCCTGGAGGTGGGCGTTCTCGTCCTCGTCGCTGGTCTGCCGCTGGGTGTAGGCAGTGCCCGCCACCGACGCGGCGGCCTTCTCAGTGACCGGATCAACCCGGGCGCCATTACGGACCGCCCAGGTGGCCACGGTCTCCATCAGGGAGGTGGCGGTGTCGGTGAACCAGCGGGTGCGGCCCGGGCTGGAGTACCGCTCCTCCGGAATGCCGGGGGCGACCAGGTAGCAGTAGCCGGGGCGCCTGTTGGACCAGCGCTCCGGAGCTGCGCCCGCGTCGACCACAGTGTCGGGGAGCATGAACCCGGCCGCCGTGGCGTTCGGGACGCCGAAGCACAGCCGGGCCCCCAGCGCGTCACGGGTGGTCGTGCTGATCTGGTCGTGACTGGGCCGCTGAAGGGAGACGATCAACGCCATGCCCGCCGACCGGGCCAGGTTGCCGATGGAGTTGAAGGCGTCGTCCCCGAGGAGTCCGAGGGACACCCCGGCCTCCTCGAACCACGCGATGTGGAACGGCAGGCCCGGGCAGCCACACGCCGTGCCGTCCTTGCGGCACGAGTGCTTCGGATCGGTCTGCCGCTGCGCGGCAGCGGCCTCCCACTGCCGGTAGCCGTGCCGCCCCAACCACTCCGTACGGGCCGTGATGACGGCCTTCACGGCCTCCACCATGACCTCGGTCGCCGTGCCGCCCTCAACCGCCCAGTCGATGGCAGGCAGCAGCGGCCGGAAGTCCTGGAACCCCTTGGGGTCCGACAGCCACAGGACCACATCCGTGCGGCTCAGGATCTCGGTCATGAGGTTGAGCGCGCCATCGCCCTTGCCCGAACCGGTCATGCCCGCGATCAGCAGGTGCGTCGCGTTGCGCCCGGCCTCCTTGTCACCGGGCAGCCACAGCTCCAGCGGCGAGCCGTCGTCGTACACGCCGATCACCAGCGGTTCGGTGATCGAGCCGCCGGGGTGCGAGGGGCCGTTTTCCTCCCAGCGCACTGTGTCGGCGAGCATGTCGCGCGGGACGATGACCAGCTCGCCGCGCCGTGCCGACTCCGGGTCGGGCATGTACCGCACTGCGGTGGGCGGGAGGTCCAGGGCGGAGGCGATCCGGGGCAGGGTCTTGGTGACGTCGTCGTTGGTCTGCTCCCCGGCCTCCAGCCCCAGCGAGGCCGTGACGCGGTTGGGGCCGACCTCGGTCCGTCCGATGCTGGCCTTGGCCAGACCGACCTTCTCCAACAGGCCCTTGTCCGCGCCCGCGCCTTCCTCGGCGGCGTCGGGGTTGCGGCGCAGGATCATGCGCACGTTCCACGACAGCGCCAGGCCAGGCCCGGCCATCAGGTACAGGTCATCGAGAGGACCAGCGGTCGGCCCAGCCAGGCACGCCCCGGTGAGCCAGGCCGATCCGGCGGCCACGGTGATGGCTGAGTGGAGACGGCGCTGCGCGCTGGTGCCCCGGCCCGCCCACCAAGTGCCGCCGGTCAGGGCCACAGAGGCCAGGGTCAGACCGACCCCGGCACCCGCGCTCTCGGCCCACCGCAGGTGCCCCAGCGCGCCGACCAGACCGGTACCGGCGACGCCGAGCCACGGGGGAAGGTGGGGCTTGACGCGGTGCAGCAGGTACGCCCCGACGGAGCCGCCTGTACCCGCGTTCGTGTCGGTGGGGACGGTGAGCGGGTACCTCCGGCCGTCCTGGTCAGTCCATTTGCGCACCATGGTCGTACCTCCTTACTGCTGGGCCCAGTCCATGCGCCGCTGCTGCTGGGGGCGCCGGGCACGGTGACGGACGCGGTTGATCTCTTCCTCGTACTGCTGCTGGAAGGTGGAGTAGGCGGCCGCGGCTTCCTTGGCGGCGTCCCGCAGGTTGTCGGCGGACTTCTGGAGCTTCCGGGCGACCTTCTGCGCGCGGATGCGGGAGCCGAACGGGCGGCCCTGCGGGTCCGGCACGGCGGCCAGGACGCCCTTGAGGATTTCGGCGCCCATGGCCACCTCGATGGACATGGTCACGGCCGCCGCGCGGAGGGTGTTGCAGTAGTTCCGCAGCTGGGCGGGGGAGGTGAATTCCGGGGGCGCGAGCACGGATTCGGCGTGCGTCCGGGGCTGGTTCGCGCGGGCCGTGCGCTGCCGGTTCTTGTTGTTGGTGCGGTTGACGGTGACGTTGATGGGCGGGACGAACGAGCCGCCCATCGCGCCGACGAAACCGCCTGCGGCGGCTCCGGCGTTGGCGAACTTGTTCGACTTGCCGTTGCCGTTGTCGGTGCGGCCGTTGGTGGGCCGGGGACGCGGGCCGTTGGCGTGCTGAGCCATCAGGCAGTCTCCTCAGGGCGGTTGGAGGTGCGGCGGACGATGAGCCAGGCGGTCTGGGCGGCAATCAGGTTCAGCAGCCACCACAGCTCCAGCGGCCCGGCCAGCGGCCCGAACCCCGCAGCCGAAGCGGCCCAGGCGAGCCCGGAGACGCCTAGCGTGGCCAGCGTGATCCGCCATCCCCACACCGCCTTGTCGGCGGCCGGACGGCGGCGGTGGATGACGGCCAGCCACAGCCCCGGGCCCACTGCGGCGGGGGCGAGCAGCAGGGCGGACCACGGGGCCATCACATGCAGGAGCGCAGTGGCGGGGAAGGCCAGCAGCCCGAGGACGAGCGGGACCAGCGCACGGCGGTGGTCCCACAGCCACAGCACCGAGGCGTCGAGAGCCATGCGGGTCAGGGTCGGGCGTTCGGGCACCACGACCACGAACGGGTCATGCGAGCGGCGCCCACGCTGGCTCGGTATACGGACGGTCGTGACACCCGCCGCCGCCTTCGCGGCGCGGGCACGGGAACGGCTGGACACAGCGAATCTCCCTCAACAGGTGGAGTGGTCAGGCGGCGCGCTGTCCCTCGGGAAAGGCGCAGGCGGTGCGGTGTGCGGGGAGAGCTTCACGCGCGGGCTCCTTCCAGAACCCGACCCGCAGCAGGGGCGCTTGGGTGCCCGGCGTCCCGCAGCTCCTGGTAGCGGGTGGAGACCCAGCCGACCGACCAGCCGCACAGCTCGGCAGCAGCCCGCACCGCAAGCCCCGCCGCGAACGCGGCCTGAACGACATCGCGGGCCCGGTCCTCGGGGAACTTCTCCGTCGCGGGCCCGGCGGACAGCAGTGCGGCGCGTTCACGCTCGGCCCGCTCCTCGCGCTCACGCTGTTCACGAAGCGCGGCGGCTTCCCGCTCGCGGCGCTCGTCCTCGCGGCGCTGGGCAGCCTCGCGTTCAAGGCGTCCACGGTCCCGCTCACGCTGTTCACGCTCGTGCTCACGGCGCTCACGGTCCTCGCGCTCGGCGCGTTCGCGGGCTTCGGCCCGCTCCCGTTCCTCACGGCGGGCCCGCTCCTCCCGCTCGGTCTGCTCACGGGCGAGACTGGCTTCGTGTTCACGCTGTTCACGCGCCAGCATGGCGGCGTGCTCGCGCTCCTCCCGAGCCCTGCGCTCGGCCGCCTCGCGGCGTTCGGCCGCTGCCTTCTCGCGGGCTTCCCGCTCGGCGCGCTGCTCCGCTTCCAGCGCGGTCACGGCGGCGGTGATGGCGCGCCGGTAGGCCAGCCCGGTTTCCGCCGTGACGATGAGCAGCAGCGGCGCGACCGAGTGCACGGCCACCCCGACCAGGTCCTTTTGCAGCGCGGAGTCCGCGACGTTCAACGCGAGGGTCATGCAGCCGGTCATCCACCGCAGCACGACCGGCCACCGGCCGCCATGCCCGCCCAACCGGGCTAGCACCGCGTCCAGGCGGACCACGATCACCACTGCGGCGTCCACCACCAGCGGCAGAATCGGCGCGGTCCAAGCCCACTTGTCGGGGGTGTGCTCCGCAGCCAGCGGAGTGACGGTGAGGACCGAGTAGAGCATGGCCCCGGCGACGATCAGCCACGTGCCAACCGACAGAGCGCGCTCGGCTGAACGGATCTGAACGGCGTTCACGGGCCCCTCCGTTCAGCCGGAGCCAGGTCGGGGATATCGGCGTAGGCGATCAGGTGCAGCTCGGCGCCCGCATAGTCGGTGGCCAGGCTCAGGACCCGCGTGCGTCCGCCGCTCTGCTCGCCGTAGTTCACGGCGTCCGGGGTGATGCCCAGTGCCTCGCGCCAGGCCTCGAAGTTGTTCAGGCCGTCGTGAAGCGACAGCTCCAACTGGTTCGGGTAGATGGGGGACACCTGCGCGTACGGCGCGGGCAGATGCCCGAAGTCCTCCGTCAGCAGACGCAACGCCCGCAGCGGCACGGCCAGCGCCTCGAACGTCAACGTGTCGCTCACGCCCCCACCCCCGTCACCGGGGAGACCTGGTTGGTCAGCTCACGCCGCGCGGCCAGCACCTTGCGGCGCGCCCGCCGCAGACGGCGAGCGTCCAGCTCCGTGACCGGCCGGTCGAGCAGCCGGATCTGCACGTCCAGCAGCTCGACCTCGGCCGCGATGACCGGCATCTCGAAGTCGATGACGTCCAGTTCGGCGGCCGTCGGCTCACGGTCGGACAGGTCGGCGGTAACAAGCGCTTGAAGTGCGCCGATGTGCTTCATGGGTCGTTGGTCCTCTCAACAGGTGAACGGCCCGAACAGCGGCTCCGGTGTTCCAGCACCGGAGCCGCGCGCCGTTGAAGTCGGTAGATCCGGCTCCCTGCGACCCCGCCGGTACGGCACCGCACGATGGCGGCCCGGACGGGCGGAGGAGGCAACCGCCGCAGCGCAACGGCTGCGGAAGTGGAGCGAACGCCGACGGGCGACCACGGACAGGTCCGGGGCCGCCCGTCGGCGGGTGGTGCGGTGACGCGGTGGGCGTTGCCGCCGTGCCGGTCCAGCACGGTCGGCGCCCAGGTATATCGACGGTTCACGACAACCTCCATACGGAGCGAGAAGGGCTTCGCTGGGCGGCCGCTGCCAACGGCGTTCCAGGCCCGGGCCCTGAGAACCGGTGCGTCATCGTCGCTGCTCTGACGCCAGCAGGGCGGCTCGCACGGGGTGGCGTCCGAGCTGGTTCGTCACAGCTCAGGCGTTCTTCCAGTGCCGGTGCGTGGAGCGTGCCGCCGACGACGTAACCCGGTCGTCCTCGGGGACGGGGGCTCTCACCCCATCTCGATTCACTGTTGAGTTCTTAAGGAACGAGCGCTTCCTTTCACCCCTGGTGGAGGGCTTCCGGGCGCGGTTGAGCAGGTCGAACACGAGCGGATTCCCTTGCGGGGCCTCGCTCTGCGCTCCATCTGGTGCGCACCAGAAGATTGGCATCTGGTGCGCACCAGATGCAAGCCCTGAGGCGTTGAAGCTTCGGAACTCGCCATCTGTGCGCACCTCCAGAGAAGCGGCCGGACCAACATCCGTGTAGCCAACAGCGATTCACGTGAGGGCTGTTAAGGCCGGGGTTAACCCCTGTGGACCTGCGGCGATATGAGGCATGCTGCTGTTGCAGGCACTGAGCTGATTCGGCGAGGGCGGGGAGTGTGAACCAGACTTTGAAGCTGGCTCGATTGGGGCGCGAATGGTCGCAAGAACGACTCGTGCGCGAGATCGAGCGGTACGCGAAACAGCACCTGCTCGACGTGGCGTCGACGGCTAGCCTGCGCGTCTACGTGTCGGAGTGGGAGAACGGCAAGCGCACCATCTCGGCTCGGTACGCCACGATCCTCCGGGCGCTGCTCGGCGTCACTGACGGGGAGTTGCGCGGGACGGGCGAACCTGCCGTGTCGCTGCCCACGGCGGGAGGCTATGACGAGCTGGTCAGCCGCATTGACTCGGCGCGGACCGTCGGCCTCGACATGATGCAGTCGTTCATGGAGCAGACCGAGCTACTGCGGACTTTCGATCGGCAGATGGGCGCCGCGAGCCTGGTCGACCAGATGACAGGGCACCTTGCGAGGCTGGAAGACGCGCTCACATTCGCGGTCCTCCCCGAAACGCGCCGCCCAGTGGCGCGGGCCCTCGCGGGTGCGGCCACGCTCGCCGCTTGGCAGGCACTGGACGTGGGTTCGGTCGAACGGGCTTGGCGTCACTACGAGCTGGGCAAGCGGGCCGCCCAGGAGGCGGAAGAGCCGATGTACCTCGTGCACGCCATGGCGGAGCAAGCGAACGTGTTGCTCGACGCGGGGCGGCCCGAACTCGCGGTGAGCGTCGTGCAGAACGCGCAGCGCGAGGCCAAGGGGCGGGTGTCGCCTCGACTGAAAGCATGGCTGCATGCCGCCGAGGCAGAGGTGTACGCGCACACAGAGCAGCCTGTCGAGTGCCTGCGGGCACTCGACAGGGCCGCAGCCGCTCTGCCTGACGGGCCGGAAGATCGCGACCCTGACATGTTGAGCATCTTCCTGAACGCTGGGCATCTCGCCCGATGGCGCGGAAACCTGCTCGCCCTCGTCGGCGACGACGAGGCCGTGGACAGCCTCTACCAAGGGCTCGACGCGATAGATCCGACTTTCGTACGGGCTTCGGCTGGTGTTCGGTGCGACCTGGCGCAAGCCCACCTTGCTCGGGGGGAATTCGACCAGGCGCAAGAGCACCTTCGTGAAGCGCGACTGTTGGCGGGCCGCACGGGGTCCGTGCGGCGCCGCCGTCGAATCGAACTGCTCACGCAGAAGCTGTAGAGGCGCTATCCCCTCGTGTCGCGAGGATATGGAGGAGGGCGACGAGGGTGCCTGATCCCATGAGATCACCGCGCGCCATGAGCGTGGGGATATCGGCTATGGGGACCCATTCGACGTGTCCGGCTTCCTCAATGTCGGTAGGGTCCCCGATGCGTTGCGCACCCCGCCCGACAAAGATTTCGTGCGGCGAATCCACCATGCCAACCATGGGTTGATAGGTGACGACGTGCTCAAGTGAGTCCGGCCGCCATCCGGTCTCTTCTTCGACCTCCCGCAGTGCCGTGCGCTGGGCGTCTTCCCCTGCATCCACGATGCCGCCAGGGAGCTCCCACCCCCATGCCTGCGGTACGAAGCGGTATCGCCAGAGCATCAATACGCGGTCCTGGTCATCCAGCACTGCCGCAATCGCGACGTGTTGAAGTCGCACGACGTGATGTTCGAAGCGTTTCACTCCCGGTGGCTCAACGTCCAACAGATCGAGTTTCACCCAGCGGTTGTCATAGATGGTGCGTTCGCCGTGGATTTGCCAGGGCTCAAGCCCTTCCGGGTTGCTGACACTCACCGCGTCGTTTGAATGGTGAGAGCGCACAAAGTAGGAACTGCGTCCCCGTACTCCCAAGACTTTCTCTGTGACGAGTCGAGCAAGCACCGCGCGCAGCGCAGTGCGTCCGATTTCGAGGTCATCAACGAGGGTGCGTTCCGACGGAAGCTTGTCGCCTGGCGACAGCTTCCCGGACGCGATCCATTCCCGGATCGTGCTGTACGCCCGCGCGGACTTAGGCCCCATCCCTTGAGCACACTCCCATTTCGTTGACTGGCGCGTACCAAAGCCTTGCCTAGGCTACGGCAGCGGTGACCAGGGCGGGCGCGCTTCACTCTCCGGGCCGTCTGTGGGCCGTCCGGGGTCGACCAGTAACGACCAACGACGACCAACGACGACCGGAGCGGCAAGCGCACCCGCAAGGTGTAACCGCAGCTAGATCCAGGTGTCCAGCCACATGCGGGCCCGCCAGGCGTCCATGGGCATCGTCTGGCCCGTGTACAGCGGGAAGAAGTAGATGAAGTTCCAGATGATGAGCAGGACGAGGGCGCCCGCGCCGACCGCGCCCACCACCCGCCGGGTCTCGGTGGCCCCCGGCGGACCCAGCATGGCGCCGATCATCATCGTCACCGCCAGGCACAGGAACGGCACGAACACGACGGCGTAGAAGGAGAAGATCGTGCGTTCCTGGTAGAGGAACCACGGCAGATACCCGGCCGCGATCCCCGCCAGCACCGCGCCCGCCCGCCAGTCGCGCCGCAGCGCCCACCGGAACAGCAGGTAGAGCACCGCGAAGCAGGCCGCCCACCACAGCAGCGGGGTGCCCAGCGCCAGCACCTCGCGCGCGCACTTCTCGGTCGCGTCCTTGGGGCAGCCCTCCTGCCCGGCGCGCGGCGACTCGTAGAAGTACGAGACCGGCCGCGACTGGACCAGCCAGCTCCACGGGTTGGACTGGTAGACGTGCGGAGAGTCCAGGCCCACATGGAACTTGTAGACCTCGGTCTCGTAGTGCCACAGGCTGCGCAGCGGGTTGAGCAGCCAGTCGAAGGTGCCGCCGGTGCCGTAGCCGCCGCCGTCCGGCTTCGCCGACTCGGCCCAGTGGCGGAAGTAGCCGCTGTGCCGCCAGCCGCGCGCCCGGCTGAAGGTGCCGCTCGCGGCGAACCAGCCGGACCAGGAGACGATGTACGTGACGATCGCCACAGGCACCGTCGACAGGAACGCCCACGGCAGATCGCGGCGCAGCACCGTCCGGTAGGGGCGCGCGGCGCCGGCGGTGCGGCGCGCGCCGATGTCCCACAGGACGGTCATGAGGCCGAAGACCGCCAGTACGTAGAGCCCGTTCCACTTGGTGCCGACGGCCAGGCCCAGCAGCACCCCGGCCGCGAGCCGCCACGGCCGGGCGCCCAGCTTCAGGCTCCCGGCGACCCCCGCGTCGGGCCGTGCCGTGCCGTCGTCGCCCTCCGGAAGCCCTGACGGAAGTCCTGACGGCAGCGCCGCCGCGAGCCGGGCCCGGGCCTTGTCCCGGTCGATGAGCAGGGCGCCGAAGGCGGCCAGGACGAAGAACATCAGCACCAGGTCGAGCAGGGCTGTGCGGCTCATCACATAGTGCAGACCGTCGACCGTCATCAGCGCGCCCGCCAGGCAGCCGAGGAACGTGGAGCGGAAGAGCCGCCGCCCGATCCGGCACAGCATCAGCACCGACAGGGTGCCGAGCAGGGCGACCATGAACCGCCAGCCGAAGGCGTGCAGCCCGAAGAACTGCTCGCCGATCCCGATGACCCACTTGCCGACCGGCGGATGGACCACATAGGACGCGGCGTCGCTCAGCGGGATGTGCTGCGGCGCGTCGAGGATCTTGTCGTTGGCGGTTTTCGGCCAGGTGCCCTCGTAGCCGAACTGCCAGACCGACCAGGCGTCCTTGGCGTAGTACGTCTCGTCGAATATGACGTTGGCCGGGCTGCCGAGGCGCCAGAAGCGGGTCAGCCCGGCGACGAGCGCGACCAGCAGCGGCCCGCCCCAGCCGCTCCAGCGGGCGATTCTGGCCGCCATCGCGGGGGGCGCCCCGAGCGTCTCCCACAGCCGGGTGCCCGGCTCCTGATACGGCGGGACCAGCCGTTCCCGTACGCCGGGCCGGGGCTGGCCCGCGTATCCGAAACGGCGCAGCCGACGCTGCCAGGCCGGCGGGTGCTGGCCGGCTGCTCGGCCCGGCTGGGCGTGGGTCGCGGTGTCACTGCTCACCGGGCCATCGTAGGGAAGCGGTCTGTGAGTGTGGCGTGGATCAGGTGGTGTCTCGTCGAAGCGGCGGCCGACGCGGCGGAAACGGCGGGCTGCGAGGATGGCCCGGTGACTGGAACGCTCGTACTCGCAGGGACCCCCATCGGCGACACCGCGGACGCGCCCCCGCGGCTGGCCGCCGAGCTGGCGGCGGCCGATGTGATCGCCGCCGAGGACACCCGGCGGCTGCGCCGGCTCACCCAGGCCCTGGAGGTCCAGCCCGGTGGCCGGGTGGTGTCCTACTTCGAGGGCAACGAGTCGGCGCGCACCCCTGAGCTGGTCGAGGCGCTGGCGGGCGGCGCCCGGGTGCTGCTGGTCACCGACGCGGGCATGCCCTCGGTCTCCGACCCCGGCTACCGGCTGGTCGCCGCCGCCGTCGAGCACGGCATCACGGTCACCGCGGTGCCCGGCCCGTCCGC
Organism: Streptomyces sp. NPDC005962; assembly: GCF_040629205.1. Lineage (NCBI taxonomy): Bacteria > Bacillati > Actinomycetota > Actinomycetes > Kitasatosporales > Streptomycetaceae > Streptomyces > Streptomyces sp. NPDC005962. The sequence goes on along the minus strand of NZ_JBEXVE010000026.1, from coordinate 87,093 downwards.
CGTGCTCACCGCGCTGGCCCTCTCCGGGCTGCCGGTGGACCGCTTCTGCTTCGAGGGCTTCCCGCCGCGCAAGGCGGGGGAGCGGCTGGGACGGCTGCGCGAGGCCGCCGAGGAGCGCCGCACGCTGGTCTACTTCGAGGCCCCGCACCGGCTGGCCGACACCCTGGCCGCCATGGCCGAGGTGTTCGGCGCGGACCGGCGGGCCGCGGTGTGCCGGGAGTTGACCAAGACCTACGAAGAGGTCCGGCGCGGCCCGCTGGAGGAGCTGGCGGCCTGGGCCGCCGAGGGCGTACGGGGTGAGATCACCGTCGTCGTCGAAGGCGCCGCCGAACCGGGCCCCGACGAGGCCGGTCCCGACGAGCTGGCCCGCCGGGTCGCGGTGCGCGAGGAGGCCGGTGAGCGCCGTAAGGAGGCCATCGCGGCGGTCGCGCAGGCCGCCGGGGTACCCAAAAGGGTGGTGTTCGATGCGGTCGTGGCGGCAAAGAACGCGGCCTCCGGGGGGCCACGCGGAGGTAAAACTCACCACTGAAAGGCAAAGGGCAGGCCTGCCGATCGGGCGGTTTCGATAGTGCACAGCTAAATCTCCGCCAAAGAGAGGGAAGACCTGCTGCGCTCCCGCCGGGAAAGGCGTCCACTGTAGGAGAAGCGAAGGGGACGTACCAATCCCGGAAGACTTGTCCTGCGGGCAAGAGGAGCTGGCATGAGCGATATAGCGGGAGCCTCGAACGGCGTTCACCCGATAACCCGTCCCACCGAGGGCCCGGAGGGCGGTGAGGTGGCCCACGAGGCCTACGCCTTCGCCTGCATGAAGTGCGGGCACGGCTGGGAACGGTCCTACGACATCGAGCACCACGTGGACGGCGAGGGCCGGGCCTTCGTCGTGTACTTCACCGACGGCGCGCGCGTCCCGTCTCCGCTGACGAGCCCGGACTGCGTCAACTGCGGTGCGCATCTGGTGCGCATCATGCGAGCGGGCCAGGTCTCGTCGGTCCTGGAGAGCGCCCGCCGCACCGCCCCGCGCGGGGCGCCGGAGGCGGGGCCGGAGGGCGCGGCGGACACCGGGGGGCCCACGCGGCCCCGGGGACACCACTGGCACCTGTCGAATCTGCTGCACCCCTTTTCGCACCATCGCAAATGAGCTCGGCTCGGGTCAGTTGAGCGGCCGGGAGCGATTCGGTGGGTGTGATTCACCCGACATTCACCGGCATTCATAGAATCACGCTCATGGCGCAATCAACATCGACCCACGGCGGCAGCGGCGGAACCGGAAGCGGGAAGAACAACGGCGGACAAAACGGCAGGCAAAAGGAAAAGGACGCTCCGCCCCCGCTCCCGGACCCCCTGCGGGTGCCGGTCGCCGACTCGCACACCCACCTGGACATGCAGACGGGGACCGTCGAGGACGCCCTCGCCAAGGCCGCCGCGGTCGGCGTGACGACCGTCGTCCAGGTGGGGTGCGACCTCGCCGGGTCCCGGTGGGCGGCGGAGACCGCCGCCGCCCACGAGAGCGTGTGGGCCACCGTGGCCCTCCACCCCAACGAGGCGCCCCGCATCGTCCTCGGCACACCTCCTTCCGGGGGGCAAGCCCCCCAGACCCCCCGCGCCGGCTGGTCCCGGCAGGGCGCCCGGGAACCCGGCGGCGACCGGGCCCTCGACGCGGCCCTCGCCGAGATCGACACCCTCGCCGCTCTGCCCCAGGTGCGCGGCGTCGGCGAAACCGGCCTCGACTACTTCCGCACCGGACCCGAAGGCATGGCCGCCCAGGAACGTTCCTTCCGCCGCCATATCGAGATCGCCAAGCGGCACGGCAAGGCTCTGGTCATCCACGACCGGGAAGCCCACGACGACGTCCTGCGGGTGCTCGCCGAGGAGGGCGCCCCCGGCACCGTCGTCTTCCACTGCTACTCCGGTGACGACGCCATGGCCAAGGTGTGCGCGGAGCACGGCTACTACATGTCCTTTGCTGGAAACGTCACCTTCAAGAACGCCCAGCCGCTGCGGGACGCCCTCGCCGTCGCCCCCCTCGACCTCCTCCTCGTGGAGACCGACGCGCCGTTCCTCACCCCCGCGCCCTACCGCGGACGGCCTAACGCTCCGTACCTGATTCCGCACACCCTGCGGGCCATGGCCGACGTCAAGGGCGTCCCCGAAGACACCCTGGCGGCCGCCGTGGCGGCCAACACCGCGCGCGTCTTCGGCTATCCGGCGCCCGACGGCACTCCAGGCGCCCAAGGACGCTGACAACGCAGGGTAATTAATCGGCTTTGGAGAGTCACCGGACACTCCGCTACAGTCCGCGGCACCCCGCCCCGTGGACCCGTGGAGTGTTGCCGGAGTGTTGTCGTGAGCCGTACGCAGGGCAGCCACCCCGTCCCGGGCGGCCGTGCCGCCGCCCGCCGAGCCGCCCGGCGCGGACGCTCCCCGGCCCGATCCGATCCGATGCGGCGGCTGCTGCCCCAGGCGCTCGTGGTCGCCGTCCTGGCGGGCGGCACCTCCGCCTTCGTCGCCCAGGACAAGGCGGTGCGGCTCAGCGTCGACGGCCACGCGCGCACCCTCCACACCTACGCCGACGACGTGGCCGGACTCCTCGCCGACGAGGACGTCGAGGTCAGCCCGCACGACATCGTCGCGCCCGCCCCCGGCCAGTCCCTCACCAGCGGCGACGAGATCGCCGTCCGCTACGGCCGCCCCGTCACCCTCACGGTCGACGGCGAACGCCGCCGGGTGTGGACCACCGCCCACACCGTCGACGGCGCGCTGCGCCAGCTCGGCGTACGCGCCGACGGCGCCTATCTGTCGGCCTCCCGCTCCACCGCCATCACCCGGCACGGGCTGGACCTCCACGTCCGCACCGAGCGCACCGTCACCTTCATGGCCGACGGCCGCTCCCACCCCGTCCGCACCAACGCCGCCACCATCGGTGAAGCGCTCACCGCGGCCGGGCTCACCCTGCGCGGCCACGACACGACCTCCGTCCCGCGGGACAGCTACCCGCGCGACGGCCAGCGGGTGAAGGTGATGCGCATCACCGGCCGCCACGAGATCCGCGTGACGCCGGTCCCCTTCCCGACCGTCCAGCGGGCCGACCCCACCCTCTTCAAGGGCACCCAGCTGGTCGCCCGGGAGGGCCACCCCGGCACCCTGCGCACCATCTACCGGGTGCGCACCGTCAACGGCGTACGGCAGCGGCCCAGAAAGGTGCGCACCGAGACCGTCCGGGCGCCCGTGGCCCGGATCGTGCGGGTCGGCACCATGACCCCGCCCACCGCCGTCGCCGGAGCCGAGCGGCTCAACTGGCAGGCCATGGCGCACTGCGAATCCGGCGGCCGCCCCGGTGCCGTCGACAGCTCCGGCCGCTACGGCGGGCTCTACCAGCTCGACCGCCAGACCTGGCAGGCCCTCGGCGGCCACGGCAGCCCCCAGGAGGCGCCCCCCGCCGAGCAGACCTTCCGGGCCAAGAAGCTGTACGTCCAGCGCGGCTCCGCGCCCTGGCCGCACTGCGGCCAGAAGCTGCGCCAGTGAACGGCGCCGCCCCCGCCCCGTAAACTTCCCCGGTGAGCTCCACCGACCCCGGCACCACCGACGCCCTGCTGGGCCCCGCCGACATCCGCGACCTCGCGGCCCGCCTCGGCGTACGCCCCACCAAGCAGCGCGGCCAGAACTTCGTCATCGACGCCAACACGGTGCGCCGGATCGTGCGCACCGCCGAGGTGCGGCCCGACGATGTCGTCGTCGAGGTCGGCCCCGGTCTTGGCTCCCTGACCCTGGCCCTGCTGGAGGCCGCCGACCGGGTCACCGCGGTCGAGATCGACGACGTACTGGCCGCCGCGCTCCCGGCCACGGTGGCCGCCCGGCTGCCCGGGCGCGCCGACCGCTTCACGCTCGTCCACGCCGACGCGCTGCGCCTCACCGACCTGCCGGGGCCCGCGCCGACCGCCCTCGTCGCAAACCTCCCGTACAACGTGGCCGTCCCCGTCCTGCTCCACATGCTCGCCCGCTTCCCCACCATCGAGCGCACCCTGGTGATGGTGCAGTCCGAGGTCGCCGACCGCCTGGCCGCCCCGCCCGGCTCCAAGGTCTACGGTGTGCCCTCGGTCAAGGCCGCCTGGTACGCCCACGTCAAGCGCGCGGGCGCGATCGGCCGCAGCGTCTTCTGGCCCGCCCCGAACGTCGACTCCGGCCTCGTCTCCCTGACCCGCCGCGCCGAACCCCTCGCGACGACCGCCTCCCGCGACCAGGTCTTCGCCGTCGTCGACGCCGCCTTCGCCCAGCGCCGCAAGACGCTGCGCGCCGCGCTGTCCGGCTGGGCGGGCTCCGCGGCCGCCGCCGAAGCCGCCCTGACGGCGGCAGGCATCTCCCCCCAGGCCCGCGGCGAGTCCCTGACGGTGGAGGACTTCATCGCGATCGCCGAACAAACCCCCACCCCCTGACCCCACCCCGGGACCCTCGGGGCGCCTGCGGCGGGCTTAGCCCCCACCCCGCCCCTTCCCGAAACCGGGGCTCAGCCCCGGCCCCCGCTCCTCAAACGCCGGAGGGGCTGAGGGTGGGGCATCTCCGCCCCTGGACCCTGCTCTTCAAACGCCGGAGGGGCTGGGGCATCTCCGCCCCAGGCCCTGCACGGGGGCGAGCGGCTGGCCCGCCGTAGGCGTCGGCGGTGGGGGCGGGACAATGGGCGGGCCGGATCACCGCAACTCACCGAGGAGCCCCGTGTCCCGTTCCGTGACCGCCCGCGTCCCCGCGAAGGTCAACGTTCAGCTCGCGGTCGGCGGCCTGCGCCCCGACGGCTTTCACGACCTGGCCAACGTCTTCCTCGCCGTAGGGCTCCACGACGAGGTCACGGCCACCCCGGCCGAAACCCTCCGTATCACCGTCGAGGGGGCCGATGCCGCGCAGGTCCCCGCCGACCGCAGCAACCTCGCCGCCCGCGCGGCGATCGCCCTCGCCGCACACCACGGCCTCGCCCCGGACGTCCACCTGCACATCGCCAAGGACATCCCCGTCGCGGGCGGCATGGCGGGCGGCAGCGCGGACGCCGCCGGGGCCCTGCTGGTGTGCGACGCGCTGTGGGGGACGGAGACGAGCCGTGCCGAACTCCTCGCGCTCTGCGCCGACCTGGGCAGCGACGTCCCGTTCAGCCTGGTCGGCGGGGCGGCCCTCGGCCGGGGCCGGGGGGAGCTGCTGACGCCGCTGGAGACGGGCGGCACGTTCCACTGGGTCTTCGCGGTCGCGGACGGCGGGCTGTCCACCCCGGCCGTCTACCAGGAGTGCGACCGGCTCCGGGAGGAGACCGGGGCGGGCGCTACCGTCGCGACCATCCCCGACCCCGAGCCGTCGGAGGCGCTGCTCACGGCGCTGCGCACCGGGGACCCGACCGCGCTGGCCGCCGCCGTGGCCAACGATCTGCAGCCCGCCGCGCTGTCCCTGCGCCCGGCGCTCGCCGAGACGCTGCGCGCGGGCGCGGACGCGGGCGCGCTCGCGTCGCTGGTCTCCGGCTCCGGCCCGACCTGCGCGTTCCTGGCGAAGGGTGCGGAGGCCGCCCGGGCCGTGGCCACCGCGCTGGCGGCTTCCGGCACCTGCCGCACCGTACGGACGGCGTCCGGCCCGGCGGCCGGGGCAGCGGTCATCACGTCATAAGAGCCGGACATCAGAGCCGGGCACAGGAGCCGGGCATAAAAGCCGGGCGGACAGCCCGCCCGGCGTACGCGTCGGCCGACGCGACTACCCTGGGACGTCGGTCGATCCGCGTATCTGGAGTGTGATGGTCACCAACTTGGTCAACGTCGAAGCCGTCGGCAAGGTGTACGGCACCCGTGCACTGCTGGACGGGGTGTCCCTCGGGGTCAACGAGGGGGACCGGATCGGCGTCGTCGGCCGTAATGGGGACGGGAAGACCACGCTCATCCGGATTCTCGCCAAGCTCGAGCCCGCCGACGACGGCCGCGTCACCCACAACGGGGGGCTGCGCCTCGGCGTGCTGACGCAGCACGATTCGCTCGACCCCGCCGCCACCGTCCGGCACGAGGTGATCGGCGACCTCGCCGACCACGAGTGGGCGGGTAACGCCAAGATCCGGGACGTCCTCACCGGGCTGTTCGGCGGGCTCGACCTGCCCGCCTTCCCACAGGGCCTGGACACCGTCATCGGTCCGCTGTCCGGCGGCGAGCGGCGCCGTATCGCGCTCGCCCAGCTGCTGATCGCCGAGCAGGACCTGGTCGTCCTCGACGAGCCGACCAACCACCTCGACGTCGAGGGCATCTCCTGGCTCGCCCGTCATCTGCGGGCCCGCCGCTCCGCGCTGGTGGTGGTCACCCACGACCGCTGGTTCCTGGACCAGGTCTGCACCCGCATGTGGGACGTGCAGCGCGGCGCGGTGCACGAGTACGAGGGCGGCTACAGCGACTACGTCTTCGCCCGGGCCGAGCGCGAGCGCATCGCCGCCACCGAGGAGGCCAAGCGGCAGAACCTGATGCGCAAGGAGCTGGCCTGGCTGCGCCGCGGCGCCCCGGCCCGCACCAGCAAGCCGCGCTTTCGCATCGAGGCGGCGAACGCCCTGATCGAGGACGTCCCGCCGCCGCGCGACAGCGCCGAGCTGATGAAGTTCGCCAACTCCCGCCTCGGCAAGACCGTCTTCGAGCTGGAGGACGTGACCGTCACCGCCGGGCCGAAGATGCTGCTCAAGCATCTGACCTGGCAGCTGGGCCCCGGCGACCGCATCGGCCTGGTCGGCGTGAACGGCGCGGGCAAGACGTCGCTGCTGCGCGCGCTGGCCGAGGCCGAGCGCAGCGAGGGCGAAGAGCAGCCCGCGGCGGGCCGGATCACGGTCGGCAAGACCGTGAAGCTCGCCTACCTCTCGCAGGAGGTCACCGAACTCGAACGGACCCTGCGCGTCCTGGAGGCCGTCGAGCAGATCCGGCAGCGCGTCGAGCTGGGCAAGGGCAAGGAGATGACCGCCTCCCAGCTGTGCGAGAAGTTCGGCTTCACCAAGGAGAAGCAGTGGACGCCGGTCGGCGACCTGTCCGGCGGTGAGCGGCGCAGGCTGCAGATCCTGCGGCTGCTGATGGACGAGCCCAATGTGCTGTTCCTGGACGAGCCGACCAACGACCTGGACATCGAGACCCTGACCCAGCTGGAGGACGTGCTCGACAGCTGGCCGGGCTCGCTCGTGGTCATCAGCCACGACCGGTACTTCCTGGAGCGCACCACGGACCGGGTGCTCGCCCTGCTGGGCGACGCCACGCTGCGCATGCTCCCGCGCGGGGTGGACGAGTACCTGGAGCGGCGCCAGCGGGCGCTGGCCACGGCGCCGTCCCCCGCCGCGTCCGGCGGCTCCGGCAAGCAGAAGGCCGCGGAGGTGCCGTCCGACGGACAGCCGCCGCAGCGGTCGGCGGCCGAGCAGCGTGCCGCGAAGAAGGAACTCCAGAAGATCGAGCGGCGGCTGGACCGCATCAGTGAGCAGGAGTCCACGCTGCACGCCCGGATCGCCGAGGACGCCACGGACTTCGCCCGGGTCGCCGAGCTGGATTCCAAGCTGCGGGAGCTGACGGGGGAGCGGGACGACCTGGAGACGCGCTGGCTGGAACTGGCCGACGACGCGTGAGCAACAGTCGCGTCACGGGCCGGTCTCAGCTGCTTCATGAGCCTGTGACCGGCCCGTGGCTTGTCATGACCGGGTGATAGAAAGAACTCCCGCCTTACCTGGTGCTCACTGGCGGGTCGCATGTCCGATTCGCTCCTTCCTGGCGGGGTTTGGCCGCCGGGATCGCGGGGGAGGCCGAATCGGCGCATGGGCTCGCCCGCAAAGGAATACCCATGTCACAACCGCCTCCGCCGCCCAACCAGCCGCCGCAGGGCGGTTTCGGCGCTCCGCAGGACCCCCCGGGTTACGGCTATCCGAATCAGCCACCCGTCGTGCCTCCGCCGCCCCCCGGCCCGCCGCCGCAGACGCCCCCGCAGGGCGCGGGCGGCTACGGCTACCCGGGGCAGTCGGTGCACGCGGAACCCACCCAGGCGGCGGGCATCCCGTCCCCGTACGGGCAGCAGCCGTACGGCCAGCAGCAGTACGGGCAGTCACCGTACGGGCAGCAGCAGTACGGCGGCCAGCAGGGCTACGGCTACCCGCCCCAGCCCCAGTACCCCGGCGGCCCGGGCCAGGGCGGCGGCCCCGGCGGCGGCCGGTCCAGGCAGCGGATGGTGGTCATCGTCAGCGCGGTGGTCGCGGTCGCCCTGGTCATCGGCGGCGGCATATGGTTCGCCACCAGCGGCGACGACAAGAACAACCAGGCCGACGACAACGGCAAGCAGACCCAGAGCAGCACCAGCGGCAGCACCGGCGGCACCAAGAACAAGCCCGCCCCGAAGACGGTCAACGCCCGGCTGGTCAACAAGCTCCCCATGCCGAAGGTCGACGACCAGGTCACGGTCGACGGCATGTGGGCCACTGACGACACCTTCGTGAAGGCCGGGGTCTACAAGATCGACGGCTATCCGCTGGACGGCGGCTCCGCGAAGTGGTCGATCCCGCTGGCCGGTGCGGTCTGCTGGTCCTCGGACCACGTCAACAAGGACGGTCTGACCGCGGTCCTCTACGAGGAGGCCAAGCCCTCCAAGGAGGACAAGTACCCCAGCTGCAACCAGGTCGCGCTGCTGGACCTGAAGAACGGCAAGATGCGCTGGCACCGGGACGTCGGCGACGGCGACGAGAAGGTCTCCTTCGACGAGGTGACCCTCGGCGGCGGTACGGTCGCCGCGGGCGGCACCAGCGGCGGCGCGGCCTGGTCGACGTCGGGCAAGCAGCTGTGGAAGCCGCAGTCCACCGGTGACTGCGAGGACCGCGGCTACGGCGGGGGCGACACCAAGCTGGTCGCGGTGCGCCAGTGCGGCGACTACGACAACCCGCAGATCCGGATTCAGACGCTGAACCCGAAGACGGGCGCGGTGAAGTCCGAGTACAAGGTGTCGCAGGGCATGGAGTACGTGCACATCGCGTCCGCCGATCCGCTGGTGATCGGGCTCGACGCGGGCGACTCGACCGGCTCCGGGGTCTCCGACTTCCTGGCCATCGACGACAGCGCCAAGACCGGTACGGTGCGCGCCAAGATCAGCACCGAGAACGGCAAGTACCAGTCCAAGTGCCCCTCGACCAGCGTCGAGGGCTGCCGCCAGCTGGCCATCAGCAAGTCGTCCGACGCCCTCTTCCTGGGCTCGGAGGACCGCAACAGCTACGACAGCACCACCACCGCCAACGAGATCGTGGCGTTCAGCCTGTCCACCGGCAAGCCCATCGGCAAGGCGGACGGGGTCAAGCGCGCCGCGATGACCCCGCTCGGGCTCGACAAGGACGGCTTCGTGCTCGCCTACCAGGAGAGCACCTACGACGAGGGCGGCGCCGTCTGGCGCATCGACCCCAAGTCGTACGCGAAGGCGAAGCTGCTGCAGAACCCGGGCGCCGAAGGGGAGATGGAGTCGAAGTTCAGCCCCAGCTACTCGGAGATCATCTACTCCGATCAGCGGCTGTACATGAGCACCGTCTACGCCGACAAGCCCTCGGGCTCGTACGACAAGGACGACCCGCTGGCCCTCATCTACGGCAGCTGACAGCGCCCGGCGCACGCCCTCGGCGGCCCCGCCCGTACGCACCGTACGGGCGGGGCCGCCGCCGTTTTTCTCCATGATCGGAACCGCCCTCGGGGCAGGCCACATCGGTCTGTTTCGGACGCCAATGAGATGTCAAGTAGGCGTACATGGGCGGGATTTCGGCATTCCGGGGGGCTTCTTCCGGGTAAGGGGCGCGCAACGTCGAACAAGCGTGTAGCTTCCCGGGGCAAAGGGGGGAAACTCATGGGCGTGCGACTCATGGTGGTCGATGACCACCGCCTGCTCGCGGAGGCCCTCGCCTCGGCGTTGAAGCTGCGCGGGCACCGGGTGCTCGCCGCGGCCGCGCCGAGCGCGGGAGCGGCGGAGCTGGTGGTGAGCCGGGCACCGGAGGTGTGTCTGCTGGGTACGGCGGCACCCGCCGATCCGGGCGTGTTCGAACCGGTCGTGCGGATCAAGAAGGAGCGGCCACAGGTCGCGGTCGTGGTGCTCGGGCCGGTGCCGAATCCGCGCGGCATCGCCGCCGCCTTCGCCGCGGGCGCCTCCGGCTATGTCCGGCACGACGAGCGGATCGAGGGCGTCGAGCGCGCCATGCTGAAGGCGCGCGCGGGCGAGGCGGCGGTGGCCCCGCAGCTGCTGCAGGGGGCGTTCGCGGAGCTGCTCAACCCCGCGGCCCAGCCGGACGACGAGGGGGCCCGGCTGCTGCGCATGCTGACCCCGCGCGAGGTGGAGGTGCTCATGCGGGTCGCGGAGGGCGAGGACACCCGGCTGATCGCCGCGGGCATGGGGATCGCGCCCAGCACGGCGCGCACCCATGTGCAGCGGGTGCTGATGAAGCTCGGGGTGGGGTCCCGGCTGGAAGCGGCGGCGCTGGCGGCGCGCACCGGTCTGCTGGACCGGGTGGCCACGCGCCACGGCGCCGCTCCCTAAGGCCCTTCTGACGCGTCGTCCCCGGGCCGGGCGGGGCCCTGCTCGGGGGCGGGGTGCGGCGCGGGCAGCGGCCTGAGCTTCATCCAGAGCAGGAAGAGCAGGCCGAGGACGAGCATGCACACGCCCGTCCACAGGTTGATGTTGATGTCCTCGGCCTTTCTCAGGTCCGCCTCCGAGGCGGTGACACCGGCGATCGTGACGATGATCCCGTAGATCACGAACAGCCCGCCGATGATGCGCCGTACGTCGAAGAGCCGGGCGGCGGTCGCCGACCTCCCCTCCAGCTCCTCGACCTCGTGCCGGTACTCGTACTCGTCGCTCATGGCGCGGTTTCCTTATCCGCAGGAGGGTCACAGGACGTGTGACCAGGACGGGTCACAGGGAGAACGGGATGTAGCACAGCGCCGCGAGGACGATCGCGCCCCAGCCCAGCAGGGCCGGGCGGCGGTACCAGGCCTCGTCGCCGGGCGCCGCGGGTTCGGCCACGCCCGGGGCGGTGGTTCCGTAGACCAGACCGGCCAGCGACCGCTCCGGCTTGGGCCGGGTGAACGGTGTGATCGCGACCATCACCACCCCGCCGACGACGAACGCCACGATGGCGGAGACGAAGTTGGCGCCCTGGTCGCTGGGGATGGAGATGACGCCCGCCTTGTAGAGCCAGAAGTAATTGATCATCGCGGCGACGGTGCCGGAGAGCAGCCCCCAGAACCCGGCCGGGGCGGTGGCCCGCCGCCAGAACATCCCGATGATGAAGACGCAGAACAGCGGCACGTTGAAGAACGAGAACAGGGTCTGCAGGTAGTTCATGATGTTGCTGAACGAGGACGCGATGAACGCCGTCCCCATCCCGGCCACCACCCCGATCGCGGTCACCACCCGCCCCGTCAGCAGGTAGTACTCGTCCGCGCGGCCCCTCCTGATGTACGCGCGCCAGATGTCGTTGGTGAAGACCGTGTTGAAGGACGAGACGTTGGCCGCCATGCCCGCCATGAAGGCGGCGAGCAGCCCGGTCACCGCCACGCCCAGCACGCCGTTGGGGAGCAGCTCGCTCATCAGCAGCGGGATCGCGTCGTTGTACTGCAGCCCGCTCTTCGTGGAGCCGATGCCCGGCGCGAGGACCAGGGCGATCAGCCCCGGGACCACCACGATCAGCGGGATGAACATCTTGGGGAAGGCGGCGATCAGCGGGGTGCGCTGGGCGGCCGAGAGGTTCTTGGCGGACAGCGCGCGCTGCACCTCGGCGAAGTTGGTCGTCCAGTAGCCGAAGCTCAGGCAGAAGCCGAGGCCGAGCACGATGGTCAGCCAGTTGGCGCCCAGCGGATTGTCCGAGCCGATGCCGGTGCCGCCCCACGCGGAGGTGAAATTCGGGCCGTGGGACGCCTCCAGGGAGTCCTTGAGCCCGCCGAAGCCGCCGACGCGCTTGAGGCCGACGATGGTGAGCGGGATGAGCGCGGCGAGGATGACGAAGAACTGCAGCACCTCGTTGTAGATCGCCGAGGAGAGCCCGCCCAGGGTGATGTACGCGAGGACGAACAGCCCGGCGACGACGATGGCGACCCACTGCGGCCAGCCGAGCAGCGCCTCGACGACGATGGCCATCGCGTAGAGGTTGACGCCCGCGATCAGCACGGACGCCACGGAGAAGATGATCGAGCTGAGCAGATGGGAGGACGGCCCGTAGCGGTGCAGCAGGAATTCGGGCACCGATCTGACCTTGGAGCCGTAGTAGAACGGCATCATCACCAGGCCGAGGAAGACCATGGCCGGAATGGCGCCCACCCAGTACCAGTGCACGGTGTAGACGCCGTACTGGGCTCCGTTGGCCGCCATTCCCAGGATCTCCAGGGCGCCCAGATTCGCGGCGACGAAGGCGAGACCGGTGACCCACGCGGGCAGCGACCGGCCGGAGAGAAAGAAGTCCAGGCTGGTCTTCACACTTCGTCTGGCGGCGAATCCGACGCCGAGTACGACGGCGAAGTACAGGATCAGAATCGTGTAATCGAGGGCATTGGTGGGGAGCCGGAGACCCGCTGCCAGAGAGCGCATGCGAATTATCCTGCTTTATCGGGACGCCTTCCTCGTGCATTGACGCCACTGTTGGCTTGTGATTCATTATGTTTAGTTGTGTTGGGTGAAGCTGACAGGGAGCTGGCGGACGTGAAGAAGACGGCGACGCGGCTCGCGGACGGACGCGAGCTGATCTACTACGACGCGCGCGATGACGCGGTGCGCGACGCCGTCGACCAGCGGCCGCTCGACCCCATAGCGACCCGCTCCGAGATCCGCCACGACCGTCTCCTCGGCGACGACGTGGCCGTCGCCTCCCACCGCCAGGGGCGCACCTACCTCCCGCCGGCCGACGAATGCCCGCTGTGCCCCTCGCGCGACGGGCGGCTCAGCGAGATCCCGGCCGCCGACTACGACGTCGCCGTCTTCGAGAACCGCTTCCCCTCGCTGGCCGGTGACGCGGGGCGGTGCGAGGTCGTCTGCTTCACCTCCGACCACGACGCCTCCTTCGCCGATCTCACCGCCGAACAGGCCGCCCTGGTGCTCGACGCCTGGACCGACCGGACCGCCGAGCTGGCCCAACTCCCCTCCGTCGAGCAGGTGTTCTGCTTCGAGAACCGCGGCCGGGAGATCGGCGTCACCCTCGGCCATCCGCACGGCCAGATCTACGGCTATCCCTTTCCGACCCCGCGCACCCGGCTGATGCTCCGCTCCCTCGCCGAGCACCGCGAGCGGACCGGCCGGAATCTGTTCGATGATGTGGTCGCCGAGGAACTTTCCGACGGGCGGCGCGTCGTCCTCGACGGCGAGCACTGGACCGCCTTCGTCCCGTACGCCGCGCACTGGCCGTACGAGGTGCACCTCTACCCCAAGCGCCGGGTCCCGGACCTGACCGCGCTGGACGACGCCGCGCGCACAGAGTTTCCACAGCTCTATCTGGAACTCTTGAAGCGCTTCGACCGGATTTTCGGGGAGGGGGAGCCGCCCACGCCGTATATCGCCGCCTGGCATCAGGCGCCGTTCGGCAAGGGGGCGGCGGTGAACCGTGCGGACCGGGAGGAATTCGCACTTCACCTCGAGCTTTTCACCATCCGCCGCACTTCCGGCAAGCTGAAGTTTCTCGCGGGTTCCGAATCCGGCATGAATGTGTTCATCAACGATGTGCCGCCGGAGGCCGCGGCCGAGCGACTGCGAGAGGTAGCGAGCAAGTGAGCAATGCGCAGCAGAAGAAGTACCTGGTCACAGGCGGTGCCGGTTATGTCGGCAGCGTGGTCGCCGCGCATCTGCTGGAGGCCGGGCACCGGGTGACCGTCCTGGACGACCTGTCCACCGGGCACCGCGAGGGCGTTCCGGCGGGCGCGGAGTTCATCGAGGGCCGCATCCAGGACGCCGCCAAGTGGCTCGACGCCTCGTACGACGGCGTGCTGCACTTCGCCGCGTACTCGCAGGTCGGCGAGTCCGTCGTCAACCCGGAGAAGTACTGGGTCAACAACGTCGGCGGGACCACCGCACTGCTCGCGGCGATGCGGGAAGCGGGGGTGCGCACCCTCGTCTTCTCCTCCACCGCCGCCACCTACGGCGAACCGGACGAGGTCCCGATCACCGAGGACGTCGCGACCGCGCCGACCAACCCGTACGGCGCCACCAAGCTTGCCGTCGACCACATGATCAGCGGGGAGTGCGCCGCGCACGGCCTGGCCGCGGTCTCCCTGCGGTACTTCAACGTCGCGGGCGCCTACGGGGCGTACGGCGAGCGCCACGACCCCGAGTCGCACCTGATCCCGCTGGTGCTCCAGGTCGCGCAGGGCCGCCGCGAGGCGATCTCCGTCTTCGGCGACGACTACCCGACCCCCGACGGCACCTGCGTCCGCGACTACATCCACGTCGCCGACCTGGCCGACGCCCATCTGCTGGCCCTGGGTGCGGCGGCCGAGGGCGAGCACCTGATCTGCAACCTCGGCAACGGCAACGGCTTCTCCGTCCGCGAAGTCGTCGAGACCGTGCGCCAGGTCACCGGCCACCCGATCCCCGAGGTCGTCGCCGGCCGCCGGGGCGGCGACCCGGCCGTGCTGGTGGCCTCGGCCGAGCGCGCCAAGGAGCGCCTCGGCTGGCAGCCGAGCCGCGCCGACCTGAAGGGCATCGTCGCGGACGCGTGGGAGTTCGCGCGGCGCGCGCACTGATCGGCTGAGCGGTTGAATGGCGCCGTGCGCGGCCGCCCGGCCGCGGACGATGGGAACAAAGGGAGAGGGGACAGCGAGTGAGCGACGTATCGGCGGGGTTCCGGGAGGTCTACGGGACCGACCCGGAGGGCGTGTGGGCGGCGCCGGGCAGGGTCAACCTGATCGGTGAGCACACCGACTACAACGACGGCTTCGTGATGCCGCTCGCCCTGCCGCATACGTGCCGCGCGGCCGCCTCGCCGCGCACCGACGGGAAGCTGCGCGTCCACTCCGGCGACGCCCCGGGCGGGGTCGTCGAGCTGCGCGTCGACGAGCTGGCCCCGGTCGCGGCGGGCGGCGACCGCGGCGGCTGGGCCGCGTACCCGGCGGGCGTGGTGTGGGTGCTGCGCGAGGAGGGGCTGCTCTCCGGCGCCGCGGCCGGCGGGGCGGACCTGCACTACGAGTCGACGGTGCCCACCGGCGCCGGGCTGTCCTCGTCCGCCGCGCTGGAGGTGGTGACCGCCACCGCGCTCAGCGATCTGTACGGGCTGGGGCTCGCCCCGCAGCACATCGCCCAGCTGTGCCAGCGCGCGGAGAACGACTTCGTCGGCGTGCCCTGCGGGATCATGGACCAGACGGCCTCCGCCTGCTGCACCGAGGGCCATGCGCTCTTCCTCGACGCCCGCGACCTCACCCAGCGGCAGGTGCCGTTCGACCTCGCGGCCAAGGGGCTGCGGCTGCTCGTCGTGGACACCCGGGTGAAGCACGAGCTGGGCGACGGCGCGTACGCCAACCGGCGCGCCGCGTGCGAGTCGGCCGCGCGGGCGCTCGGCGTGCCCGCGCTGCGCGATGTGCCCGCCGAGCGCCTGGAGACGGCCCTTAAGGATCTCGCCTCGCTCGGCGTGGACGACACCGTGCGCCGCCGGGTGCGCCATGTGGTGACGGAGAACCAGCGGGTGCGGGAGGTCATCGAGCGGCTGGACGCGGACGACACCCGGGCCATCGGCCCGGTCCTGACCGCCGGACACGCCTCGTGCCGCGACGACTTCGAGATCTCCTGCCCCGAACTGGACCTCGTGGTCGAGTCGGGATGCGCGGCGGGCGCGCTCGGCGCGCGGATGACCGGCGGCGGCTTCGGCGGCTCGGCGATCGTCCTGGTCGAGGTGGCGGACGCGGATGCGGTGGCCAAGGCCGTCACCGAGGCCTTCGCCGCCGCCGGACACCGGGCGCCGCGGATCTTCCCGGCGGTCCCGAGCGCGGGCGCCCGGCGGCTGTAACCGGAGGAGAGGGCCTGTGGGCGCTCCGGGCCGCCTCGCTGCCTTCAGCCGTTGAGCGATCAATTTTCGCCGTTATCGGTCTCTTTACTCCCCAAGAGTGAACACAAAGACCACCGTAAACAGGCGAGGCCGGGCACTTTCGCTCATCCGCTCCGGATGGTGGACCCCGGCCTTACGCTGAGTACCGCGTCGGTGGGGGCCGACGTGTATCAGGGGGCGAGACAGTCAGGTACGACGCCCGGGGTGGGGTAGCGATCTCAGCACGGCGGCGGCCGTGCGGTTGCGGCGATCCCTTTCCCGGGCGCCGTACCCGTACTGGTTCTCGGGGTATCCGGGTGTATCCGGCGACGTGGGGGGTTCCGTGGCACGTATTCGGGTTCTGGTTGTCGATGATCATCGCATTTTCGCCGAGTCACTGGCCGCCGCCCTCGCGGCGGAACAGGACGTGGACGTGGCGGCGGCCGGAAGCGGCCCGGCGGCGCTGCGCTGTCTGGAGCGAGGAGTGGCCGAGGGGCGCCGCTTCGACGTTCTGCTGATCGACGCCGACTTGGGCTCCCTGGCCGGGGAGCCGGTTCACGCACCGCAGGCCGTACCGGCCGAGGCGGCCCACGGCGGCGGCCTGGGATCGGGCCCGCCGGGGCGCGGCAACGGGCGGTTACCCGACGGCATAGCGCTGGTCGGCGGTGTGCGCACCGCCCAGCCGGGGGTGCACACCGTGGTGCTGGCCGAGCGCGACGATCCGCGCCGGGCCGCGGCGGCCCTGCAGGCCGGGGCGTCCGGCTGGGTGGCCAAGGACTGTTCGCTGGTCCGGCTGCTCGCCGTGATCCGGGGAGTCCTGCGGGACGAGACGCATCTGCCGCCCGCGCTGCTCACCGGCGTACTGCGGGAGTTGACGGCGGCCCGTAAGCACCGCACCGAGAGCGAGCGGCTGGTCGAATCGCTGACGCCGCGTGAGCGGGAAGTGCTGCGCTGCATGGTGGCCGGGCTCGGCCGCAAGGCGGTGGCCGAGCGGCTGTTCCTGTCCCCGCACACGGTCCGCACCCATATGCAGAACGTGCTGGGCAAGCTGGGCGTGCACTCCACGCTGGCCGCCGTGGCGCTGGCCCGGCGGGCGGGCGTCGGCCCGGTCGACCTAGCCGGGGAAATTGTCGAACGGGGCGGTCAGCTGGCGTAGCAGCGCCGCCAGTTCGGCGCGCTGGGCCTGGGACAGCTCGGCGAGGATGGCGCGCTCGTGATCCAGCAGCCCGGCCAGCGCCTGGTCGGCGCGGTCGCGCCCCTCCGCGGTGAGCCGGACCAGCACTCCGCGCCGGTCGCTGGGGTCGGGCAGCCGCTCGACCAGGCCCTTCTTCGCCAGCCGGTCGATGCGGTTGGTCATGGTGCCCGAGGTGACCAGCGTCTGGGTCAACAGCTGCCCGGGGGAGAGCTGGTAGGGGGTCCCGGCCCGCCGCAGCGAGGTCAGCACGTCGAACTCCCAGGACTCCAGCTGGTGCTCGCTGAACGCGATGCGCCGTGCCCGGTCGAGATGGCGCGCGAGCCGGCTGACCCGGCTGAGCACTTCGAGCGGTTCGACGTCGAGGTCGGGGCGTTCCCGACGCCATGCCGCCACCAGTCGATCGACCTCGTCGTCCATGACGATCAGTGTAGTAGGTCTGTCGACATGAAGTCTCTTGACATCAAGAGACACTGTGGAGGACGGTAAAGCCTGCTCCTGTCGACCGTACCGACCGTACCCGCTCAAGGGACTCCGCCATGCGTACGTCACCCCACTGGGACCCGGCCCAGTACCTCCGCCACTCCGGCCACCGCGCCCGCCCGTTCCGCGATCTCCTCGCCCAGATCCCGTCGCTCCCGGCGGAACCCGGCCGCCCGCCCCGCATCGCCGACCTCGGCTGCGGCCCCGGGAACGTCACCGTCCTGCTCTTCGACCGCTGGCCCGACGCCCACATCACCGGCCTCGACAGCTCCGCCGACATGCTGGCCGAGGCCCGGCCGCTCGCCGGACCCACCACCGGCGGCGGCCGCCTCGACTTCCGCACCGCCGACGCACTGGGCTGGCGGCCGGACGAGCGTTACGACCTCATCGTCTCCAACGCCGCGCTCCAGTGGATGCCCGGCCACGCCGACGCCTTCCCCGCCTGGCTCGCCGCGCTGCGCCCCGGCGGCACCCTCGCGTTCCAGCTCCCCGGCAACTTCGGCGCCCCCAGCCACACCCTGCTGCGCGACCTGTGCGCCGCCCCGCACTGGCGCGACCGCCTCGCCGACGCCCTGCGCAGCCCCGCCTCCGCGCTGGACCCGCTCGACTACCTCGACCGGCTCACCGCGCTGGGCTGCGACGCCGACGTCTGGGAGACCACGTACGTCCAGGTCCTCACCGGAGACGACCCGGTGCTCGACTGGACGAAGGGCACCGCCCTGCGCCCCGTCCTCACCGCCCTCGCCGACGACCCGGACGCCCGCGAGCGCTTCCTCGCCGAATACGCCGCGCTGCTCCGCGAGGCCTACCCGCCGGCCGCGTACGGCACGGCCTTCCCGTTCCGCCGCATCTTCGCCGTGGCCCGCAAGCCCGGCTAGGCCTTGCGGTGGCCTATCAGCCGCGGCTTCGGCTCCAGACCGTCCAGCCCGTGCCAGGCCAGGTTCACCAGATGCGCCGCCACCTCGGACTTCTTCGGCTTGCGGACGTTCAGCCACCACTGTCCGGTCAGCGCGACCATCCCCACCAGGGCCTGGGCGTACAGCGGGGCGAGCTTGGCGTCGAAGCCGCGGGCCTTGAACTCCAGGCCCAGGATGTCCTCCACCTGGGTGGCGATATCGCTGATCAGTGAGGCGAAGGTGCCGGTCGACTGGGCGACGGGGGAGTCACGGACGAGAATCCGGAAGCCGTCCGTGTACTCCTCGATGTAGTCCAGCAGGGCGAACGTGGCCTGCTCGCACAGCTCCCGTGGATGGCCCGCGGTCAGCGACGTGGTCACCATGTCCAGCATCCGCCGCATCTCACGGTCCACGACGACCGCGTACAGCCCTTCCTTGCCGCCGAAGTGCTCGTACACCACCGGCTTGGACACCCCGGCCTTCGCCGCGATCTCCTCGACCGAGGTGCCCTCGAAGCCCCGTTCGGCGAAGAGCGCCCGACCGATGTCCAGCAGCTGTTCCCGGCGCTCCTTGCCGGTCATCCGTACCCGGCGGGGCCGCCGGGGGCCGGATGATCCGGAGGACCGGACGGCCCGGGCCGTCCGGTCCTTGCTGCCGCTGGTATTACTGTCGGTCTCCACGCCCTCTATCATGCCGCTTCGGCGGGAGCCTCTTTACGGCGGGAGTCGATCCGCTCCGCGCTCGGCCAGCGGACGTCGTACGCCCAGCCCAGCTTCTCGAACCAGCGGATGATCCGGGCGCTGGAGTCCAGCTGGCCCTTCATCACCCCGTGCCGGGCGCACGTCGGATCGGCGTGGTGCAGGTTGTGCCAGGACTCGCCGCACGAGAGCACCGCGAGCCACCACACGTTCCCCGAACGGTCACGCGACTTGAACGGACGCCTGCCCACCGCGTGGCAGATCGAGTTGATCGACCAGGTCACATGGTGAAGCAGCGCCACCCGGACGAGCGACCCCCAGAAGAACGCGGTCACGGCGCCCTGCCAGGACCAGGTCACCAGGCCGCCGATGGCGGCGGGCAGCAGCAGCGACACGACCGTCCACGCCGCGAACTGGCGGGAGATGTTGCGGACCGTGCTGTCCTTGATCAGATCCGGCGCGTACTTGGACTGCGACGTCTGCTCCTCGTCGAACATCCATGCGATATGTGCCCACCACAACCCCTTCATCAGCGCCGGGACGGTCTCCCCGTACCGCCACGGCGAATGCGGGTCGCCCTCCGCGTCGGAGAACTTGTGGTGCTTGCGGTGGTCGGCCACCCAGCGCACCAGCGGCCCCTCGACCGCCAGCGAGCCCGCGATCGCCAGCGCGATCCGCAGTGGCCGCTTGGCCTTGAACGAGCCATGGGTGAAGTAGCGGTGGAAGCCGATCGTGATGCCGTGGCAGCCGATGTAGTACATGGCCACCATCAGGGCCAGATCCAGCCAACTCACCCCCCAGCCCCAGGCCAGAGGGATCGCCGCGAGCAGCGCGACGAACGGGACGGTGATGAACAGCAGCAGGGTGATCTGTTCGATGGAACGCTTGCTGTCCCCGCCCAGCGTGGCGGAGGGAAGCGGGGTCTCCTGGGCCTTCGGCGCGTCGTGGGCCACGTCGGGGCTTGCAGTCATGGAATCCCTCGTGGGGCTCGGGGGCTGGGCTACGGATGCGTAACCTACGGCGACGTAAGTATGGCAGGGCCGAGAACCGGGGCAAGAGGGCTCTGGTTTCCCCCGAGGGAACGCCACCTATCCTGGGGGCGTCGGACAGCGCGGTCCGCACATGGCCGAAAGCATCGGGTGCGGGCCCTGCGGCGCCGAGCCGCGCGGGGCTCACACCCCCGCTAGGAACCCCCGTTCACTGCAAGGAGCCGCACCTGTGAGCAGTGCCGACCACACCAACGCCGCCCTTCGTGCCGATATCCGCCGACTGGGTGACCTCCTCGGCGAGACCCTGGTCCGACAGGAGGGCCCCGACCTCCTCGACCTCGTCGAGCGTGTCCGCGCCCTCACCCGCAGTGACGGCGAAGCCGCCGCCGAACTCCTCGGCACCACCGACCTGCCCACCGCCGCCAAGCTGGTGCGCGCCTTCTCCACCTACTTCCACCTGGCCAACGTCACCGAGCAGGTCCACCGCAGCCGCGAGCTGAGCACCCGGCGCGCCGCCGAGGGCGGCATCCTCGCCCGCACCGTCGACCAGCTCAAGGACGCCGACCCCGGCCATCTGCGGCAGACCGTCGAGCACCTGGGCGTCCGCCCCGTCTTCACCGCCCACCCCACCGAGGCCGCCCGCCGCACCGTCCTGAACAAGCTGCGCCGCATCGCCGAGCTGCTGGACACCCTCGCCGCCGGCGGCGAGAGCCGCCGCGCCGACCTCCGCCTCGCCGAGAACATCGACCTGCTGTGGCAGACCGACGAGCTGCGGGTGGTCCGCCCCGAGCCCGCCGACGAGGCCCGCAACGCCGTCTACTACCTCGACGAGCTGCACGCCCACGCCGTCGGCGACGTCCTGGAGGACCTCACCGCCGAGCTGGAGCGGGTCGGCATCGAGCTGCCCGCCACCACCCGCCCCCTCACCTTCGGCACCTGGATCGGCGGCGACCGCGACGGCAACCCCAACGTCACCCCCCAGGTGACCTGGGAGGTGCTGATCCTCCAGCACGAGCACGGCATCAGCGACGCCCTGGAGATCATCGACGACCTGCGGGCCGCCCTCTCCAGCTCCATCCGCAACTCCGGCGCCTCCGAGGAGCTGCTCACCTCCCTCCAGCGCGACCTGGAGCTGCTGCCCGAGATCAGCCCGCGCTACAAGCGGCTCAATGCCGAGGAGCCCTACCGGCTCAAGGCCACGTGCATGCGGCAGAAGCTCGTCAACACCCGCGAGCGCCTCGCCAAGGACGCCCCGCACACCCCCGGCCGCGACTACCTCGGCACCCCCGAGATGCTGGCGGACCTGCAGCTCATCCAGGACTCGCTGCGTGCCCACCGGGGTGCCCTCATCGCCGACGGCCGCCTCGAACGCTCCATCCGCACCCTCGCCGCCTTCGGCCTCCAGCTCGCCACTATGGACGTACGCGAGCACGCCGACGCCCACCACCACGCCCTCGGCCAGCTCTTCGACCGGCTCGGCGAGGAATCCTGGCGGTACGCGGACATGCCCCGCGACTACCGGCGCAAGCTCCTCGCCAAGGAACTGCGCTCGCGCCGTCCGCTCGCGCCCTCCCCGGCGCCGCTGGACGCCGCCGGAGCCAAGACCCTGGGCGTCTTCCAGACCATCCGCGAGTCCTTCGAGCGCTTCGGGCCCGAGATCGTCGAGTCCTACATCATCTCCATGTGCGCCGGTTCGGACGACGTCTTCGCCGCCGCCGTCCTCGCCCGCGAGGCAGGCCTGATCGACCTGCACGGCGGCTGGGCCAAGATCGGCATCGTGCCGCTGCTGGAGACCACCGACGAGCTGAAGATCGCCGACGACCTTCTCGACGAGATGCTCTCCGACCCCTCCTACCGGCGCCTCGTCTCGCTGCGCGGCGACGTCCAGGAGGTCATGCTCGGCTACTCCGACTCCTCGAAGTTCGGCGGCATCACCACCTCCCAGTGGGAGATCCACCGCGCCCAGCGGCTGCTGCGCGACGTCGCCCACCGGCACGGTGTACGGCTGCGCCTCTTCCACGGCCGGGGCGGCACCGTCGGCCGTGGCGGCGGCCCCACCCACGACGCGATCCTCGCCCAGCCGTGGGGCACCCTCGAAGGCGAGATCAAGGTCACCGAGCAGGGCGAGGTCATCTCCGACAAGTACCTCGTCCCCTCCCTCGCCCGCGAGAACCTGGAGCTGACGGTCGCCGCGACCCTCCAGGCGTCGGCCCTGCACACCGCCCCGCGCCAGTCGGACGAGGCACTCGCCCGCTGGGACGCGGCGATGGACACGGTCTCCGACGCGGCCCACGGCGCCTACCGCACCCTCGTGGACGACCCCGACCTGCCCGCGTACTTCTTCGCCTCCACCCCCGTCGACCAGCTCGCCGAACTCCACCTCGGCTCGCGCCCGTCCCGCCGCCCCGACTCCGGCGCGGGCCTCGACGGACTGCGCGCCATTCCGTGGGTCTTCGGCTGGACCCAGTCCCGGCAGATCGTCCCCGGCTGGTTCGGCGTCGGCTCCGGCCTCAAGGCCGCCCGCGAGGCCGGGCTCGACGGAGTGCTGGACGAGATGCACCAGCACTGGCACTTCTTCCGCAACTTCCTGTCCAACGTCGAGATGACCCTCGCCAAGACGGACCTGCGGATCGCCCAGCACTATGTCGACACCCTGGTCCCGGACGAGCTGAAGCACGTCTTCGACGTCATCCGGGCGGAGCACGAGCTGACCGTGCGGGAGGTGCTGCGGATCACCGGCGAGACCGAACTCCTCGACTCCAACCCGGTCCTGAAGCAGACCTTCCACGTCCGCGACGCCTACCTCGACCCGATCTCCTACCTCCAGGTGAGCCTGCTCGACCGGCAGCGCACCGCACGCGAGCGCGGCGAGGAGCCCGACCCGGTCCTCGCCCGGGCGCTGCTCCTCACCGTCAACGGCGTGGCGGCGGGCCTGCGCAACACCGGCTGAACACCGCGACAGCACGAGGCGGCGGCCCGCTCCCCCGGGGAGCGGGCCGCCGCCTCGTCATCATCGGAGCGTCAGGACGTCAGAACGTCAGCGTGGCGAAGGTCGCCCCCAGCAGCGCCGCGCCCGCGAGGCCCAGGCCCCAGGCCGTACGGCGCATCCGGAGCCCGCCCGCCACGACCAGCGACGCCAGCAGCAGCGAGCCGCCGAACGGCACCCAGGCGTGCAGGATGCCCGCCGTGCCGGTCCGCACCACCTCGTCCTTGCCCGGCTTGACGGCCACGAGCAGCCGCTCGCCCTTCCCGTCCGAGACCGCCGCGTCGACCCGCACGCGCTTCCGCGCCTCCCCGCCCCGGGAGCCGGGGGTGAACCGGCCGGTGCACCAGTCGTCGTCGCAGTGGGAGACCGTGAGGGTGCCGCGCTCCAGCCCCTTGGTCAGCATCGTGGGCTTGGCGTCGCTCCAGGAGGACCACACCCCGGCCACCAGGATCAGCAGGGCGACGAGTGTCATCGCCACGTTCTTCGCGAGCAACAGCAATCCGTACATGCTTTCGCCCGCCCGGCGCGTACGGCTGCGCTTGGTGATGCCGGTGGATGCCATGGCGGTAGATCTTTGCCATCGCCGGGCCCCGGGTCAACCTCCAACCGAACAGTCGCGCGAGAGCCGTTCAGGTGTTGTACGTGCCCTGCGCGCGCTCCAGGCCGTCCACGATGAGCGTCTCGACCGCGTCGGCCGCACGGTCCACGAAGTAGTCCAACTCCCTGCGCTCAGCGGCGGAGAAGTCCTTCAGTACGAACGCCGCGACATCCATCCGGCCCGGCGGACGGCCGATGCCGAAACGGACCCGGAAGTAATCCGGGCCCCCGGATTTGGTGATCGACTTCAGCCCGTTGTGGCCATTGTCACCGCCGCCGAGTTTGAGCCTCAGTGCGCCGTAGTCGATGTCCAATTCGTCGTGAATCGCGATGACATGGCCCACCGGCACCTTGTAGAAGTCGCGCAGCGCGGTCGTCGGTCCGCCCGACAGGTTCATGAACGTCATCGGCTTGGCGACGATCACCCGGCGGCTGCCCGGACCGGGCGGCCCGATCCGCCCCTCGACCACCTGCGCCCGGGACTTGTGCGCCTTGAAGCGCGCGCCCATCCGCCCGGCCAGCAGCTCGGCCACCATGAAGCCGGCGTTGTGGCGGTTGGCCGCGTACTCCGGTCCGGGGTTGCCCAGGCCCGCCACGAGCCACGGGCTGCTCGCGTCCGCTTCGCTCATCGTCTCGTTCTCCTGAGTGAGGCTCTCTTGTGCGCGGTGGTTTCTCATCCGCGACCGCTGTCGAACACGACGCGACCGCTGTCACACGCGAACCGCCGCCCCGCTGCTGCCAGCGGGGCGGCGGTCGCCAAGCGATGCGGAACCGAGGCGGATCAGGCCTCGGCGCCCTCACCCTCGCCCTCGGCCTCCTCGGCCGGAGCCTCGGCCTGCGGGGTGACGATGTGCAGCACCGGCGCGTCGTCCTCGACGGCCAGGGCGGTGCCCTTCGGCAGCGCGATGTCCTTGGCGTAGACGGTGTCGCCCGCGTCCAGACCGGCGATCGAGATGGTGACACCCTCGGGGATGTGGGTGGCCTCGGTCTCGACCGGCAGCGTGTTCAGCACGTACTCGAGCAGGTTGGCACCCGGGGCCAGCTCGCCCTCGACGTTGATCGGCAGCTCGACGGTGACCTTCTCGCCCTTCCTCACCAGGAGCAGGTCGACGTGCTCCAGGATGCCGATCTTGATCGGGTGGCGCTGCACGGCCTTGGGGATGACGAGCTCGCTCTTGCCGCCCTCGATCTCCAGGCGCAGCAGGACGTTCGGCGTCTTGAGCGCCATGAGCAGGTCGTACGCCGGGAGCGTCACGTGCACCGGCTCGGCGCCGTGGCCGTAGACGACACCGGGAACGCGCTCGGCCATACGGGTGCGGCGGGCCGCGCCCTTGCCGAACTCGGTGCGGGGCTTGGCGGGAATCTTGACCTCGGCCATGGGGCACTCCTCGTAGATCGTGTACATGTGGCCGTCACCCGGCCCACGACAGACCTGCTACGAAGAGCGCGTCGATAACGGACGAGCTGTGGGAACCACAGCCTCCCTCGCCGAGCAACCCCACGAGTCTACCAATGGTCGCCCCATGGCTGAGGCCACCCTCCCGGGTGGCCTCAGCTGGGTCGGTCCGCAGGCGTGCCCGCGGTTAAGCCCATCAGGCCTGCTCCTCGAACAGGCTGGTCACCGAGCCGTCCTCGAAGACTTCCTGCACGGCGCGGGCGACGGTCGGGGCCATCGACAGCACGGTGACCTTGTCCAGCTCGACCTCGCCCGGCGTCGGCAGGGTGTTGGTGAACACGAACTCGCTGACCTTGGAGTTCTTCAGCCGGTCCGCGGCCGGACCCGACAGCACGCCGTGCGTCGCGGTCACGATGACGTCCTCCGCGCCGTTCGCGAACAGCGCGTCCGCGGCGGCGCAGATCGTGCCACCGGTGTCGATCATGTCGTCGACCAGGACGCACACCCGGCCCCGGACGTCACCGACGACCTCGTGGACGGTCACCTGGTTCGCCACGTCCGGGTCACGGCGCTTGTGGACGATCGCCAGCGGCGCGCCCAGCCGGTCGCACCAGCGGTCGGCGACCCGCACCCGGCCCGCGTCCGGCGAGACGACGGTCAGCTTCGAGCGGTCGACCTTGGCGCCCACGTAGTCCGCGAGGATCGGCAGTGCGAAGAGGTGGTCCACCGGGCCGTCGAAGAAGCCCTGGATCTGGTCGGTGTGCAGGTCGACCGTGAGGATGCGGTCGGCGCCCGCCGTCTTGAGCAGGTCGGCGATCATCCGCGCCGAAATCGGCTCCCGGCCACGGTGCTTCTTGTCCTGACGGGCGTAGCCGTAGAACGGAACGATCACCGTGATGGAGCGCGCGGAGGCCCGCTTCAGCGCATCGAGCATGATGAGCTGCTCCATGATCCACTTGTTGATCGGAGCGGTGTGGCTCTGGATCAGGAAGCAGTCGGCGCCCCGCGCGGACTCCTGGAAGCGGACGTAGATCTCGCCGTTGGCGAAGTCGAATGCCTTGGTCGGGACCAGGCTGACGCCCAACTCGTGGGCGACCTCCTCGGCCAGCACGGGGTGGGCGCGGCCGGAGAAGAGCATCAATTTCTTCTCGCCGGTCGTCTTGATCCCGGTCACGTCAGGTCTCCTTGGATGTCACTTTGGTGCGCGCTTTTACGGTACGCCCCCGCTTGGGCGCACCGGTTCGCAGGTCACTGCCCGCCCTCGTCCTCCTGGC
The DNA here is from genome assembly GCF_040629205.1 of Streptomyces sp. NPDC005962. Classification (NCBI taxonomy): domain Bacteria; kingdom Bacillati; phylum Actinomycetota; class Actinomycetes; order Kitasatosporales; family Streptomycetaceae; genus Streptomyces; species Streptomyces sp. NPDC005962. Next base: position 60,600 of record NZ_JBEXVE010000026.1, on the reverse strand, counting down.
GCGCGGCAGCGGCGGCTTCGGCCGCCTGCGCCGCGGCGCTTCCGGGGCGCTTGCGGGCGACCCAGCCCTCGATGTTCCGCTGCTGTCCGCGTGCGACGGCGAGCGATCCCGGGGGCACATCCTTGGTGATGACCGAACCGGCGGCGGTGTAAGCGCCGTCCCCGACTGTGACGGGTGCCACAAACATGTTGTCCGAACCGGTCTTGCAGTGGCTGCCGATGGTCGAGCGGTGCTTCTTCTCGCCGTCGTAGTTCACGAAGACGCTGGCGGCGCCGATGTTGGTGAAGTCGCCGATCGTGGCATCGCCCACATAGGACAGATGCGGCACCTTGGTGCCCTCACCGATCTCGGCGTTCTTCATCTCCACGTACGTACCGGCCTTGGCGTTGGGGCCGAGCCGGGTGCCCGGGCGCAGATACGCGTACGGCCCGACGGACGCCCCCGCGCCGATCACCGCGCCCTCCGCGACGGTGAAACTCGCCACCGCGCCCTCGCCGACCGTGGTGTCGGTGAGCCGTGAGTTCGGGCCGACCTCGGCGCCCGTGGCCAGATGCGTGGTGCCCAGCAGCTGGCTGCCGGGGTGGACCACGCTGTCCTGCTCGACGGTGACCGTCACATCGATCCAGGTGGTGGCCGGGTCGATCACGGTGACCCCGCTGAGCATGGCCTGCTCCAGCAGCCGGTCGTTGAGCAGCCGGCGGGCCTCGGACAGCTGCACCCGGTTGTTGATGCCGACGATCTCGCGGTGGTCGGCGGCGACGGACGCGCCGACCCGGTGCCCGGCCTCGCGCAGGATGCCGAGCACATCGGTGAGGTATTCCTCACCCTGGCTGTTGTCGGTGCGCACCTTGCCGAGCGCGTCGGTGAGCAGCTGGGCATCGAAGGCGAAGACGCCGGAGTTGATCTCGCGGATGGCGCGCTGGGCGTCGGTGGCGTCCTTGTGCTCCACGATGGCGGTGACGGCGCCGGACGCCTCGTTCCGCACGATCCGGCCGTAACCGGTGGCGTCGGGGACCTCGGCGCTGAGAACCGTCACCGCGTTCCCGTCGGCGGAGTGCGTCCCGGCGAGCCGCTTCAGGGTCTCGCCGGTCAGCAGGGGGGTGTCGCCGCAGACGACGATCACGGTGCCGTCGAGGGCCACACCGCTGTCGGACAGCTCCTCCAGGCCCATCCGCACCGCGTGCCCGGTGCCGTTCTGCTCGTGCTGGACGGCGGTGCGGGCGTCGGCGTCGATCTCGGCCAGATGCGCGGAGACCTGCTCCCGGGCGTGGCCGACCACGACCACCAGATGCTCGGGTGAGAGTTCGCGGGAGGCGGCGACGACGTGACCGACGAGGGACCGGCCGCAGAGGGCGTGCAGAACCTTGGGGGTCGCCGACTTCATGCGGGTGCCCTCACCCGCTGCGAGGACGACGACGGCTGCCGGGCGGTTGGCGCTCACGGGTGTGCCCTTCGGCTTCGGGTCGGGGGTGGACACCCGCAGGATACCGAGAGGTTTCCCCCCGGAAACGACCGCGGGTCCCGACCGTAAGGATCAGGACCCGTGAAAGGGGGCTCCCCCGCCAGGACTCGAACCCGGACTAATGGCACCAAAAGCCACTGTGCTGCCGATTACACCACAGGGGATAGCAAATAGGTCCAAGTCGGACACCCGGTCGGGCTGTCGACTTGGCCCCCACCACTATGCCGTACCGCCGGGCTCCGACGCGACGATATGCCTCGGCGCCATGCCGTGGGCCGATGCGGGCGTCGAAAACGTGGTCGATTCAACTGTTCGAGTTAAAACCGTTGATATGCCGACTGTTCGAGTGAGACATGTGCGGCCGTGTCCCCCGGAAAAGGGCTGGCGTGCGGCCTTAGTCTGGTCGCTATGAGTGCGACGGGGGCATGTGAGGACACGAGTGCGCGCGGTGCGCCCACCGGGCCTTTGTGGTGGTCGCGGCGGCGCGGCATGGTGCTGGACATCATGCTCGGCGTCGCGTCGGCGGCCGAATGCGCGGTGGAGGGCGTCGGGTTCGCGCACGACGCCCGGATGCCGGTCGCCCTCGGGGTCGTGATCGGGCTGATCGTCGGCTCCACGCTGGTGCTGCGGCGGCGCTGGGCGATCGCCGTGGTGCTGATATCGATCGCCGTCACCCCCGCCGAGATGGGTCTGCTGCTCGGCGTCGTCGGGCTGTACACCCTCGCCGCGTCCGAGGTGCCGCGCCGGATCTCGGCGGTGCTGGCCGGGATGTCGGGCGCCGGGACCTTCCTCGTCACGATGATCCGCTTCCGGCAGGACAACAACCTGCAGGACGACTGGGGCTCGGCCGCCTGGGAGGCCGCGCTCTTCTCGTTGACGATCACCCTGGCGGTCACCGCACCCCCCGTGCTGCTCGGGCTGTACGTCCGGGCCCGGCGGCGGCTGGTGGAGAGCCTGCGGGAACGGGCGGACGGTCTGGAGCGCGAGCTGTCACTGCTCGCGGAGCGGGCCGAGGAGCGGGCCGAGTGGGCGCGCGGCGAAGAGCGCACCCGGATCGCGCGCGAGATGCACGACGTGGTGGCGCACCGGGTGAGCCTGATGGTCGTGCACGCGGCGGCGCTGCAGGCGGTGGCGCTCAAGGACCCGGAGAAGGCGTCGAAGAACGCGGCGCTGGTGGGCGACATGGGGCGGCAGGCGCTGACCGAGCTGCGGCAGATGCTGGGTGTCCTGCGGTCCGGCGGCCCGGCTGAGGAGAAGCCGGTGCCGCTGGCGTCGGTGGCGGTCGCCGCCTCCGCGGCGGCCGAGGCGGCGACGGCGTCGGCCGCCGCGGGCACGGGACCGGACGTGCGGGCGGGCGTCGATGTGGGCGGGCCGCGGCTGGCGGAGCTGGAGGCGCTGGTCGGGCAGTCGCGGGCGGCCGGGATGGCCGTCGAGCTGTCGGTGGAGGGCGAGGAGCGGCGGTACGCGGCGCGGGTGGAGCAGACCGCGTACCGGGTGGTGCAGGAGGCGCTGACCAACGTGCACAAGCACGCCCCGGGCGCCCGCACCCGCATCCGCCTCGCCCACCGCGGCGCCGAGATCGCGGTGCTGGTGGAGAACGGCCCGTCGGAGCGGGGCGCGGCGGACGCCGGGCTGCCGAGCGGGGGCAACGGGCTGGTGGGGATGAAGGAGCGCGTGTCGACGCTGGGCGGCGGCTTCGTCTCGGGCCCGACGGACGCCGGTGGCTTCCGCGTCTCGGCGGTAATCCCGGACCGCACCCGCCAGGCCGACCGCGCACGAACCGAAGACCCGGCGGAAGCCGACCGAGCCAGAACGGCCTAGCGCCCCGCAGGGGCGCGAGGAACTGCGCGACCGGCCACGACGGCGCGGCGGTCGGCAGACGGCGTGACGGCCAACGGCGGGTTGCCATAGGGGCGCGAGGAACTGCGCGATCGGCCACGACGGCGCGGCGGTCGGCCGACGGCGTGACGGCCAACGGTGGGTTGCCGCAGGGGCGCGGCGTCCCGCGCGAACGTGGCCTCGCCCGCGTAGTCGGGCTGTCAACGGAGCAGGGTCACCACCACAGGGGCGCGGGGAACTGCGCGATCGGCCGCGACGGCGCCGCGGTCGGCAGACGGCGTGAGGGCCAACGGCGGGTTGCCGCAGGGGGCACGACGACGGCGCCGCGGTCGACCGACGGCGTGAGGGCCAACGGCGCGCATCACGGCCCCCGAAGCGGCGGAGCGGCTACGCGCGGGACAGACGCGGCGGAAGAGTGCCCGTGATCAGCGTGGCCAGGGCGGCGTCGAGCGTGGTGCCGAGGTACCAGTCGCCGGTGTGGTCGAGGCTGTAGATCCGCCCTTCCGCGTCGATGGTCAGCAGCCCCTGCCCGTCGGCCTCTTCACCGAGCGGGCAGATCTCGGTCTCCAGGGCGCGGCCCAAGTCGCCGAGGGTGCGGGCCAGGTGGAGGCCGTGGAGGGGGTCGATGCGGAACGGGGTGGGGGCGACCTGGCGCCCGGTGCCGGGGGGCTGGATGTGCAGCCCGCCGAATTCCGCCCAGGCCTCGACGGCGGCGGGGAAGACGGTGTGCCGGTGCCCGGCGGGGGAGGTGTGGGCGGACAGGGCGTCCGCCCAGTGTTCGGCGCGTTCCATGTCCCAGCGGCCCGGCTGCCAGCCTGCCTCGCGCAGGGCGGCGTCCACGGCGACGGGAAAGCGGGTGGTGTCGGTGCGGTCGAAGGGGTGGGTCACGCTTCCTCACCCACCACCCGTACCCCGAAGTGGGCCAGCAGCGCCGTGCAGGAGAGGCAGGGCGGGGCGTAGGAGCCGTGCTGCGGGTCGCCCGCTTCGCGAATCCGGCGAGCGGTCAGCTTCGACTGCTTCAGGGAGCGCCGGGCCTCACCGTGGGTGAGGGGTTTTCGGGCCGCGCGTTTGGAGCGGCTCGCCTCGACGGCGGTCAGATGGCGGGAGAGCAGGACCGCCTCGGGGCAGCGGCCGGTGAAGCGTTCGCGCTGTCCGCTGGTGAGGGCGTCGAGGAAGTCCTGCACCAGGGGGTGGAGGGTGGGCGACTGGTCGGCCTTGCCTCCGGTGCAGGTGAGGGTCTCGCCGCGGACGGAGAGGGCGGCCGCCACGGCGGGCAGGAGCGTGTCGCGGCGGTGCTGCAGCGGGGGCGGACCGGCGTCGGGGTCGACGCTGCTCCATCTGAGCCTGGGGTCGCCGGCCGCGGGGGCGGCTCCGTCGCCGCCCCCGTTGCTCTGCGTGATGTGCATGTGGTGGGTCCCTCCCTGTGCGATCCACCGCAATCCCCCGGTTGCGAAAGATCAGCCTGCCAAATGCGACGGGAAATGCGGTAGTCCGGGTGCGTCGGCGCAGGTGGACGGGCGGGGGTGGTGGCCGACCGGTTCCGCTTGTGGCACCACCGCATAGGCTGTGCCCCATACGCCAGCATCAGCAGGGGGCAACCGCCATGACGACAGGTCGGCTCGGGCAGCATGCCGCGCCACCGAACACGGCCTACGCCGGGCAGGTCGTGCACTTCCCGGACCCGGTTCGGGCAGCCCGCCACCCCAGCGGCGTCCGGGTGGACGAGAACGGCTTTCCGGACTTTTCGCCGTATGCCCGCGCGGCCGCCGAAATCGCCGAGCCCCCGGAGGGGTTCGGGGTCGACGAGCTGCGGCTGACCGATTTCGTATCGGCGAACGCCGCGCTGCACGCCTCCGGTCATGAGCTGTGGAACGACGCCTCGGCGGTGGCCACTCCGCACGGCTGGACCTGGCACCACGTGCCCGGCCGCCGCCGGATGGAGCTGGTCCCGGTCGAGGTCAAGGCGCTGCTGAGGCACCACGGCGGGCTGGCGACGGCCCCGGTGGACCAGGACAAGCGGGGCACCCGTCCGCTGCAGGACACCCGGCCGGTTCACTTCGGGCTGCCGGTGCGGGGGCTTTCGGTCACCGAGGAGCAGGTGCTGGGCGTGGAGGAGGACCTCGGCTACCGGCTGCCGGCGTCCTACCGCGCGTTCCTGAAGGCGGCGGGGGGCTGCGCGCCGGTGGGCGCGGCACTCGACCCGGAGCTGGGGCTCCTGGTCGACCAGCCGTTCTTCACGGTGCGCGACGAGGCGGCGGTCAACGACCTCGTCTACGTCAACAAGTGTCTGCGCGACCACTTCACCAAGGACTACCTGGGCGTGGGCTTCGCCCAGGGCGGGGTGATCGCGGTGAAGGTGAAGGGGGACGCTATCGGCTCGGTGTGGTTCTGCGCGTACGACGACGCGCGGGACCGCGACGGCTGGACGGTCCGGGAGCGGGTGGAGCGGCTGATGATGCCGTGCGGCGAGGACTTCGACGCCTTTCTGCTGCGGCTCGCCGGTAATCCGCCGGAGCTGGAGACCGTGGCGAACCTGATGGTGGACGGCGGGTTCGCGTACGCCGTACCCGTGGAGGGGTGAGCGCGATGGTGACCTTCGCACAGGCGCAGGAGCGCGCCGAGCTCTGGATCAACGGCGAGGTACCCGCGTACCAGCAGCGCGAGGTGCGGGTGCGGGAGTTCGACCTGGGCTTCGTGGCCTGGGCCGAGGACCGCCCGGACGGCGCGGTCTCGGGCGCGCCCGTGGACGGCGCCCGGCTGGTGATCGCGCGGGACAGCGGGGAGACCACGCTGTGGCCCGGGCTGCCGGTGGGTGAGGTGATCCGCCGGTACGAGGAGGAGTACGGGGCGAACGACGACCACGCCCAGGAAGCCACCGGTGGGCGGCAGCAACGCATCGACCTCAATGTGACGTCCTTCCTGCTGACTCCGCCGGAGTGGCTCCAGGAGGCGGCGGACGCGATGAGCGGTGACGGTGCGCCCGCCTCCGATTCTGCTTCCGGTTCGGCTTCCGGTTCGTCCGGTGAGGGCCGGGACAACGGTCCGACCAGGCCGCCGCGCGATGAGGTCCCCACGCCGGGACCGGTGGACGACTGGCCGTCGGACGGTGCGGCGTCCGGTTCGGCTGATGAGGGTTGGCGTAACGGTCAGCCTCCGCCGCCCGGTGGTGGCGAGCCGCGCGACGCGGTGCCCGCGCCGAAGCCGGTGGACGACTGGCCGTCGTCGGGTGGGGCGAGGCCGCCGCGCACCGATGCGCCCGCGTCGACTCCCATGCCCCCGTCCCCGCCGGGATCGGTGGACGACTGGCCGTCGGACGGGGTGGCACCGCCGCGCACCGACGCGTCGGCACCCCCCGCGCCCGCCGCCTCTCCGGCGTCCGCGCCGGTGGACGACTGGGCGTCCGAGGGCGTGGCGCCGCCACGGCGGAACAGCGATGCGGACGACTGGCCGTCGGACGGGGTCGCGCGACCGCGCGTCGACGCGGCCGCCCCGCCGCCCGCCCCGGCGCCCGGGGGCGGCAGCCCGTGGGCCCCGCCGCCCGCCCCGGCGCCCGATTCCGCTTCGGCTTCGGCTTCCGGCGAGACGCCGAAGAGTTCCTACACGCCCGGCCGTGGCACGCCGTGGGCCGACGCCAACTCCGCGAGTGACGACGGCGACCGCTCGGTCGCCCCGCCCGCCACGGTGTTCGCCCCGCCGCTCGCCGGCTCGGACGACGAGGACACCCCGGCCCCGGGGGTGCGGCCGGACGCCAAGACCGAGCTGATGTCGGCGGGCAGCGCGCTGCCGCCCACCGCGCTCTCCCCGCCGTTCGACTTCCCGGGCCCGGCGGGCCGTTCCGACGCGCCCTCCGGCGCGGCCGACATCGCGGACGCTGCCACCCACAAGGCGGGCAAGCCGGGCGGTCCGGCGACCCCGCCGCCGCCCGGTGCGCCGGGTACGCCCGGCGCCCGGCCGGGCGCGGGGGCGTCCACGCCTCCGCCGCCGAGCCCGTCCGGCCCCGGCTCCCCGGGCGCTCCGGCCGGGGGGTACGTACCGACGCAACTGGTCTCGCAGCTCGACGCCGACAGCACAGGCGGCGGCACAGGTGGCGGCACCCCGGGTCCCCCCAACGCGCAGAGCGGTCCGCAGACCCCGCCGCCGCCTCCCGCCCCCGGTACTCCCGGCGGTGGGGTGCACGCGGCGGCGACGATGCTGTCCGGTGGTCCGGGCGCGCCCGGTACGCCCGGCGCTCCGGGCGCTCCCGGCCAGACCCCGCCGCCTCCGTCCGCCCCGGGCGCGCCCGGCGCTCCCGGCGGCGGTATGCACGCGGCGGCGACGATGCTGTCGGGCAACCCAACGCCGCCGCCCGGCCCCGGCGCCTCCGGCTTTCCGCCGCCGCCCGGCCCGCCGGGGGCTCCCGGTGCGGGGGCTGGGCCATCCGGCCCGCACCCGCCCGGCCCTCCCGGTGTCCCCGGTGCGGGTGGTCCGCACACCCCGCCGCCCCCGCCGGGCCCCTTCCCGGGCGCACCCGGTGCCCCGGGCGCTCCCGGCGCACCCGGCGGTGGCGTACACGCGGCCGCGACGATGCTGGCGGGCGGCCAGACCCCGCCGCCGCCCGGAGCGCCCGGCGCACCCGGCGCGCCCCACATGCCGCCGCCCGCCGGTCCGCCGGTGCCCGGCATCACCCCGCCGCACGGGGTGGCACCGCCCGGGACGCCGCCGCCCGGTATGCCGCCCGGACCCGGTGGCGGGTACGCGTATCCGCCGCCGCCCGCCGGGGTGCCGACGGTCGGCCCCGGCTATATGGCCGTCCTCCGCTACCGCGCGCAGGACGGCTCCGAGCAGCAGCTGATCCGCCGTTCGGCGCCGGGCACCCCGCATCCGGAGTGGCAGATCCTGCACGAGCTGCGGGCGATGAACGTGCCGCCGCAGCAGGTGCTGGAGCTCCACACCGAGCTGGAGTCGTGTGATCTGCCGGGCGGCTACTGCGCGCGGATGATCCGCGAGTCGTGGCCGCAGGTGCGGATCAGCCACACCGCGCCGTACGGGCGGGACCACGCGACCCGGCAGCAGGGTGTGCGGCATCTGATCGAGCACCAGGGCGAGCTGCACCAGGTGGCGGACGGCCCGGCCCGCCCGGCGCCCAACCGGGTGCCGCTGCCGCACCCCAGCCAGGTGCAGCCGATTCCGCCGGTGCCGCCGGAGGGGCTGGCGCACGAGCTGGGCCAGGCGTTCGGGCCGCAGGGCATCGTCCGCTTCGACCAGCGCGCGGTGTCGCGGCAGGGCGTACCGGACGTGGTGGCGCAGACGCTGGTGTGGGCGGGGCTTCCGGCGGACTTCGGCCCGTTCTTCTGGGCTCAGGCGCAGCAGGGGCGCCCGGTGCCGACACTGGCCGAACTGGCGGCGGAGCGCGGCGTACAGCCCGCGGCCGACGCGGGGTCGTACCTGGTGATGGGCAGCGACTTCGGCCGTCAGCTGTGTGTGCAGTACGGCACGGCGCACATCGTGGCGGTGCCGCTGGAGGCGACGCCGCAGCCGGTTCCGGCGCAGTTCGTCAACACCGGTCTGCCGGAGTTCGTGCGCTGCATGGGGCTGCTGGGCCATATGTGGCGGCTGCGGTACGGGCTGACGCCGGACCAGGCGGGCCGCTGGACGGTCGACTTCCAGACGCAGCTCGCCGGTCTGGACCCGGCCGCGCTGTCCGCGCCGGACAACTGGTGGTCCGTGCTGCTGGAGCAGATGTGGGACGGTCTGCTCTGATCCCTGCCGGAGTGCGCTGAGCGCGCGTGCCCCATCGAGGCGCCCGACCCCCGTGACGGGGGCGGGCGCCTTGTCGTTGTGGTACCCGGGCGGGCCCCGGCCGGGGAGATGGGCGGAGTGTCGCGTTATGGGCGATAAGACCCTATCCATCAAGATGTGCGCCGGAGCGCGTTGCCTACCGGACAAAGGGGTTCCAAGGATGGGCGCATCGGTGTCACGTCATGGCTTCACCGTCGGCGGACGGGGCCGCGGTTACCGTCCCGTGCAGGTCGACCGCTATGTGGCGGAGCTGTCCGAGGGGCGCGACGCGGCGTGGGAACGCGCCGCACGCCTCACCGTTCTCGCCAACGAGCTGGCCGCCGACGCCGAACGGCTGCGTGAGGTGATCGTCCAGCTGGCCCCCCAGACGTACGAATCTCTGGGCGATCGCGCGCAGCTGATCCTGATGGCGGCCGAGGAGGAGGTGGGCTGTCTGCGGGCCGCGGCCGAGGCGTCGGCGCAGGAGGAGTGGGATGCCGCGCAGGCCGCCGCCCGGGTCGTCCGGGACGCCGCCCGGGATGAGGCCGAGCGGGTGCGGGAGGCCGCCGAGGCGTCGGGGCGCAGCGCCCTGGAGGCGGCTCAGGCGCAGGTGGAGGAAGTGCGCGCGGTCTCGCGCCGGGACGTCAAGGAGTGGCGCGGCGAGGCCCTGGCCGCGCTGAAGGAGATGCGCGGACGGACCGCCGCGCTCCTCGCCGAGCAGGAGCGGGAGCAGTCGGACCGGTGGGAGGCGGCCGGTCATGAGCTGGTCGAGCGCGACGCGGCGATGACCGCGCGGCTGGTCCGGATGGAGGAGCACGCCCAGGCGCGGCTGGCGGACGCCAAGCGGGAGTACGCGATGGCGGATCAGGCGGCGCGGCTGCGGCAGGAGGACGCCCAGGCGCAGGCGGCGGAGATCGTCGCACAGGCCCGGGCCCGCGAGGAGCGGCTGGCCCGGGAGACGGAGCGGACGCTGCGCGAACACGTGGAGCGGCGCGAGGAGCTGAAGGCGCATCTGGAGCATGTGCGCGGCAGCCTGGCGGCCCTGACCGGCAAGCCGGTCGCGGAGGACGCCGCTCCGCACCCCGAGAACTGACCGCCCGCCGCGCGCGGAACCGCGCGCGGAACCGAACCCCGCTCCGGGTCAGCTCTCCCGGGCGGGGTTCGCCGTCCGCGGGTCGGCGGCGTCGGTCGGTCCGGCGCCTCCCGGTTCGCCGCGCACCGGAAAGCGGCGTGGGGCGAGGAACAGCAGGGCCAGCAGGGCGAGGACCGCGGCGGAGGCGGAGCCCAGGTAGACGTGGTCGACGGCGGTGTCCACGGCGCGCCGCAGATAGTCGGCGGCCTGGGCGCTGAGGGCGCCGGGGCGGTCGAGGGCGTGGGAGATCGAGTCGAGGTCGTCCGGGAGGCCGTCGCGGATACCGGGCGGCGCGGCGGCGAGCCGGGCCGCGAGGGTCGCGTTGGCGATGGCCCCGAACAGGGCCGCGCCGACGGACTGGCCGACCTGGCGGCAGAACAGGATCGAGGCGGTGGCGGTCCCGCGCTCCTCCCAGTCGACGGACGACTGCACGCCGATGATCAGCGGAAGCTGGAAGAGCCCGAGCGCGGCGCCGAGCAGCAGCATGATCAGCGCGGGCTGCCAGGCGGCGCCGGGGTAGGGGAGGAGGGGGAAGGCGGCCAGGATGAGCGCGGCGGCGCCGATGCCGATCATGGAGCAGTTCCGGAAACCGACGCGGTTGTAGACGCGGTTGCTCAGCGCGGCCGAGATGGGCCAGCTCAGCGTCATCACGGACAGCACGAACCCGGCGGGGATCGGCCCGAGGCCCAGCACCGACTGGGCGTAGGTGGGCAGGAACACGGTCGGGGCGATCATGAGGAGCCCGAGCGCGCCGAGTGCGAGGTTGACCGCCGAGATGGTGCGCCGCCGCCACACCCAGCCGGGGATGATCGGTTCGGCGGCGCGCCGTTCGATCCATACGGTCAGCGCCGCGCATCCGGCGCTGGCCGTGAGCAGCGTGAGGGAGGGCGCGGAGAGCCAGCCCCAGGCCACTCCGCCCTGGACGAGCGCGGTCAGCAGCAGCCCGCCGCAGACGAAGATGGCGAGGGCGCCCGCCCAGTCGATACGGGGCCGGGCCGCCCGGGGCCGCGCCGGTTCGTGCAGGTGGCGCACGATCAGGGTGAGGGCGAGCGCCCCGATCGGCAGGTTGATGAGGAAGATCCAGCGCCAGTCGGCGTATCCGGCGAGCAGGCCGCCGAGCGCCGGTCCCGTCACCGAGGACAGGGCCCATACGGAGGAGAGCCGGGCCTGGATCTTGGGGCGTTCCCTGAGCGGGTAGAGGTCGGCGGCGACCACCTGGATGGTGCCCTGGAGCGCTCCGCCGCCCAGCCCCTGGACGACGCGGAAGGCGATGAGGGAGGCCATGTTCCAGGCTCCGGCGCACAGCAGCGACCCGATGAGGAAGACGATGGTGCCCGCCACCAGGACGGGCTTGCGGCCGAAGGTGTCGGAGAGCTTCCCGTACACCGGCAGGGTCACGGTGACGGCGAGCAGATAGCCGGAGAACAGCCAGGAGAAGACGGAGAAGCCGCCGAGATCGCCGACGATCTGCGGCACGGCGGTCGAGATGATGGTGGAGTCGAGCGCGGTCAGCGCCATGGCCAGCATCAGCGCGGCGACGACGGGACGGCGGCCGCGGGGCGTGGCGGGCGGTGGGTCCTCCTCGGGGGTTGCCTCTGGGAGGGGGGATATGGAGTCCGCGTCAGGCCCTTCTGCGGTGCCGCCCACCGTGACGCACTCCCTCCGCCGACCGCTCGCCCCGGCTCTGGTGTCCAGTTCTTATACGACTGCTTGTGCGATTGCTTGTACGACCCACCATTCCATGGAGCCTCCGGGCAGGGGAAGAACGCATCGGGGCTGCTGAGGCGGCGGACCTCCGCCCTCCGGTACGCCCGGGCGCGGGGCCGACCCCGAGACGCGCTCCACCCCAGGGTCTACTCCCCTAGGGGACCGGCCGCCGTTCCTCCTACCCCGGGTTCGTCCCGGGGAAGGACGAGGCGGGGCGTACCGCTCTTTACTGTGGTTACGGCCAGCAGGACCGAGGGGGGGGTAGGGCTGGCCCCACCCGAAGACGGCGACGAGCCTCATCGTCCCGGCCGTCGGCTTCCGGGAGGCTGAACCACCAGTTCAAGCGGATCATCGGATACGTGTGACCGGTCCGGGTCCGACATAGACGATAAAGAGGAGAACACCGTGACAACGGCCGTATCGATTCCCAAGACCGGGGGCAGCGGAGGACATACGGCCGTTGCCGCCCGGGCGCGCCAGGTGGTCAAGGCGTACGGCTCCGGCGAGACCCGGGTCGTCGCGCTGGACCACGTCGACGTGGACATCGCCCGCAGCCAGTACACCGCGATCATGGGCCCGTCCGGCTCCGGCAAGTCGACGCTGATGCACTGCCTCGCGGGTCTCGACACCGTGTCCTCGGGGCAGATCTTCATCGACGAGACCGAGATCACCGGGCTCAAGGACAAGAAGCTCACGCAGCTGCGCCGGGACCGGATCGGCTTCATCTTCCAGGCGTTCAACCTGCTGCCGACGCTCAACGCGATCGAGAACATCACGCTGCCGATGGACATCGCGGGCCGTAAGCCCGACCGGGGCTGGCTGGACCGGGTGGTGCAGACGGTGGGCTTGAGCGACCGGCTGAAGCACCGTCCGAACCAGCTGTCCGGCGGTCAGCAGCAGCGCGTCGCGGTGGCCCGCGCCCTGGCCGCCCGTCCCGAGATCATCTTCGGTGACGAGCCGACCGGGAACCTGGACTCCCGGGCCGGTGCCGAGGTGCTGGGCTTCCTCAAGCGGTCCGTGGACGAGCTGGGGCAGACGATCGTGATGGTCACCCACGACCCGGTCGCCGCCTCCTACGCCGACCGGGTGCTGTACCTGGCCGACGGCCGGATCGTCGACGAGATGTACAACCCGACCGCCGACCTCGTGCTTGAGCGGATGAAGCACTTCGACGCCCGTGGACGGGTGTCATGACCGTTCTCAAGACCTCCCTGCGCAACTTCCTGGCCCACAAGGGACGGATGGCGCTGTCCGCGATCGCCGTCCTGCTGTCCGTGGCGTTCGTCTGCGGCACGCTCGTCTTCACGGACACCACCAACGCCACGTTCGACAAGCTCTTCGCGAGCACGGCGTCCGACGTCACGATCAGCCCGAAGGGGGCCAGTGGCCAGGACACCCGGCAGGGCCGGGTCCGTACCCTGCCCGGTGCGGAGCTGGCGAAGCTGAAGCAGGTCGACGGCGTCAAGTCGGTGATCGGTGACGTCACCAGCGAGTCGGTCACGGTGACCGACCGGAACGACAACAGCATCGGCCCGGACTCCGGCGCCCCGACCATCGCCACCAACTGGGACAGCACTGAGCACCGTTCGGTGAAGCTCACCTCCGGCCATGCGCCGCGCGGCCCGACCGAGGTGATGATCGACGGCGACACCGCCAAGAACAAGAAGCTGAAGCTCGGCGACGAGCTGCGGACCATCGCCATCCCCGGCGAGTTCCGCGCGAAGATCGTCGGCATCGCCACGTTCCAGGTGACCAACCCGGGCGCCACGATCGTCTACATGGACACCGCCACCGCCCAGCGCAAGCTGCTCGGCGCCCCGGGGGCGTACTCCAGCTACTCGCTCACCGCCCAGCCCGGCGTCAGCAACGACCAGCTCAAGAAGAGCGTCGTCGCGGACCTGGGCACCGGCGTCAAGGTGCAGACGAAGGCAGAGGCCAGCAAGGAGTCCGAGGACGACATCGGCTCGTTCCTGGACGTCATGAAGTACGCGATGCTCGGCTTCGCCGGTATCGCCGTCCTGGTCGGCATCTTCCTGATCGTCAACACCTTCTCCATGCTGGTCGCCCAGCGCACCCGAGAGATCGGCCTGATGCGCGCCATCGGGTCGAGCCGTAAGCAGATCAACCGGTCGGTGCTGATCGAGGCGCTGCTGCTCGGTGTCGTCGGCTCGATCCTCGGCGTCCTCGGCGGTGTCGGGCTCGCGGTCGGCCTGATGAAGCTCATGGGCAACGCCGGTCTGCACCTGAGCACCGACCAGCTGACGGTGAAGCCCACCACGCCCATCGTCGGCCTCACCATCGGCATCGTCGTCACCGTCATCGCCGCCTACATCCCCGCCCGCCGGGCCGGGAAGATCTCCCCGATGGCGGCCCTGCGCGACGCGGGCACCCCGGCGGACACCCGGGCCGGAGTGATCCGGGGCGTGATCGGCACCCTGCTCACCGCGGGCGGCGCGGCGGCCCTCGTCGTCGCGGGCACCGCGGACAAGGCGGTCGACGGCTCGCTGTTCCTGGGCCTCGGCGTGGTGCTGACCCTCATCGGCTTCATCGTCATCGGCCCGCTGCTGGCCGGTCTGGTGGTCCGGGCCCTGGCCACCGTGGTGCTGCGCATGTTCGGGCCGGTCGGACGGCTGGCCGAGCGCAACGCGCTGCGCAACCCGCGGCGCACCGGCGCCACCGGCGCGGCCCTGATGATCGGCCTCGCGCTGGTCGCCTGCCTGTCGGTGGTGGGCTCCTCGATGGTCGCCTCGGCCACCGAGGAGCTGGACAAGTCGGTGGGCGCGGACTTCATCATCCAGGCCGGGGCGCAGCCGATCACCAAGCAGGCCGAACAGGCGGTGCACCGGGCCAAGGACCTGACCCACGTCAGCGACGTCAAGAGCATCCCGGACGCCGAGCTCACTCTCCCGGACGGCAAGACGGTCGGGAAAGACCTGACCGCCGCCGACCCGACGTACGCGGACGACCTGCGCACCCCGGTCGTCGCGGGCAACCTGGCCGACGCGTACGGCAAGGACGCCATTTCCGTGCCGGAGGGCTTCGCCAAGGACCACAAGGTGAAGAAGGGCTCCACCCTGACCGTCGCCTTCCCGGACGGCAAGAAGGTCGGCAAGACCGCGAAGCTCACGGTCGCCGCGATCACCTCGGATGACGTCAGCTTCGACAAGGGCGCGCTGTACCTCAACATCACCACCGTCGAGCGCTATCTGCCCGCCACGCTGATGCCGACGAACGTCATGATGCTGGCGCAGGCCAAGGACGGCCAGGAGGACGCGGCCTACGCCTCCCTCAAGTCCAAGCTCCACCCCTACCCGTCGGTGAAGGTCAAGGATCAGACCGACTACAAGCAGGAGATGAAGGACCAGATCGGCCAGCTGCTCAACCTGGTCTACGGGCTGCTGGCGCTCGCGATCATCGTCGCCATCCTCGGCGTGGTGAACACCCTCGCCCTGTCGGTCGTCGAACGCACCCGGGAAATCGGCCTGATGCGCGCCATCGGCCTCTCCCGGCGCCAGATGCGGCGCATGATCCGGCTGGAGTCCGTCGTGATCGCGCTCTTCGGCGCGCTGCTCGGTCTGGGCCTGGGTATGGGCTGGGGCGCGACGGCGCAGAAGCTGCTCGCGCTGGAGGGTCTGAAGACCCTGGAGATCCCCTGGCCGACCATCATCACGGTCTTCATCGGGTCGGCCGTGGTGGGTCTGATCGCGGCCCTGATCCCGGCGTTCCGGGCGGCGCGGATGAACATCCTCAACGCCATCGCGACGGACTGACCGGGGAGAAGAAGCGGGGGAGAGGCCGCTGCCCCTTTCATTGGGGGGAGGGGCGGCATGACCGGCCCGGTGCGCGACGGGGGAGCGCACCGGGCCGGTCTTTTGCCGTGCGAGTGCCGCGCGGGCGGCCCTGCGGCCTGCGGCCCCCGGTCCCGCGGCGTGGCGGCGGGGGCCCAGACGGCAGGTCGGAGTCGACGACCGGGGGCGTCGTCCCCTCGGCCGGGGTCCCGAGGCCCGCCTCACACCGCGAGCGTGCCTCAGCCCCGCAGCTCGCCGCGGGCGTGGAGGCGCTGCCGGTGACCACCCAGGGCTGGCAGATATATTTCGTAGCTCGATATATGCTTGAAGTATGACGCGACAGAATCCGTCCTTGACGGAACCGCAGTACTTCATCCTTGCCGCGCTCATGGATGGACCGTTGCACGGTTACGGCATCATCAAGGCTGCCGAGCAGGCCACCGACGGGCGGCTCCGGATCGCTGTCGGCACTCTCTACGGTGCGCTGGAGCGGATGGAGCGGGCCGGGCTGCTGGTCGCCGACCATGAGGAGATCGTGGACGGGCGGGCGCGGCGCTACTACCGGCTCACTGAGGACGGCACCGAGGCACTCGGCCGGGAGGCGCTGCGGATGCAGCAGGCGGCGGCCGTCGTCATCGGACGCTCGCGGGATGCCGGAGCGGCCCCGGCATGAACCGCCTGCTGCTTGCGGCCTATCCCAAGTCCTACCGTGCCCGGCAGGGAGAGGAGCTGCTGACCTGCCTGGCCGAGGCGTATCCCGGCCGTTCCTGGCCCCCGCCGCGGGAAGTTGCCGCCTTGGCGTGTGCCGGGGTGCAGGCCCGCGCCCGTGCCGTCGTCGACGACGCGGCCCGGCCGTGGTGGCTGGACGGCACCCACCTGGCCGCCCTGGCCCTCGCAGCGCTGGCGCTGGTTCCGTACCTGCAGGACGTGTGGCACTGGGCACTGCGCATCGACCCCGGACAGCACGCCATCGCCTTCCACTTCTCCGGCTGGTATCCGTGGGCCGAAGGTCCCACGCGGATACGGCTGCTGCCCTACGGGCTGCTCCCGCTGGGCTGCCTGATCGCTCTGCTGCGTGGCAGACCGTGGATCGCGCTGCCGGCCGCGGCAGCCATGATCTGGGCCGGCGCCACGACCCACGGCCGCACCCTCTTCGGCGACGAGGGCAAGGCGGGCTTGAGCTACTACGGTCTTGGCGCCCCGATAACGGCCCGTGACCTGGTGCTCTCGGGGGCACTGTGCGCCGCGTGCGCCGTGCTGGCGCTCTGCCGTCCCAGCCGCCTGCGACGCCGCTCGTACCGCTGGCTGGCCCCTGTCGTGCTCGCCATGTCCATGGCCGGGGACCTGCACATCATCTCCGTCAGTCCGGCTTTCCAGCGCGGCTTGTTCGTCCTCGAAGCCACCGCGCTGCTCGGCGCGTGGGTCGCGACGGCGGCCACCGGCGACTACCGGTGGCTGATCCCCGTCGCGGCGGTCGCGATCGTCCGCACGCAGGCGATCGTCGTCCAGCCGGACGCGTTCATGCAGTCCCTTCCGGACCTGGTCGTCCTCCTCCTGCTGATCGCACCCCTCCCCGCCCTGGCGATCACCGCCCAGCGCCGACAGGGGCAGGCACTCGTCGAGTAGGAGCGGACCCCCGGTGGGCCGGCCGAGCCCGGCGGTCCACGTCGTGCCACAAGACGTGCGTGACCGAACTCCCCCCGGACGGAAGAAACTGATCGATGACTCAGCACGATTCTCCGACTCTGCCCGCGCACCGTCCGGGGGCCTCAAGGCAGGCCCCCGACGACCCCAGCCCGTCGCGTACGACACGGCCGTGGATGCCGGCTCTGCTGCACACCCTGGGGTTCCTGACGGTCTACCTGCTCGCCATCTGCACCCCGTGGGGGCAACGAGTTGAGAACGCCCTGTTTGATCTCGGTAAACAGGGCGGCGAAGAAGCATGGATCTACCCCCTGTCAGGAGCGGCCTACGGCTCGACGCCCCTGCCGCCGATGGAATTGAGCGCCAAGCCCACCCTGATGGCGGGCCTGGCCGTCATCGTGGTCCTCACCCTGGTGCGGCGGTGCTGGCGGCAGGGGTGCGCGGCGCTCGGGGTCGTCATTCTCACGACCGGAGGCAAGGAGGTGCTCAAATCGACCATCCTGCCCCGCCCCGATCTGGTGGGCGCGCCCGAGAATCTCCTTGATCAGGGTTTCCCCAGCGGGCACACGGCCATCCCCGCCGCGCTGACCCTCGCCGCCGTCCTCGTGGTTTCCCCCCGCATCCGCCCCTACGTCGCCACGGCCGGTGTGCTGTGGCTCGCCTGCATCGCTGCCGCCAGCGCGACCATGGGCGGCCACCGGCCCAGCGAAGTGCTGGGAGCCACACTGTTGGCCTGTGCCTGTTACGGCCTCGCGACCTGGCTGCTGCCGCCAGCCGCCGCGCCAGGCGCCACACGGAGCCCCCGTGCGCTGCCCGTGATCATCCTGACGTTGGCACTGGCCGTCGCCCTCGTTTCCGGCGCACGGAACGACACCCTCACAAGGTCACTGGTCTCCGCGGCGACGGCCTTCATATGTGCGGCCCTGGTCTGGTACGCCGCAGTCGGGCGGCCCGCAGCCCGCCTCACGCCGCCGCGAGCGCGCCCCCGGATCGCAGCAGCGGCACCACGTGGTTCCGGATAGCCGACGCCAGCCGGATGTCACTCTCGCCGCCCGCTATCCAGCGCATAGCGGCAAGTTCGGCCGCCGGGTGGGGCTCCCGGTCGATCCGGGCCTCGAACACGGTCAGCCGCATCGGCACCTTCTCCAGGACCGCCACCCCCTCGACCTCGGCCAGCAGCCGCGGCTCCAGCGGGGCCACGCCCAGCTCCTCGTCCAGCTCCCGGGCGAGGGTCTCCAGCGGGCCCTCGCCCGGGTCCGGCTTCCCGCCGGGCAGATAGAAGACCTCGGGAGCCGCCTTCTTGCTCACGACCAGCAGCCGCCCCCGCTGGACGATCGCGGCGGCGACGACCGTCATGGGCTCTTCGTCCTCGTACGTCGTGTGCGTCATGCGGGCGATTCTGGCAGCCGGGGGCGCACCCCTGGCCAGCGGTTTTTCACCGGTTGACTTGGAGTGCACTCCAACTCCTAGCGTGATCGTCACGACCGCGAAGGAGGCACCACGATGTCCGATCTTCCCACCCGCCACCTGGGCGAACTCACCGTCGGCGCACAGGGCCTGGGGCTCATGGGGATGAGCCACGGCTACGGCGACTCGGACGACGCCCAGTCGATAGCCACCATCCACCGCGCGCTCGACCTCGGCGTCACCCTGCTGGACACCTCCGACTTCTACGGCTTCGGCCACAACGAGGAACTGCTCGGCCGGGCCCTGGCCGGGCGCCGCCGCGAGCAGGCCGTCGTGGCCACCAAGTTCGGTTTCGCCAACCGGCTGGGTGAGCCCACCGCGATCCGGGGCGACGCCGCCTACGTCCGCCAGGCCTGCGACGCGTCGCTGCGCCGCCTCGGCGTCGACCACATCGACCTCTACTACCAGCACCGCGTCGACCCCGAGGTCCCGATCGAGGAGACCGTCGGCGCGATGGCCGAGCTGGTCCGGGCGGGCAAGGTGCGCCACCTCGGGCTGTCCGAGGCGAGCGCCGCGACGATCCGCCGCGCCCACGCGGTGCACCCCATCGCGGCGCTGCAGAGCGAATGGTCGCTGTGGACCCGGGACCTGGAGCAGGAGACCGCCCCGGTCTGCCGCGAACTCGGCATCGGCCTCGTCCCGTTCTCCCCGCTCGGCCGTGGCTTCCTGACCGGCCGCTACACCTCGGTCGAGAACCTGCCGGAAACGGACATGCGCCGCACCCAGCCCCGCTTCTCCGACGGCAACCTCGAACAGAACCTCGCCATCGTCGACAAGCTCGACGAACTGGCCCGGCAGAAGGGCGTCACCGCCGGTCAGCTCGCCCTCGCCTGGGTGCAGCACCGGGGCGACGACGTGGTGCCGATCCCGGGCACCCGCCGCGAGAAGTACCTGGAGGAGAACCTCGCCGCGGTCGCGGTCGAGCTGTCCGCCGCCGACCTGGCCGCGATCGACGCCGCCGCCCCGGCCGACCAGGTGGCCGGAACCCGCTACGACGAGAAGAGCCTCGCCTTCGTCAACCGCTGATCAGTTCGTCGATCACCGCGCCCAGCGCCTCCTGCTCCCCGGCCTCCAGCCACCGGGCGGCGTGCACCATGCGCAACGCGGTGACCAGCCGCTCCCGGTCCTCGTCCGTGCCGAGGTCACCGACGTACGGCGGCAGCACCACCGCGAGCGCCCGCAGTTCACCGCGTGCGCACAGCCGCCCCACCAGCGCGGCGAGCGGCCCGCCTTCGCGGGTCGTACCCAGCCCGTCGGCGATCCCGAACCGGGTCCAGTCCGCGTAGCTCCCCGCCGGTACGTCGCCGATGCGCGCGGCGGCCCGTACGAAGTGCCGGTGGGCAGCGTCTGAGTCACCGAGTGCCCGGTACGCCGAGCCCATGTTGACGTGCAGCGACGCGTAGAAGCCGCGCACCCGGTCGTCGCCGACCGCGTCGGCGCGGTCCAGGCACTCCTGGTTCCAGCGCAGCGTCTCCTCGGGGGTGGGCTGGTGCCGGGCCAGGTAGTGCGCGGCCACGCAGTGTTCGTAGTCGTCGGTGGCGGCGTCCCACGCCTGCCGGAAGCGGGCACGGGCGTCGTCGGCCCGCCCCTCGGCCTCGGCGGCCATGCCCTGCACACACAGCCGGACGACGGGGTTGTCGGGGTCCACGGGCTTCTCCTATGGGCTATGGACGGGCATGACCAGGGTGGTGAAACTCCCCTGGTCGGCGGAGCGAACGACGACGGGCTCGGCGGCCGAGGCGACATCCAGCAGCACATCGGGCCCCACGCCCGCCTCCAGCGCGGGCAGCAGAACGGCGGGTTCGAAGGCGATCCGCAGCGGCGGCCCGATGCAGAGGGCGGGCAGCGAGCCACTTTCCGCGACGGCGGGTGGTGGGGCGCCATCCGCGGCGATGGGCAGCGGGTAGCCGCCATCGGCGGTGCCCCCTGCGGTCGGCAGCGAGTTGCTGCCTGCGTCGGCTGGCGGTGCGCCGCTGTCCGCAGCGGTCGGCCGCGGATTGCCGCCTGCGGCGGCGGGCAGCGGGGTGTCCCGCGTGGCGGTGCCGCCTGTGGCAATGCTGCGCGTGGCGGTGCCTCCTGTGGCGGTGTCCTCTGCGGTGGTGGTCCGCGCGGTGGAGTCGCCTGCCGTGCTGCTGCCTGCTGCGCCCAGCCGGGCGTCGTGCGGGACGGCGGGCAGCTCAGGGCCGCCCTCGACCGTCAGCACGCCATCCCCCGTCCGCAGCACGACCGGCCCGTCGCCGCCCCGCTCCGCCACGGCCGCGCACAGCGCCGCGCGATCGGCGATGATCCGGTGCCGGGCGGGGGCGAGGCCGTCCAGCACCATGCGGTACGCGGGGAACGCCTCGTCCGCGACGGGCAGCACCCGCTCCTCGCCGCCACCCCGTACACGCACCTCCGCCCCCTCGACCTCGATCGCGACCTCCGGCAGCCCCCGGGCCCAGCCCGCGAGGTCCCGCAGCTCCTCGATGCCGACGGTCAGCCCGCACGGCTCGCCGCCGATCGCGAGCGGCCGCAGGGCCCGTACGGACAGCCGGTAGCGGTCGGTGGCCACCAGCCGCAGCTCCTGCTCGGCCAGCTCGATCAGCACCCGGCCCAGCACCGGGAACTCCTCCCGCACCGCGCCCACCGCCACCGCCGAACCCACCTGCCGCACCGCGCCCGCCAGCTCGGCGCCGCCGACCCGGGCCTCGGCGCGGCGCACCCCGCCCGGCAGCTCGCGCAGCACGTCCTCGATCGCCGCGCGGGCGGCAGTCGCCGATTCCCGGGTCCGCCGCAGCTGGTCCCGCAGCACCGCGCGGGCCTCCTCGGGCGGCCCGTCCAGCACGGCCGACGCGTCGATCAGCGGCAGCCCGGCCTCCCGCAGCCGCCGCAGCAGCGCGGCGCGGGGTGCCTGCTCCGGGGCGTAGTACCGGTATCCGGTGGCCGCGTCGACCCGGGCGGGCCGCAGTACGGCGCAGTCGTCGTAGAACCGCAGCGCGCTCGGCGCCAGCCCGACCCGGCGGGCGAAGGTGCCGATGCCCATCAGGGGCTCGTCGTCGTCCATGGGCGCCATGCTCGGCCTTCAAGCGGCTCGAAGGTCAAGCGGCCCCGGACCGATGAGTTCCGCGCCGCCCCCAGGTCATAACGGCATAAGCCATCACCACTTACGGAGGTCACCATGACCGACACCGCGAAGGGCACCCGGCTCACCGAAATCGGCCGGGTCGCCGTCACCGTCGCCGACCAGGACCGGGCGCTGGACTTCTACGTGGGCACGCTCGGCTTCGAGAAGCGCGCCGACATCCCCTTCGGCGACGGAATGCGCTGGATCGAGGTCGGCCCGGCGGACGCCCCGACCGGCATCGCCCTCGTCACCCCGCGTGAGGGGCACCCGGCGGGCCAGGAGACCGGGCTCATCCTCACCTCCGAGGACATCGACGCCGACCACGCCACGCTGCGCTCACGCGGCGTCGACACCGACCCGGAGGTCCAGCGATGGGGCGCCCCGGTCCCACCGATGTTCAGCTTCCGCGACGCGGACGGCAACACTCTGATGGTCGTCGAGAACGCCTGAGCCCCGCCCCACGAGGAGCGGGTCCGCACACGGGGGCGGACCGGCTCGCGCTCACAAACGGCTCGCCGCCTTCGGCCCGCTCAACCGAAGGCGGCCAGGGACACCGGCTGCCACTGGCGCCAGGTGCTCAGGCGCTCCTCGTAGAGCGCGGCGACGTCGGTGAAGGACTTGCCGAGGAAGATCCTCAGCGGGGGCTGGTCCGCATCGACGATCTGAAGGATCGCGTCGCGGGTGGCGCGCGGGTCGCCGACCTCGAAATCTGGCGCGGTGGCCGCGTGGACTTCGGTGTAGTCCGGGTGCTGCTCACTGTGCTGTGCCCCGCGGGCCAGCCAGTCGGTGGCGTAGGGGCCGGGCTCGACGTTGGTGATGTGGATGCCGAAGGCTGCCACTTCTTGCGCCAGGGACTCCGACAATCCCTCGAGAGCCCATTTGGAGGCGTGGTAGGCACCGATGCCGGGGAAGGCGCGTACGCCGCCCTCGCTGGTCACCTGCAAGATCCTTCCCGATCGTTGGGCCCGCATGAGGGGCAGAACGGCCTGCGTGACCCATACCGCGCCGAAGAAGTTGGTCTCCATCTGAGTCCGGAGTTCGTCCTCGTCCAGCTCCTCGACCATGCCGAAATGTCCGTAGCCGGCATTGTTGATCGCGATGTCCAGCGAACCGAAATGCGAGTGTGCCCGCCGCACTGCCGCATGGACGGCCGCACGGTCGGTGACGTCGAGCCGAAGCGGCAATACCGCGTCGCCGTACCGCTCGGCCAAAGGGGTGAGCTGGCCGACATCCCGAGCTGTCGCCACGACGTGATCGCCGCGTTCGAGCGCGGCCTCCGTCCACTCGCGGCCGAACCCCCTCGAGCTGCCCGTGATGAACCATGTCTTCGCCATGTCTGGTGCTCCCTATGGGTTGCTTGCTGTGCTGCTCCTCCATCGTGCTGCCGGTCGAGGTATTCCACCAGCGAGTGTCTTGCATAGAAGACATGCGGTTTCGGAATGTGTCAGTATGGCGGCATGGCCGACTTCACCCTCACCGGCCTGCGCGTCATTCAGGCCGTCGTCGACACCGGATCATTCACCGCCGCGGCCGACGCGCTCGGATACACGCAGTCAGCGGTGTCCCGTCAGGTGGCGGCGATGGAAGCCGCCGCGGGCACACCGCTGTTCGTCCGGGGCGCCCGCGGGGTCGCCCCTTCCCCTGCGGGCATGATGCTCGCCCGCCGAGCCGCGACGGCCCTCAACGAGATCGATGCCGTCAGCACGGACCTCGCCGGGCTGCGGGACCACCTCACCGGACGAGTCGCCATCGCCGCGTTCCCCTCGGCCGCCGCCGTGCTCGTCCCCAGGGCATTGGCCCGCCTCCGAAACGACCATCCGGGCCTGATCGTCGAGTTCAGCGAGGCGTCCTCGCCCACGCAGCTGCGCCAGCTCCGCGCTCACCGCATCGACGTCGCGGTGATCGGCGTGGGGCCGGACCTGCCCACCTACGATTTCGAGCGACTGACCCGCGACCTGCTCCTGGAAGGCGGGCTCCTGCTCGCCGTGCCCGCGAACCACCGGTTCGCCGGTCGTGGAACCATCCCGGTGGCCGAGCTGAGAGATGAAGCCTGGATCATCGGCAAGGGCCTCCGCGACGACCCGCAGTTCGGCGCCTGGCCAACCCTCGACCACCCACGGATCGCCTACGCCGCCCGCGAATGGCCCACCCGCCTGGGTCTTGTCGCCGCCGGTCTTGGCATTGCCGTACTGCCCGAACTCGCCGCCGCGGCGGTCCCCACCGGTGTCCGTACCGTCCACGTCGATGACCCCGCCTGGCTCGGCCGAGCCACGGTCGCCGTCACGGTTCGCGACCGCTCTCCCGAGGTGACGGCCACCGTGGCGGCGCTCCGCCACGAGGCCGCACAGCTTCGTGCGCTGCCGTAATCCGCTCGCGCTGGGGACGGCACGTGGCTCACGGTCGAGGGTGACGAGGTGTCCCGTTTGCGGATCAGCTGATGAGACGGTCGAGCTTGCCTGCCTTGGCGGCGCGTATGAAGGCGCCGAAGGCGGTGGGGTGGGTGGCGAGGATGGTGTCGGGCACGTCGCTCTCGCGGAGTCGGAGGGTGCCGTCGCGGTCGCCGCGTACGTAGACGCAGTTGCCCGCGTTCCCGCTGTACGAGGACTTGCGCCAGTTGTGCGTGGTGGCCATGCGCGCTCCTTGGTCAGGTCGAGGCGGTTGGGTGGGCGAGGGAGTCGAACTCGCCTGCCTTAGCCGCACGTATGAAGGTGCCGAATGCGGCAGGACTGGCTGCGAGTGCGATCCTGGGTTCGTCGCTCTCGCGGAGTCGGAGGGTGCCGTCGCGGTCGTTACGTACGTAGACGCAGTTGGCCGCGTTGCCGCTGTGCGACGACTTCTGCCAGGCGTAAGTGGGCACAGACGTACCTTAGTCAGAGAGTCTGCGCGATGCGGTGGATCACGTCGCGGGACTTCGCAGGCTCCAGTGCGAGGGATTCCATGCGGTCCAGTGTGCTGCGATAGCGGGTCAGTTGAGGCGGCGTGTCCAGGTACTCGGAGCCGTGGTCGGTATCGAGCTGCACGGTGTCCATCTGAGGTACCTCCCCACACAGGTAGATGATCCCCTGGCCGGAGTTGGGGAAAGCGCCTGCCTCGAAGGGGATCACCAGCAGGGTGATGTGCTCTTCCTCGCTCATGGTGAGCAGGTATTCCAGCTGCGCACGGGCTACGCTCGCGCCGCCGAATTCCATGCGTAGGGCTGCCTCGTGGATTGTCGCGGCCAAAGGCGTGGGCCGGTCCCCGTGGAGAACGGCCTGCCGCTTGATTCGGTGCGATACCCGGTGCTCGACCTCATACGGAGCGAGTGGCGGTTCCACCGCGCTGATGACCGCGTGGGCATGGACACGCGTCTGGAGAAGGCCGGGCATGTGAATGACGGACGCCACCCGCATCGCATGGGTGTGGTGCTCCAGCTCGGCGAGATCGAGCATGCCAGCGGGCAGGATCTCGCGGTACTCCTCCCACCAGCCTCGGGTCCGGCCGCCGGTCATCTGCGTGAGTGCCTCGATCAGCGCCTCATCCGTGCAGCCGTAGAGGCGAGCCAGGGCTCGCACGCGGTCGGCGCTCACCGCGTAGCCGCCTGCCTCGATGTTGCTGATGCGTGACTGCGTGGCGCCGAACAGCTCCCCGGCCTGCGTGGCCGACAGTTCCGCGTTCTCGCGGAGGCGGCGCAGCTCCGCGCCGAGGCGTCGTTGCCGCACGGTGGGCGGGAGTTTGGTCCGGGCCATCGTGCCCATTCTCCTTGTTCTCGCGTATCACCCGATCGGGTGGTGTTGGACTGCAAAGAAGTCGAGTGATGGACTGTAGTCCAATGCGATGGCTACGGTGTCAATCACCTGCTGGTACGGGCTGATTGCCCTGCTGCGACATGAGTGCCCGGACCAACTCCACCTTCTGACGGGAGACTTCCCAGGAAGTGCGCTCGCTCGTCCTCGACACCGCACCCCGACTCTTCGCCGTCGTCCAGGAATTCGCTCTGGATGACGGCTGGCGGGACGCCGAAGTCGCGGCGTGGGGGCTCGCGTACGAGGACGGGCGGGTGGACGTGATCAGCGTCGACGGGACGCGACGGTTCAGCTTGCCCTCGCCCGAACGGGCCACCTGGCACTTCGCGCGGATGGACGGCGTCACCGCGCGGCTGGTGTGGCTCACGCCGTCGCGCGCCGCCACCTTCGACGCGGCCGAAGCGGCCTGACGACCACAGGACTGGCAGCGACCTGCATAGTTGTGGAACGGATGACGTTCTGGCGGTTGGTCCGATCGGGGCCCACGGTTAGCCTGTGCGCCTCGCCGTACCAGCGGCCGCGCTGATCCACCGCTCCAAGGAAGACCTCGTGACGAATCTCCAGGACCCGCAGGACATTCCGGACCCTCAGGACGCGCCCGATGGTACGGGCTCGGTGCCGCCTCCCGGCTGCCCCGCCCACGGCGGCGCCTCCCCGTTGTACGGGCCGCGGTTTCTGCGGGATCCGACCGAGAGCTACCAGCGGATGAGGCGCGACCACGGGCAGGTCGCCCCGGTCCTGCTCGAGGCCGACATCCCCGCGTGGCTCGTCCTCGGCTACCGCGAGACGCGCCAGATCCTCGGCGACACCCAGACTTACGGCCGTGACCCCCGCCGCTGGAACCGCTGGGACGAGGTTCCGCCCGACTGGTCCCTCATGCCTTGGGTCGCCTACAGCCCCATGATCCATTACACGGAGGGGGACGAGCACCGGCGGCGCTCGGCGGCCGTCAGCGACGCTCTCTCCATCGTCGATCCCTCCGAGTTGCGTGCGCACTGCGAGCGCTTCGCCGACGGTCTGATCGACAAGTTCGCCGGCAGCGGCAAGGCGGACCTGGTGTTCGACTACGTCTACTCGGTGCCCGCCCTCGCCATGGGCACGATGTTCGGCCTGCCCGAGCACCAGCTCGAGGACTTGGCGCAGGCCCTGACGGCAAGCCTTGACGCCAGCGAGGACGCCATCGCGGCCCAGCAGCGGGCCGCCGAGATCGTGGCGCGGCTGGTGGCAGCCAAGCGCGATGCGCCGGGCCTGGACATCACCTCCCGGTTCGTCCAGAACTCCCCAGATCTCACCGACGAGCAGTTGGTCGGAGACATCATGGTGATGATGGTCGCGGGCTTGCCCGCCACGTCGTACTGGATCGGCACCACCGTCCGGCTGATGCTCACCGACACCCGGTTCGCCGTGACCCTCGCGGGCGGCCGAAGGAGTATCGGCGAGGCCATGACCGAGGTGCTGTGGGCGGACTCCCCCGTCCCGAACGTCATCGGGCGCTTCGCCATTCGGGACACCATGCTCGGAGGTCAGCGCATCCGCGCCGGTGACCTCCTCGTCCTCAGCCTCGCCGCCGCGAACATGGACCCGCTGCTGTGGCCCGACACCACGGCGGGCTTCGCCGGGAACAACGCGTATCTGTCCTTCACCGGCGGCGACTATGGATGCCCGTTGGGCGCGCCCGAACTGGCCAAGACCATCGCGGAGATGGCGATCGAGGTGCTGCTCGACCGGGTTCCGGATCTGACCCTGGCGGTCGAGCCCGAGGAGCTGGAGTGGATTGACTCTCTGTGGTGCCGAGCCCCGTCCAGCCTCCCTGTCACCTTCACCCCCACGTACATCAACGGTTGACGAAGCGGCCTAGTCGCGGGGGAGGAGGGTGCCCAGTGGGCCCAGGTCCAGGTTGAGGTCTTCCAGGCTCAGGCCGTGCTGGTCGCAGAGTTCGGTCATCCGCTGGTCCAGGTGCATCAGCGTCGTGCCGATGCGGTCGACCTGGTCGTCGGTGAGGTCGCCCGTGTCGATGCGGCGCAAAGCCTGGCGTTCCATCAGCTGGCGGAGGAGTTCGACCACCGTCAGGACGAGGGCGACCAGGTCGCGGCCCATCGCCTCGGTGTCGAGGTTGACACGGGTGTCGGTCACAGCGGGCCGCCGTCGGTCCAGGGGGCGGGGACGCGTTCGTTGACGGAGGACAGCAGGGCGTGCAGGGAGAGCCGGATGAGGGGGACCTCGGCGATCGCGATGACCAGGTCGCCGCTGACCACGACCCCGGCGGCGAGCACGCGGTCGAGGAGGTCGACCAGGGGTACGCCGACCGGGCCCAGGGATTCGGCGGGGACGGTGCCCCAGGCGGGGGTGGTCGTCATGGGGCGGTCCCGGCGTCGGCGAAGGCGTCGGCGAAGGAGTACGGGGCCCACGGGCCGGACAGCTCGATCTCGACGGCGGGCTCGTCGCCGCGCAGCGACGTCAGGGCGGCGCGGAGTTCGCGGGTCCGGGCGGCGTCGAGGAGGTAGGCCGCGTTGAGGATGTGGGTGCGGTGAGGGCCGGTCACCTCGGGGCCGTGGGGACGTAGGCGGCGGGTGGCCACGGCCAGGCTCTGGACGACGGAGTCCACGCGCTCGGCCGCCTGGAGGGCCGCGTTCTGGCGCTGTTCGCGGCCCTGGTGGCGGTTGCGTACGCGGTCCAGGTAGGCGCGGCCGGTCAGCGGGGCGGGGTCCGGCGCGGGGGTGGCGGGCGCGGCGGGGGCGTAGACCTTGACGCCCCATTCGGAGCGGTTCGCGAGCCGGTCGAGGGCGGTGAGGAAGTCGTTCTGTTTCGAGCGCAGCGCCTCGCGGACCCGCGCGTCGCCTCGGTAGAGGGTGGCGAGGGGGAGGGGGACGGTCGCGGTGACGGACGAGACGGCCGTGATCACCTCGTGGTGGGCGCGGGCGCAGCGTTCGAGTTCGGCGCGGTCGGACAGCCGCCGCCGCAGGGCCTCTTCGGCGTAGTCGGCGGCCGGTACGTCCTGGACGACGGCGGTGAGCGGGCCCACGGGGAGGGTGCGGACGGGGCTGCCCGGGTCGAGTCCGGTCAACCCCGTCGGCGCGGGGCCGTCGTACGGGTGGCAGACGGCGTACGCGTAGGTGAGGACGGTCATCGGCTGTTCCCCCTTTGGGGTACGGGGGCCGGCTCGGCGGACTCGGCCAGCCGCCCCCTGAGCCGCGCGTTCTCCTCAGCGAGGGCGAGGGTGGCGGTCACGCGCCGTCGCCTCCCGCCGGGGCCGCGGCGGTCAGTTCGCCGGACTCGAAGGCGTCGAGGCGCTCCCGCAGCCGCTCGTTCTCCTCCGCGAGGGCGTCCCGCCGGGCGCGCGAGGACAGCGCGGGATCGGTCTCCCACCAGTCGATCCCGGCCTTGCGGGCGGTGTCCACGGACGCGACGAACAGCCGCAGCCGGATGGTGAGGAGTTCGATGTCCAGCAGGTCGATCTTGATGTCCCCGGCGATGACGATGCCCTTGTCGAGGACGCGTTCAAGGATCTCGGCCAGGTCGGAGGTGGGCGGGCCGGTGGTCGGGGGCGGAGTGCACAGCAGATCGCGTTCAGTCACGGCGCGTCGTCCCTCGTTCCAGCAGGTCGAGCAGGCGGTCCTCTTCGCGGTCGAACTCCTCCGCGCTGATCGCCCCGGACTCCAGGGCCTCGTTCAGGGCGGCGAGCCGGGCCCGGACCACGGACGGGTGGCACGTTTCCCGCTCGGCGGCGTCCCGCAGGCGGTCCGCGACCCACACCACGCCCCGTACGGGCGCCAGCGGGAGCAGCGCGATCTCGCTCAGCACGCCCATGCGGGCTCCACGAAGCTGTAGCAGGGCAGCGGCCCGGTCAGCCGCAGCTCGACATGGCCGCCGTGCTCGGACGCCAGGCGCTCCACGACGGTGCGGAAGCGCCGCAGTTCGTCGCGGGCGAGGAGGAAGGAGGCGTTGAGCACGCACCCCGGCACCTCCGGCCCGGCGACCCGTTCGTCCGCCACCGCCGACAGCTCGGCCAGCACGGCGGTGGCGGTGGCCGTGGCGCGGCGGGTCAGGCCCCGGGCCACGGCCTCGCCGAGTCGCAGGCTGGCCTCGTAGCCGGGGTTGCGGCGGGCGGCCGTGCGCAGCCGGGCGACCTCGGGGTCCTCCTGGACGAGCGACCGCAGATCGCCCTGGGCGGGGACCGCCTTGACGTTCATCTCGACCCGGCCGTCGACCCGGTGGAGGGCGGCGAGGCAGTCGCCGTGCGAGGACACCAGCTGGCGCCGCACCACCGCCTCGTCGGGCGCGACCATCCCGAAGCGCATGGGCAGCACCGGGCCGTCCGCCGCGAGCGCGAGCGCCAGTTCCTGGTGGGCGAGGAGGTCGCGCCGCTTGGCGCGCAGCCCCTGTGGGGCGTCGCTGACGACGGCGGCCAGCTCACCGGCGCGCAGCGTACGCAGCGGGGCGGGGTGTTCGCCGACGCCGGTGCGGCCGGGCGGGAGGACGCGGCGGGCGTGGACGACGCCGTAGACGTACACGCTGCGGGGCGCGGCGGTCGCGGCGCTCTCGGCCATAGGTCAGTCCTCCTCGGACTCGGAGCGGCGGCGGGTGCGGGGCGCGGTGCCGCCGGTGCGGCGCCGGGGCCGGGACTCCTCTTCCGGTTCGTCCTCGTCACCGCCGCCGACGGCCTGCTTGACCTTGTCCTCCACGGCGCCGACCGCCTTCTTGACCTTCCGCTTGCCGAGGCCCTGGGCTACGGAACCCGCCCCGGTGCCGCCCCCGCCGCCCGCGCCGAACAGCTCGGGCACGGTGCGGCTGGTGCGGTCGTGTTCGAGGTCCACGCGGTTGCAGGCCTCGGCGAAGCGGAGGTAGGTGTCCACGCTCGCGACGACGATCCGGGCGTCGATCTTCAGGATCTCGATGCCGACCAGGGAGACCCTGATGAACACGTCGATCACCATGCCGCGGTCGAGGATCAGCTCCATGACGTCGTACAGGGTGCCCGCCCGCGGAACGCAGACGACTTCCTCGGTGTAGGTGGTGGGGGCCATGGTCGAGCGGTCCTTTCAGCAGTCGTCCCACTCAGCGGTCGTCGGCTCAGCAGTCGTCGGACGCACCGCGCCGGTAGCGGCGGACCCTCCGGTACTCGCGCAGTTCGCCCCGCTGGTCGAGGTCCACCTCGTACGTGGCCAGCAGGCTCGTCGTGTCGGGGATGCGCTCGACCTCCAGCACGTCCACGCTCACCCGCCAGCCGTCCTCGGTGCGGCGCACCGCCGACACCCCCTCGGTGGGATGGGTGATCAGCGCGGCGAGCCGTTCGCAGGCGTGCCCGGCCGCCTGCTCGGGCCCGGGCTCGCGTTCCCGCTCCCGCGTCCTGCCGCGGCCCGTCTCGGCGCCGGACGCGCGCCGCTCTCGCTCTGCCATGTCCATCAGTCTGTTCACAACCCGCCCCCACCCGCGCGCTGAGCTGGGCCAGATGCGGGCGTGGCGTACTCCGGCGTACGCGGAAGGCGGGGATCGGCGCTCGGCGCCGTATGACCGGACAAACCGCACCCGGCGGAGGATGTCCGCGCGGGGCCGTACTCTGGAAGACCCCCGGCCCGTGTGACGTGTCGGGTCGTTCGCGTTGTCCGTCTCCGGGATGGAATACCCCTTTATGAGCCTCACCGGCCTGCTCGACGCCGTCGTACGGGACCCCGCGCTCGCCGAGGCGGTGCGCGGCGCCACCGACGGAAACCGGCCCCATGTGGATCTGGTCGGCCCGCCCGCCGCCCGGCCCTTCGCGCTCGCCGCGCTGGCGCGCTCCGCCGGGCGGCCCGTGCTGGCGGTGACCGCCACCGGCCGGGAGGCCGAGGATCTGGCGGCCGCGCTGCGGTCGCTGCTGCCGCCGGACGGGGTGGTGGAGTATCCGTCGTGGGAGACGCTGCCGCACGAGCGGCTCTCGCCGCGGTCGGACACGGTGGGCCGTCGGCTCGCCGTGCTGCGGCGGCTCGCGCATCCGAGCCCGGACGATCCGGCCGCGGGGCCGGTGTCGATCGTGGTCGCGCCGGTGCGCTCGGTGCTGCAGCCGCAGGTCAAGGGGCTCGGCGAGCTGGAGCCGGTGAGTCTGCGGGCCGGGCGGAGCGCCGATCTGGGGGAGATCGTGGACGGGCTCGCGGCCGCCGCGTACTCCCGGGTGGAGCTGGTCGAGAAGCGCGGCGAGTTCGCCGTGCGCGGCGGCATCCTGGATGTCTTTCCGCCGACGGAGGAGCATCCGCTGCGGATCGAGTTCTGGGGCGACGACATCGAGGAGATCCGCTACTTCAAGGTCGCGGACCAGCGTTCCCTGGAGGTCGCCGAGCACGGGCTGTGGGCCCCGCCCTGCCGTGAGCTGCTGCTGACCGAGGACGTACGGGAGCGGGCCCGGGCCCTCGCCGAGGCCCATCCGGAGCTGGGCGAGCTGCTGGGCAAGATCGCCGAGGGGATCGCGGTCGAGGGCATGGAGTCCCTGGCCCCGGTGCTCGTCGACGACATGGAACTGCTGCTGGACGTGCTGCCCGCGGGCAGCATGACGGTGGTCTGCGACCCGGAGCGGGTGCGGACCCGGTCGGCCGACCTCGTGGCCACGTCGCAGGAGTTCCTCCACGCGTCGTGGGCGGCCACGGCCGGTGGTGGCGAGGCGCCGATCGACGTCGGTGCGGCCTCGCTGTGGGGGCTGGCGGACGTCCGGGACCGGGCGCGCGAGCTGGGCATGATGTGGTGGTCGGTGAGCCCCTTCGCGGCCGACGCGGAGCTGACGGAGACACTTGCCGCTGACGCGGCGGGGGACACCCTCACGCTCGGCATGCACGCCCCCGAGACGTACCGGGGCGACACCGCCCGCGCGCTGGCCGACACCAAGGGCTGGCTCGCCGAGGGCTGGCGCGCGGTGTACGTCACCGAGGCACACGGCCCGGCGTCCCGGACCGTCGAGGTGCTCAGCGGTGAGGGGATCGCGGCGCGGCTCGACGCGGACCTCGGCGAGATCAAGCCGTCCGTGGTGCACGTGGCGTGCGGTTCCATCGACTTCGGCTTCGTCGACCCCGGTCTGAAGCTGGCCGTCCTCACCGAGACGGACCTGTCCGGGCAGAAGGCGGCGGGCAAGGAGGGCGCGCGGATGCCCGCGCGCCGCCGTAAGACGATCGACCCGCTCTCCCTGGAGGCGGGCGACTTCATCGTCCACGAGCAGCACGGCGTCGGCCGCTACATCGAGATGGTGCAGCGCACCGTGCAGGGCGCGACCCGCGAGTATCTGGTCGTCGAGTACGCCCCGGCCAAGCGCGGCCAGCCCGGCGACCGGCTCTACATCCCGACCGACCAGCTGGAGCAGATCACCAAGTACGTGGGCGGCGAGGCCCCGACCCTGCACCGGCTCGGCGGCGCCGACTGGACGAAGACCAAGGCGCGCGCCAAGAAGGCCGTCAAGGAGATCGCGGCCGATCTGATCAAGCTGTACTCGGCCCGGATGGCCGCCCCCGGCCACGCCTTCGGCCCCGATACGCCCTGGCAGCGCGAGCTGGAGGACGCGTTCCCGTACGCGGAGACCCCCGACCAGCTCACCACCATCGGCGAGGTCAAGGAGGACATGGAGAAGTCGGTCCCGATGGACCGGCTGATCTGCGGCGACGTCGGCTACGGCAAGACCGAGATCGCGGTGCGCGCCGCGTTCAAGGCGGTCCAGGACGGCAAGCAGGTCGCGGTCCTGGTGCCGACGACGCTGCTCGTCCAGCAGCACATGGGCACCTTCGGCGACCGCTACGGGCAGTTCCCGGTCGTGGTCAAGGCGCTGTCCCGGTTCCAGACGGACACCGAGGCGAAGGCCGTCCTGGAGGGGCTGCGGGAGGGCTCGGTGGACGTCGTCATCGGCACCCACCGGCTGTTCTCCTCCGAGACCAAGTTCAAGAACCTGGGCCTGGTCATCGTCGACGAGGAGCAGCGCTTCGGCGTGGAGCACAAGGAGCAGCTGAAGAAGCTCCGCGCCAACGTGGACGTGCTGACCATGTCCGCGACGCCCATCCCGCGCACCCTGGAGATGGCGGTCACCGGCATCCGCGAGATGTCCACGATCACCACCCCGCCGGAGGAGCGCCACCCGGTGCTGACCTTCGTCGGGCCGTACGAGCAGAAGCAGATCGGCGCGGCCATCCGCCGTGAGCTGCTGCGCGAGGGCCAGGTCTTCTACATCCACAACCGGGTCGAGTCCATCGACCGGGCCACGGCCCGGCTCCGGGAGATCGTCCCCGAGGCGCGCATCGCCACCGCCCACGGGCAGATGTCGGAGGGCGCCCTGGAGCAGGTCGTGGTCGACTTCTGGGAGAAGAAGTTCGACGTCCTGGTCTCGACGACGATCGTCGAGTCCGGCATCGACATCTCCAACGCCAACACGCTCATCGTCGAGCGCGGCGACAACTTCGGCCTCTCCCAGCTGCACCAGCTGCGCGGCCGGGTCGGGCGGGGGCGCGAGCGCGGATACGCGTACTTCCTCTACCCGCCGGAGAAGCCGCTCACCGAGACCGCCCACGAGCGGCTGGCCACCATCGCCCAGCACACCGAGATGGGCGCGGGCATGTACGTGGCGATGAAGGACCTGGAGATCCGCGGCGCGGGCAATCTGCTCGGCGGCGAGCAGTCCGGCCACATCGCGGGCGTCGGCTTCGACCTGTACGTACGGATGGTCGGCGAGGCCGTCGCCGACTACCGGGCGGCGATCGAGGGCGCCGAGGAGGAGGAGGCGCCGCTGGAGGTCAAGATCGAGCTCCCGGTCGACGCGCACGTCCCGCACGACTACGCGCCGGGCGAGCGGCTGCGCCTCCAGGCGTACCGCGCCATCGCCTCGGCCAACGGCGAGGACGACATCCGCGCCGTCCGCGAGGAGCTGACCGACCGCTACGGGCCGCTGCCCGAGCCGGTGGAGAACCTGCTCCTGGTCGCGGGCCTGCGCCTGCTGGCCCGCTCCTGCGGCGTCGGCGACATCACCCTCCAGGGCTCCAACATCCGCTTCGGGCCGGTGGAGCTGCGCGAGTCCCAGGAGCTGCGCCTGAAGCGGCTCCACCCGCGGGCGATCCTCAAGCCCGCCACCCAGCAGGTCCTGGTGCCCAGGCCGGCGACGGCCCGCATCGGCGGAAAGCCGGTGGTGGGGCGGGAGCTGCTGGCGTGGACGGGCGAGTTCCTGACGACGATTCTGGGGTCGTGAGGAGGGGGCGTGACGGCGCTTCCGGGGTGGTGACGGTCGCGTTCCCAGGGAACCGGCTTGCCCGTGGAGCCACCGTGCATGGAAAATGCATGCATGGTGGCTCTGCAGATTAGAGACGTGCCGGACGAGGTGCGCGACATACTGGCCGACCGGGCGCGTCAGCTCGGCCAGTCGCTCCAGGGATACCTCCTGGAACTGGTCAAGAGCGAGGCGGAACGGGCGGGCAACGTCGCGCTGCTGCAGCGGTTCGAGGACCGCGACGATGGTGCCGCGAGCACCATGGCGGACACCGTGCGCGAGCGGGACGCGGAGCGTGCCGTGCGTGATACCCAGCTCGGTCCCGCCCCGGACGGCCCGGGGGCGGCCACGTGATCATCGTGGACGCGAGCGTGCTCACCGAGGCGCTCACGGGGGACGGGGCCGCCGGTAAGTCGGCCCGCGCGCGTCTCGCACAGGACCCGCACTGGGCCGCGCCCAGCCATCTCGTCGTGGAGACCTTCCACGCCGTACGCGGCCGGTTCCTCGGCGGGAAGATCAGCCCGGCCCGTGCCGAGGACGCCGTGGCGGCCCTGACGGGAGCGTCGATCGAGGCGATCGGCGTCCAGCCGCTGCTCATACGGATGTGGGAACTGCGCGGCAACGTCTCCGGCTACGACGCCGCGTACATCGCCGCCGCCGAGGCGTACCGGGCGCCGCTGATCACCGGCGACGCCCGGCTGAGCCGCTGCACCGTGGCGCGCTGCGCGATCGAGGTGATCGGCTGAGGGGCCGGACCGCCCCGGGACAGGGCCGGGACGCCACGCGGCACCCCCGTGGTCGCGTGGCGTCCGGCCCCGGATCGGAGGAGGCCGGGGAGGCCGCGGCGGTGGGTGGCCCGACGGGCCGGGCCGGATCGCGGGACCGGCGCGGGGGAGGGAGGCAGGACGGGCTCCGGAGCGGCCGCCGGGCTCACCGAGGACAGTAGGCGCGGGCGGCCGGGGCGGCGAGGAACGAACTGCACAGTGACCGCGCCACCCGGTTGCCGTTCGAACGGTGACCGCTCACCGGTGACCGGTGAGCGGGCGGCTCACAGGTCGCCCAGCGCCCGCATCGCCAGCCACAGTTCGTGCTTCGCGCTCGGCGCGCTCAGCAGCGACCGCCCGAGCGCGTCCTCGGCCCTGGACAGCCGCTTGCGCGCACCGGGCAGCGAGATCCCGAGGGCGGAGGCGGCCGCGGGCAGCCGCGCGTCGGCGCGCAGCCAGGCCCGTACCGTCTCGGGACCGGCCGTCAGCTTCGCCTGCTCCAGCGGCCGCAGCTGGGCCCGCGCCCAGAGCGCGGCGGTGGGCACGGACAGCAGACCGTCGAGGGTGGCCGGGTGCCCGGCCGGGGCCGTGCCGCGCGGCGCCTGGTGCAGCCGCAGCGCGAGCCACGCGGCCGACTGGGCGGCCAGGCTGTGGCTGACGTCCGCACCGAGCAGGCCGTCGAGGTGGCGCACCCGCGCGGCCAGCGTATTGCGGTGGATCTTGAGGTGGCGGCTGGCCGCGCTGCCGAAGCTGAGCCAGGAGCCGAGGGTGCCGAGCAGCTCCGCCGGGCCGGGGTCGGCGCGGCGGGTCGGCGCGTACTCCAGACACGGCGCCAGCAGCCCGCTCGCCCAGGCGTGCCCCTCCGGGCTGGCCAGCACCGTCACATCGCTGTGCCCGCCGAAACCGGCGGAGCGCTGCGGGGCGTTACGGGCCACCGCCAGGGCGTGGAACGCCTGCTCGTAGCCGACCGGGGTGTCCCGTAGCGCGATCTCCGCGCTCACCCCGACCCGGCACTGAGGCTCCTGCCGGGTGATCAGCCGGTCCAGCGGCTCGCCGTCCGGCGCGACCGGCTCCCCCCGGGACGGGACCAGCGAGATGAGGTGGTTGGGCCGCACCGGACACGGCACGACCCACGCCCGGCCGCGCACCGCGTCATGAATGCGCTCCGCGATCTCGCGCCGCCGGTCGACGGGGCACTCGATCACATACACCTGGAGCACGGCGGGCAGCGCCGGGCGCAGCGCGGCGGCGATCCGCTGCGCCGCGGGCAGGCTGCCGACCATGAGCAGATGCAGCACCGCCTCCCGGCTGTGCGCCTCGGCCGACTCGACGCGGCGGCGCGCCCGTTCGGCCTCCTCGGCCCGCCAGCACAGGCCCAGGGTGCGGGAGGCGTCGGCGAGCAGCACCTCGCAGCGCGGCGCGGAGGGCGCGACGACGGCCAGATACGGCGCCGGGGCCCGGGGTTCCGCGGGCCCGAGCGCGACCAGCGAGACCAGGTGGACGGGGCGCGCCCCGCCCCCGCCGAGCACCCCGGACGGTGCGCCGCGGCGGTGCAGCGCGACGGCCGCCTCGGCGGCGAGCCGCCGCAGCGACGCGGGCGGCGGCGGGTCGTCCGCCGTGGCCAGCACGGACCCGTCGGTGCCGACGAGCAGGGCAGGGCCCCCGGTGCGCCGGGTGAGCCAGCCGAGCATGGCCCGCACCGCCCCGCGCCGGGCGGAGAGCCGGGCGAGGGCGAGTATGTCGTCGGCGCGTCCGGCTCGCGCGTCGGAGGGCTGGGAGGGCTGGGAGGGCTGGGAAGGCTCGGGGGGCGGAACTGCCATGAAACCGCACCTTAGTGCCCCTGGTCCGGCGCGGGTGAGGCCCATTTCGGCGGCCGCTACCCTTCGTACGGTGTCCGCCGTCATAGCCGCCATGATCACCGCCGTCGTCGGTGTCCTCGGCACGCTCCTCGCGCCCCTGCTGCACCAGCGGTTGACGGTGCGTCAGCGCGCGGAGGCGGCCCTGACCGAGGACCGCCGCCGCCGTTTCGAGGAGCGCCGGGCCGCCTACACCGCCATGAACCGCGCCTCCCGGCAGTTCCACACCCTCCTCAAGGACGCGCTGCACCGCATCCGCGACGGCGTCTACAACGACGACGACCGCGACCGCCTGGAGGAGGCCCGGCGCGACTACCGGGACCGCTACGCCGAGGCCCAGATGATCGTCCCCGAGGCGGTCCTCACCGCGTCCCGCGACCTGAACACGGTCCTCGCCGGAATCGACGCGATGGCCAAGCGCATCGACCGCGGCCTGGAACGCGAGGGCGAGACCGCCGCGGTCGCCCTGCTCCAACTGAAGGACGCCGAACCCCGCCTGTCGACGATGCGCCGGATCATGCGCGAGGACCTGGGCCTCACGGACTGAGGACCTGCCGGCCGCTTCGTCGTCCACGGGGGCGCGTTGGAGGTGGCCGAGGGGGAGTGGCCGGCAGCGCGGTTGTGATCGAGTTCCCGGACATGGAGCAGGGGCGGGCCTGGTACGCGTCGCCCGCGTACCAGGACATCCTGCCGCTGCGGACGGACCACATCGAGGGGGATGTGATCCTCGTGGAGGGCGTGGGCCCGGACTACGACCCGGTCCAACGCGCCGACAAGCTCCGCACGGAGGACCCCCACGGGTACGGCGCGGACTAACAGCGCGGACCAACGGCGCGGGTCAGCGGCCCGTCGCGTAGCCCTGGGCGCCGCGGGGGTTGGCGGCGGCCAGGAGTACGCCCGTCTCCGGGTCGCGGCCCACCGCGCACAGCCGTCCCTCCGACCATGGCCCGCCCACCACCACGTCGTGGCCGCGCCGCCGCAGTTCCGCCACCGCCGTCTCGCCGATCCGTGACTCCACGACCACCCGGCCCGCCGTCATCGTGCGGGGGTGGAAGGAGCCGGGGAAGCTCTCCTGGTGCCAGTTGGGGGCGTCGATCGCGCCCTGGAGGTCGAGCCCGGAGCGTACGGGGCCGCGCAGCGCGACGTTCAGGAAGAAGTGCAGGCTCCACTGGTCCTGCTGGTCGCCGCCCGGGGTGCCGAAGGCGAGGACCGGGGTGTCGCCGCGCAGCGCGAGCGAGGGGGTGAGGGTGGTGCGCGGGCGGCGGCCGGGGGTCAGGGAGTTCGGCAGGCCGGGGTCGAGCCAGGCCATCTGGAGCCGGGTGCCGAGCGGGAAGCCGAGCGCGGGGATGACGGGGTTGGACTGGAGCCAGCCGCCGCTGGGGGTGGCGGCGACCATGTTGCCCCAGCGGTCGACGACGTCGAGGTGGCAGGTGTCGCCTCGCGTCACACCGTCCCCGCCGACGGTCGGTTCCCCGCCGACGGGCGGTTCCCCGCCCACGGTCGGCGCGCCGCCCACGGTCGGTTCCCCGCCGCCGGGCGTGGCGGACGGTCCGGCGGCCCCGGACGCCGCGCGGGCGGCGGCGGCCAGCGCCTGCTTGCTCAGCCGGGGTTCGCGGCCTCCGGGGTGCCCCGGGCGCAGCGCGTACGAGGCGTCCTCGCCCACCAGCGCCCGCCGCCCCTCCGCGTACGGGCGGGAGAGCAGATCGGCGAGCGGTACGTCCGAGGCGTCCCCGTACCAGGCCTCGCGGTCGGCCATGGCCAGCTTGCTGCCCTCGATGAGGGTGTGCAGCAGGCCGGGCGTGCCCAGGTCGGCGGCGGTCAGGCCGTCCGGCAGCAGGGCGAGTTGCTGGAGGAAGACCGGGCCCTGGCTCCAGGGGCCGGGCTTGCACACGGTCCAGCCGTTCCAGGTGTACCGGACGGGGTCCTCGTACGTGGCGGCGAACCCGGCGAGGTCGTCGCCGGTGAGCGTGCCCGCGTGGCGTTCGCCGGAGGAGTCCAGGGCGGGCCGGGCCGCCGCGGCGGCCAGCTCCTCGGCGATGAAGCCCTCGCGCCACACCCGGCGGGCCGCGTCGATCTGCGCCTCCCGCCCCGGACCGGCCGCCTCCGCCTCGGCGACGAGCCGCCGCCAGGTGGCGGCCAGGGCGGGGTTGGTGAGCAGCCGCCCGGGGACGGGCGACCGGCCGCCCGGCAGATACAGCTCGGCGGAGGACGTCCACTCCGTCTCGAACAGCTCCCGCACGGTCTCGACCGTCTCGCCGACCCGCTCGACCGCGGGATGTCCGTGCTCGGCGTAGCCGATCGCGTACCGCAGCACGTCGGCGAGGTGCCGCGTTCCGTGGTCGCGCAGCAGCAGCATCCAGGCGTCGAA
This sequence comes from Streptomyces sp. NPDC005962, assembly GCF_040629205.1. Classification (NCBI taxonomy): domain Bacteria; kingdom Bacillati; phylum Actinomycetota; class Actinomycetes; order Kitasatosporales; family Streptomycetaceae; genus Streptomyces; species Streptomyces sp. NPDC005962. Next base: position 20,729 of record NZ_JBEXVE010000026.1, on the reverse strand, counting down.
CGCGCCGGGGACGGCCGCGGCCAGCGGGCCCGTGCCGGGCACCAGGTCGAGGCCGAGCCCGGTGTAGTGGTCGATGCCGGCCCCGGCGGGCGCCGGGCCCTGCCCGCACAGCACGGTGGGCGGGGAACCCGCCGGGGCGAGGATGACCGGCACCTCCCCGGCGGGCCCGTTGAGGTGCGGCTCGACGACGTGCAGCACGAACCCGGCGGCGACGGCCGCGTCGAACGCGTTGCCACCGTCCTCCAGGACGGCCATGGCGGACTGCGAGGCGAGCCAGTGCGTGGACGACACCATGCCGTACGTGCCCTGGAGGGTGGGCCGGGTGGTGAACATGCAGCTCCCTGAGGGTGGCGGCCGAGACGCGGCCCAGCATCGCGCAGGACCCGCGGACCGGTCCACGGTGCGATGCTCAGGACACCTTGAGGGTGTGCGCCAGGATCGCGTCGGCGAGCGGGTCCAGCACCCGGCGGGGCAGGGCGTGGCCCATGCCCGGGATCTCCACGAGCCGGGCGCCGCCGATGACCTGGGCCAGATGCCGCGCGTGCGGCAGTGGGAACACCGGGTCGGCGGTGGGCGATACGACGAGGGTGGGCACCTCGTTCGCGGCGAGGGCCTCGGTGCGCACCAGCCCCGACTGATCGGCGCGGGCATGCGCGCCGGAGGCGTCGTAACGCCCGGTGTGCTCGATGATCCGGCGCTCCAGCTCCCGGAACCAGTCGGCGTCGAAGGGGATCTCGTCCCCGCCCAGCAGCTTCCAGTGCCGGACGCGGCGGTCGAGTTCGGCCTCCAGTCCGTGGTCCTCCACCGGCCGCGCCCACTCCTCCAGAATCCGCGGGTCCACCCCGGGCAGCTCCTCGACGGGGATGCTGGTCCCGTCGGGCGCGACGTAGGGGGTGGTGCTGCACGCGCTGGTGCCCAGGAGCGTGGCGCTCAGCACCCGCTCGGGGTGATCGGAGAGGACGATCTGGGCGAGCAGTCCGCCCAGCGACATCCCGACGAGATGCGCCCGCCCGACCCCCAGCCCGTCCAGCACCGCGACCACGTCCTCGGCCAGGTCGGCGATCCGGTAGGGGTCCTTGTCGTACGACCACGTGGAGCGGCCGGTGTCGCGGTGGTCGTAGCGGATGACGCGGTGGCGCTCGGCCAGCGCGTCCACCAGCTCCTCGGGCCACCCCAGCCCGGAGGCCTGGGCACCCATGATCAGCAGCAGCGCCGGAGCGCCCTCGGGCCCCCGCTGCTCGGTCCAGAGCCGCACACCGGGGGCGGCTTCGACGTAGGCGGTGTGGTGCATGGGGTGGTCCTCTCGACGCGACGGATTCACCGGAACGAGACGTATCGTCTCGCTACGGGGTGCGCGCCGTCAAGGGCTTTTTCGCCGCAGGCAGAGCGGAGTTGGCTGACGGGCGGGCGGGGCGCTTCTACCCTGAGGGGATGAGCAGCCACGCGCCGAACCCAGCCCGCGTCATCCCCCTGCGCCCCGTCCCCACCGGCCGGGAACCCCTCTGGCGGGACGTCGTCGGGGACGTGCTGCGGCGGGAGCGGCGGGCGCAGCGGCGGACGCTCAAGGACGTCGCCGACGCGGCGCGGATCTCGATGCCGTACCTCTCCGAGCTGGAGCGGGGCCGCAAGGAGGCTTCGTCGGAAGTCCTCGCGGCCGCCGCTCGCGCCCTCGGGCTGGGGCTGGCCGATCTGCTCGCGCTGGCCCAGGCCGAGATCATCCGGCTGACGGGGGCGAGGTCGGCGGTCCGGGCGGTCAGCTCCGGCGCCGCCGCCTCCCCGCAGGCGCGGCTCAACTCCCACCAGGGCGAGGCCCGGCTGCGGCTCGCCGCCTGAGGCGTCAGGCGGCGTGGACCAGCCGCCGGGACAGCACCTCGTCGGCCAGCCCGTACGTCACCGCCTCCGCCGCCGTGAACACCTTGTCGCGGTCCATGTCCGCGCGCAGCGTCGCCACGTCGTGCGGGGTGTGACGGGACAGTACCTCCTCGACCTGGGAGCGGATGCGCAGCATCTCCTTGGCCTGGAGGCTGAGGTCCGACACCGTGCCGCGCGCCCCGCCGGTCGCGGGCTGGCCCAGCAGGACCCGGGAGTGTTCGAGGACGAAGCGCCGCCCGGGATCGCCCCCGGCGAGCAGCACCGCCGCCGTCGAGGCCGCCTGGCCGACGCAGAACGTCGAGATCGGCGCGGTCACGAACGTCATCGTGTCGTAGATCGCCATGAGCGAGGTGTACGAGCCGCCCGGCGAGTTGATGTAGATCGCGATCTCCTGCTCCGGGCCGGACGACTCCAGGTGGAGGAGCTGTGCGATGACGACGTTGGCGACGCCGTCGTCGATCTCCGTGCCCAGGAAGATGATGCGCTCCGACAGCAGCCGGCTGTAGATGTCGTACGCGCGCTCGCCCTGCGTGGTGCGTTCGACGACGGTCGGAATCGTGTACTGGCTCATGTCCTCAGATCCCCATCCGTCGTCGCGGGGCGCCCGGCCGCACATCGCTCAGCGACTCCACGATGTGGTCGACCATCCCGTACTCCTTCGCCTGCCCGGCGGTGAACCACCGGTCCCGGTCGCCGTCGCGGGAGATCGTCTCCTCGCTCTGGCCGGTGTGCTCGGCGGTGATGCGCTCGATGGCCTTCTTGGTGAACTCCAGGTTCTCGGCCTGGATCGCGATGTCGGCGGTCGTCCCGCCGATGCCCGCCGACGGCTGGTGCATCATGATCCGCGCGTTGGGCAGCGCGTGCCGCTTGCCCGCCGTCCCGACCGTGAGCAGGAACTGCCCCATGCTCGCGGCGAACCCCATGGCGAGGGTCGCGACGTCGTTGGGGATCAGCCGCATCGTGTCGTAGATCGCCAGCCCGGCCGTCACCGAGCCGCCCGGGCTGTTGATGTAGAGGCTGATGTCGGTCCGCGGGTCCTCCGCCGACAGCAGGAGCAGCTGGGCGCAGACCCGGTTCGCGGAGACCTCGTCGACCTGTGTGCCGAGGAAGACGATGCGCTGGGTGAGGAGTTGCGCGGCCAGGTGGTCGTCGAAGCGCGAGGGCGGCGTATCGCCCTCCTCGGCGCGCGGGCTGTGGAGGGAAAGGGGTGCTCGCATCGGGCCTCCCGTGGTGACCGTGGTGACCCGCGGCGGCCTTCGCCGCGGTCACTTCACTGTCGGCCCGAGGGCGCCGCCGGGACAGGTTTCTCTGCCCGTGGCAGATGTGCTGTCAGCAGAGGAGCCGTCAGCAGAGCGCCCCCGGCAGAGGGCGCCCTCAGCAGACCTCGCGGACGTAGCCGTCGTCATCCGGAGTGGAGACGTCCACGTCGCGCCGTACGACGGACAGCCGGTCGCCGAAGCCGTCGCACGCCTTCGCCATCCCCTTGTCCTCGTACTCGACGACCACCACCCGGTCCTGGTACGCCTTCGCGAACTCCCCGCACTCGTCGTACCGGCCGCACTCCTCGACGACCGCGAAGTCCAGCCCCGTCTTCGCGCGGCGCGCGGCGAGCGGCCCGGTGTTCTTCTGCGCGATCGCGAGCCCCAGTTCGTGGGCGCGCTTCGACAGCAGGGACACATACGCCGTGGCCTGGTCGGCGGTCAGCAGGTCGGGCCAGCGGGTGAAGGTGTCGAGGTTGTCGGGCTCGACGGCGTCGAACCCCTTGTCGGCGCAACTCTCGAACCACGCCCCGACCCTCTCGGCCGCCTCCTCGCGCTTCGCCGCCGTGGTGATGTCGAGCACCGACTCCCCGTCCCACTCGGGGTCGCCCACGACCTCGCCCTTCGTGTCGTGCAGCAGCAGACGGGACGGCCACTTCTCGTCCGGCTGGGTCTGAAAGGCGTTGACGTAACAGACGTTGTACAGGCCGGGCGCCGGATCGTCCGCGCGGTCACGGGCCACGATCTCGACGCCCTTGGGCGGCGGGTAGGCGCCTCCGATCTGGTAGTCCCAATCGGCGCCGACCGGCGGCAACTTCACGTCAGGCGCTTCCGCGCCCTTCGCGGCGGACGCACCGCACGCGGGCAGCGCCGCGACGGCCAGGACGGCGAGAGTTAACGCGACGGCGGGCCGCGTACGTGCGGTGGGGGAGTGGCGCATGGGAACGATTCTCCCCCTCAAGCCACCCGCGCCTTGCCACGGAAGACCTGCTCCGTATGCCAGTCGACGTTCTCCGCGGCGACCGGCGCGCTGCCGCCCTGCGGCCCGATGAGCGAACGGTCCACCAGGTCGAGCACCTGCGTCCGGGCCGCCGCACCGCGGCCGACGAACTCCCGGGAGACGATGATGCGCCGGCCGCCGTCCAGCCCCAGCACCCCTCTGTCGAACAGCTTGTGGTGCAGGGAGCACAAGCACAGCGCGTTGGAGAGGTCGTCCGCGCCCCGGAACGCCCACCACCGCACGTGCGCGGCCTCCAGCCCCACCGGCACCCGGCCGATCGCCCCGTCGAACCCGCAGAACGCGCACCGGTACTCGTAGGCGACCAGCACCTGCCGCCGCAGCTCGGCCGCGCGCCGCCGGTCGCGCGCCGTCACGGTCGTCCGCACCGCGCCGTCCGCCGACTCCAGGCCGAGCCCGACGGCGGCGGCGATGTCGGGGTGGAGCGAGGGCGGAAAGTGGGTGTCCAGGAGTACGTGCGCCAGCCGTCCGAGCAGCTCCGGCTCCCTGGACAGCGCGGACCGCAGCCCCGCCACCAGCCGCCCCTCCGCGCCGCTCGCCCGCAACTCCCCGACCCTCGCGCCGGGGCTGGAGCCCCCGTCGTCCGTGCGCACCTCCCACACCCCGTCATTGGTGAGGTGGTGGAAGGGATACGAGGGCGAGGTGTCGCGGGGCGGTCCGTAGTCGCGCAGCAGATCCTTCAGGTCCCGCTCGATGTCCGAGTAGCGGAGCGCCTGGTCGGGGCCCTGCTGGAACCGCCCCAGGGCGTACAGCATCAGCAGCGGCTTGTGCGGTGCGCGCACCCCGTTGTTCGTCCACTGCCGCAGATTGCCGACCCGTTCGAACCAGTCCATGCCACGGACTGTAGGACCGGCGGTCCGCCGGATACCAAACGGAATTCCGCCCCATCACCTGTTTCTTGCGAGGAGGCCCCGGCATTCACGCCGGGGAGGAATCGCATCCGGGTGTCGCGATGCGGAGTGTCGCCGCATCCGGTTCAGGGCGCGGAACGCTCGTATTGCTGTCGGTATCGCCGAGATAATGCGAACACGTGTGCCTTTGTTCGCTGGTCGGGGTGGCGGCCGTGGGATCTGGGGATGTGTGTGCTGCTGTCGTACGTATGGTCCTTCAGAGGGTTCGGGACGGCATGTCGTCCTGGCCGGGGCTGTGAGGGGGCGGGATGGCACACGTGGGGATGGCTGCGGAGGGTGGGCATGCCCGGTACACCTACCGGCTGCGCGTGTCGTCCACCGCTCGCACCGGTCTGGTGGCGGAGTGGGGCCGGTGCCGGTGGGTGTGGAACGAATGTGTCGCAAAGTCTCAGGCCGTTTACCTGCACAACAAGTCCACCGGTCAGAAGGCCACGTGCGGCCCGGCTCAGCTCGACAGGATGCTGACCGAAGCCAGGCAGGCGATGCCATGGCTGCGTGAGGGCTCCTCGGTTCCTCAGCAGCAGATCATCCGTGACTTCGGCCGTTCCCGCGCCAAGGCGCATAAGGACATCCGCGCCGGCCTGCCCGTGGCGCGCCGGGCCGGGATGCCGAAGTGGAAATCCAGGCGCGAGGCACTGCCGAGCCTCAACTACACCCGGCGCGGGTTCCGGTTGAAGGATGGCCGGTTGCACCTGGCGGGCAGCATCGTCGTGGTGGTGGTGTGGTCGCGGGAACTGCCCAGTGAGCCGTCCTCGGTGCGTGTGTACCGGGACAGCCTCGGGCACTGGTACTGCTCCTTCGTTGTGCCCGCCCAGGTACAGCCCATGCGGGAGACGGGTCGCGTACTCGGTGTCGACTGGGGTGTGAGGGAGACCGCGACCACCACGTCCGACGCGTACGACCTGCCGCACGCCGGGTACGGCAGGAAGGCCCAGGCGAAGCTGACCCGGTACGACCGGATGATGGCCCGCCGCAGGCCGAAGAAGGGGCAACCGGCGTCGAAGGGCTACCGCGAGGCGAAGAAACTGCGGGCGAGGGCGTACAAGAAGGCCGCCAGGCAGCGCGAGGACAGGGGCTGTAAGTGGGCCAAGAAGGTTGTCCGCGACCACGACGCTATCGCTGTCGAGGACTTCCGTCCGAAGTTCCTTTCCAGGACCACCATGGCCCGCAAGGCCGCTGATGCCGCCATCGGCGCCACCAAGGCCGCTCTGGTGGTGATGGGCCGCAAGCATGGGCGGGACATCCGCCTTGTACACCCCGCGTACACCACGATGGACTGCGCGCACTGCGATGCGAGAGCCAAGCATCGCCTGCCGCTGGGTGAACGCACCTACACCTGCGCCATGTGCGGAACCGTGTCCCCACGGGACAAGAACTCCGCACGCGTGATGCTCGTCCGGGCTGGTCTCAACCCGGCTGGTGCTGATGGCGGAAGACCTCCTGGAGCGCTGCTCCAGGAGGCGGCCTGAGCCAGGAATCCCCTCCCTCCAGGGAGGGTAGGATTCAATTGATGCTCCGCCGAACGGCCTCCGGGGCCGCTCTCGTTCTGGTCTCGCTCCTGACACCGGCGCTGGCCTCCTGCGGATCGCCGCAGACCGCGGCCGACCGCGAGACGAGATACACCCGGGTCATCGAGGACGAGACGCCGCGCGCCCGCGACGTCATCGACGTCGCCGGAGCCCCGTACAAGGCCCTGCGCAGCGATGACGGCTCCATGCTGCTGCGCTACAACGCCACCTCCGTGGAGGACGACGAAGGCCCCGCCGCCAACGCCTGGCGGCTGTACGGCCCGGACGGCGGCATCGTCGCCGAGCACGCGGAGCACATGGTGGCGGAAGACGAAACGGATGATCCGGGCCCCTTCTACGCGGTGCCGGACGGCTTCGTCTTCCTCCCCTCCGTCAAGGACGGGTTCTTCCTCGACGTACGGGGCGAACGGCACGCCGTGCGGTCGTCGAAGAAGCCCCTCGCCTTCGGGCGCGGTGATGTGCTGGTCGACGGCAGGAAAAAGCTGCTGCGGACCTCGACCCACACCGTGGCGCCCGCGACGGGTGTGCCCACGACCCGGGACCTCACCTTCACCGACTTCGACGAGCGGGGCACCGCCTGGGGAGTCCGGCAGCCGGAGGGTTCCGAGCCGTACCGGGTGACGCGCCGGGAGGACGGCCGCCCCCAGCGGTCGCAGGAGCTCCCGGACCGGCTTCTGGGCGAGGACATCGACGCCCATGGCGGCACCGCGGCCGTCCCCCTGGAGAAGCCCATCGGCCGGGACGACACCCTCTTCTCCGGGCTCTTCGTGACGACGGACGACGGGAAGAGCTGGCGGACACTGCGCAATTCGGACCAACTGCCGCTGAACGAGTTCAAGCCGGGCCTCAGCGAGATCGAGGTGCGGGTGCTCGATGACGGCCGCGTCCTCGTCGAGGGCGACGACGCGACCCCCCTGGTCGCCGACACCCCCGCCAACCGTTCCTTCCACAAGATCACCGAGCCCGCCGACCTCACCTCGGTCTTCCCTCTCGGGAACACCCTCTACGGCATCGCCGACTCCGGCATCCCCAGCTACGACCACATCGACGGCGAGGGGCTGTGGCGGTCACAGGACGGCGGGCGCAGCTGGAACCGGTTCCCCGGCAAGGGCGACTGACGGGCTGTACGCGGTTGTACGCCGCTGTACGCGGCCGGTTCAATCGCCCCAGATCTGGCGGTACGCCTGCCGGTAGCCCTCGGAGTCCCACGACAGGGCGCCGCCGCTGTTGGCGGCGGTGGTGATGTGGACGGGGGCGACGTATCCGCTGGCTGGGCTGCCCGCGAAGGCGCGGTTGAACTCATCGACGATCTGCCAGCCCTGCTCGGACAGCGGCTCGGGCACGGTGGCGGACTGGTGCTGCCTGCTGTTGATGCGCTCGAAGGCCGACGGGTCGCCGTCACCGGCGCCGATGGTGTACGGGGCGCCCGCGCCGTCCTTGCCCGCGGCGCGCAGGGCGGGGGCGGTGTGGCCGAAGTACAGGTCGTTGATGGCGGCGGAGTACGTCCACTTGTCGCCGAAGCGGGACAGCAGCGAGCGGACCGCCCCGATGGCGCGGCGGTTGACGTCGGGTATGGGGATGTTCTGGTAGCTCAGCAGCTTGACGTCGGAGCAGGTGGCGAGCTGCTTCTTGATCAGGTCCGACTTGCGCTTCGCGAAGGGCACCGTGGCGTCGGTGAACAGGACGACGCCCGCGCGGCCGCCCGACCGGGCGATCATCCAGTCGGCGCTGATCTTCGCGACGTCCTCGACCCGGGAGGTGACGTTGGTGAAGAGTTCCGGCTTCTTACTGGGGCCGGGCGAGGGGGCGGCGTGCCAGCCGATCAGCTGAATGCCCGCGGCCCTGGCCTTCTCGGCCTCGTCCGCGACGGTTGCGGGGTCGAAGCCGCCGATGACGATGCCGTCCGGCTTGAGGTCAAGGGCCTTCTTGAAGGCGGACCGGATGCCGCTCGGCGTGCCCTGGCCGTTGATGGTGCGAGCGTTCCAGCCAAGCCGCTTGGCGGCTTCCTGGACACCCTGCGCGACCCCGGCGGGCCCGGGGTTGGTGATGGTGTGGGGGATGAAGACGATGCTCTTCCCGTGACGCGCCTTCGGCCCGGTCGTGGGGCCCTTCCACGGGGTGTCGACGTCCTCGGCCTTCGCGACCGCTCGCTTGGCCTTGGCGAGGGTGGCCGGGCAGCCGGGCTTCTCGGAGCGCGCGTGCGTGGCGGCGGTGCCGGAACCGGGCTCGCAGCCGGTGGTGGCCACGGCCAGGAACGCGGCGGCTGTCAGGACCGACTTGCGGGTGGCGTGCACGGGTCTCCTCGCGGGGCACAGAGAATTCGAGCCAGGGTGGAGGAGACAGGTTACGGGTGGCCACGCCCCGCGGGGCAGCCCCTGGGGCAAGCGGGAGGCGACGGGACGGTGGCCCAAACCTGACAACCGTGGATCTTCGGTAACCGTTGCCGGTGGATGTCTTGCATGCCCGCGCACAGCCGGTAATGTTCACCGCCGGTTGGACGTGTGGCGCAAACTAGTCGCTCGCATGCGGGCGCGGTCGTCGCCGGCGTCACGCTCCCCGGTCGTCGGCGGTCGGCAACAACGACACCTCGGTCACCGCTCAGGAGCACATCGAAGGAGGCCCGGGTGTCTGTGGACACAGAGAACCCGCCACGCGAACCGGACTCGTCCGGGCGCGCCCCGCGGGAGCCCTGGTTCCGTCGGAAAGCGGACGCCCTGCTGCGCACGGAAGCCCTCCTCGACCGGTGGCCGTTCCGGCGGAAGCTCAACGTCCTGGTGGCCGTGCCCGTCGTGGTCGTCGGTGTGCTGCTGGGCGTCGGCGCGTACGGCGAGGTGGGGCAGGCACAGGACGCCGACCGGACCGCGCAACTGGTGCGCGACAGCGAGCAGGTCACGCGGCTGATCAACGACATCCAGGCCGAGCAGCGGCAGGCGCTGCTGCTGGCGGTGGAGCAGGAGGTGGCCCGGCCCGGCGCCGACCTGCCGTCGACCGTGGACTACCGCCAGATGCAGCGGGCCACCGACGGTCAGGTCACCGCCGTGCGTACCGCGTTCGGCGCGGGGCTGACGAAGGACGAGCGGCGGGCCCTGGACTACGTCCACGGCCTCGGTGTGCTGCGGGACAAGGTCGAGCGGGGCTCGGTCACCGCCGCCGGTATCGACCCCGCGTACGCCAACGCGGTCGGCTATCTGATCGACGGCATCGGCCTCGACCGCCTCTCCGGCTCCTCGTCGTCCTCGGTGGTCGAGCTGCTGGACACGGTGCTGCGCGCCGACGCCGCCCACGCGGCCTTCGAGAGCGGGGTGTTCTCGGCCCAGACCCGGGACGCCAACGCGCTCACCGAGTACACCCGCGCGGCCGGTGCCCACCGGATCTACGAAGAGCAGACGGAACGTTTCGGCAGAATCGCCGCCCCCGACCAGGTCCTGCGGCTGAGCGGCATCGAGCGGAGTGCCGAGGAGTACGGCTTCGACGCCAAGTTCGCGGAGCTGCAGATCGACCCCAGTTCCCTCCAGGGCCAGTCACCGGAGGCGCTGCGCAAAGCGATCGACGCGGGCACCGGGCAGGCCGCCACTCGCCTCGACATCACCCGCACGCTGACCGACCAGATCGCCGACCGCGCCGACAGCCTCTCCCAGGACGCCCTGCACAAGGCGGTGGCCCTGCTCGGCCTCGCCGTCCTCGGCTTCGCCGCCTGGCTCGGCTTCTCCGTCCTGGTCCGCCGCTCGGTCGTACGCCCCCTGGCGGCCCTGACCGGCGCCGCCCACCAGGTCGTCGAGGTGGCGGGGGAGGAACTCGCCCGCGTCGAGGACGACGAGTCGCCCGACAGCACCCCGCTGCGGCCGCGGCCCATCCCGGTACCGGTGCGCGACGAGATCGGCGGCCTGGCCGAGGCGTTCAACCAGGTCCAAATCACCGCCGCGGCGCTGCTGGAGCGGCAGGTGCTCAGCCGCCGCAACGTCGGCGAGATGTTCGGCAACGTCGGACGCCGGGTCAGCAACCTCACCACCCGCCAGCTCACGCTGATCGACGCCGTCGAACGCGAGGAGACCGCGCCCGACGTCCTGGAGCGGCTCTACCGCATCGACCACATCGCCGTACGCCTCCAGCGCAACGCCGACAGCCTGATGCTGCTCGCCGGAATCCGGGAAGCCGAGCTGGACGCCCAGCCGACCGCCCTCGCCAACGTCATCCGGGCGAGCCTCGGCCGCATCGAGGGCTTCCAGCGGGTCTCGCTGCGCTCGGAGACCGTGGTCACCGTCGCGCCCGACATCATCGGCGACCTGACGCTGATGGTCGCCGAACTGCTGGAGAACGCGGTCGCGTTCTCCCCGTCCGACACCCCCGTCGAGGTCGTCGTCCGGCCCGGCACCGACATCACCGCGGACGGCGGCGCGCTGATCGAGGTCATCGACCACGGCCTGGGCATGGGCGCCGAACGCCTCGAAGAGGAGAACGCCCGGCTCATCCGCCGCGAACGGCTCGACCTCGTCCCCACCAAGGTGCTCGGCCTCTTCGTCGTCGGAAGCCTCGCCCGGCGCTGGGGCATCCGGGTCGCCCTGAGCCGTACGCCCGGCGGCGGCGTCACCGCCACCGTGTGGATTCCCGACCCGCTGCTGATGGCGACGAACCCCGGGGACGCCGCTCCCGCGCCGTCGCCGGTGGTCACGGAGCTGGCCCGCACCCCGGCGCAGCCGTCCGGGCGTTCGCCTTCCGGCTCGTCCTCGCCCTCGTCCCCGTCCTCGTCCGCACCGGCCCGTGCCACGCCGCTGCCCGTACGGAAACCCGCCACGGCGCCCGAACGCCGCTCGGCGCCCCCGGCGGAACCCGGTGGCCTGCCCCGGCGCATCCCGCACCGCAAGGGCGCGGACTCCCCGGAGACCACGGCCGCCGAGACGCCAACACCCGCCGAGCAGCCCCGATCTGCCACGCGGACTCCCTCTGCCACGCGGACCCTTTCCGCCACGCAGACCCCCTCCGCCGCACCGGAACCATCCCCCGCCCCGAAGTCGTCGTCCACCGCGGAGAAGCCGTCCGCCGCGTCCGCCTCCCGCCCGCTGCGACGGCGGGTACGGGGTGCGACGCTCGACAAGACCACGCCCCCGGCCGACCGGGGCACCGGGGAAGTCCGCGCGCCCGTGGACGCCGATGCCGTCCGGTCCGAACTCGACGAGTTCGAGGCCGCCGTACGCAGGGCACAGCAGGACAGTGCCACTGACAGCGCCACCACCCCTACCGAACCCACGCCATTGCCGCATCAGCAACCCCGGAAGGAGTCGGGCAGTGACCACGCCGACAGGTAAGAGTGGTTCCGCTGGGCAGGAACCCACCGATCTGCGAGCAGCCGCGGCCGACTTCACCTGGCTGCTCGACCGGTTCGCCACCCACACCGCCGGTGTCGTCGACGCCATCGCCGTGTCCTCCGACGGGCTGCTGATCGCCGTATCGGAGCTGCGCGAACAGGCCGACTCCGAACGGCTCGCCGCGATCGTCTCCGGCGTCACGAGCCTTGCCGCCGGTGCCTCCGGCAACTACGGCCTGGGCGGCCTCAACAAGGTCATCATCGACCTGGAGGGCGGCCATGTGCTGGTGTCGGCCATCGGCTGCGGCGCCGTCCTCGGCGTGGTGACGTCGAAGGAGGCGAAGCTGGGCAACATCGCCTACGAGATGACCCTCTTCGCCAACCGGGCCGGGGCCGCGCTCACCCCCCAGCTCGTGCTGGAGCTGAAGAAGAGCGCCGGCGCCTCCATCATCTGACGCATGCGGGCACTCAGAAGGGGGGCGTGTGATGGACACCGGTGAACCAGAGCCGCACGAGACGGACGAGACGGACGACGCGGCCATGGACACGAGCCCGGACCCGGCCTCACCGGAACCCGGCCCCGAACCGGAACTCGGACCCGGACCGGAACCGGAAGCAGAACCGCAACCGGAAGCAGAACCGCAACCGGCCGCCCGCGCCTCCGCGATCCGGCCGTTCCTGCTCACCGCGGGCCGGGTGGCGGGCGGCGGCGGCACCACGCCCCCGCTCCCGGTCGAGGCCCAGGTCGTGGCGACGTCGGACGGGCTCTCCGCCCTGCGCGCGCTCACCTTCGAACACCACGACATCGTCGCCGCCTGCCGACGTCCGCAGTCGGTGGCGGAACTGTCCGCCCGCCTCCGGCTGCACCTCAACGTGGTCCGGGTCCTGGCGGAGGACCTGTGCACCGCCGGACACCTGGCCGTGCACGTGCCGGACGCCAGGACAGTCCAGGACATCTCCGTACTGCGAAGGGTTATCGATGGTCTCCGGTCCGTCCCCGACTCACGGGGCACACTCCGCGACAGCAGCTGAGCCCGAACGACCTCCGCTGCCGGTCAAACTGGTCATCGCGGGCGGCTTCGGAGTCGGCAAGACCACGGCGGTGGGCGCCATCTCCGAGATCCGCCCGCTGACCACGGAGGCCGCCATCACGGAGGTCGCGGCGGGGGTCGACGACCTCACCCACACCCCCGGGAAGACCACCACGACGGTCGCCCTGGACTTCGGCGTCATCACCATCGACCCGACCCTCAAGCTGTACCTGTTCGGCACGCCGGGCCAGGACCGGTTCGGCTTCATGTGGGACGACGTGGTCGAAGGCGCCCTCGGTGGCCTCGTCATCGTCGACACCCGCCGCCTGGACGACTGCTACGCGGCCGTCGACTACTTCGAGCACAAGGACATCCCCTTCGCCGTCGCGGTCAACGCCTTCGACGGCGAGATCCAGCACGACCTGGACGAGGTCCGCTGGGCGCTGGACGTCTCCGAGCACATCCCGCTGACCGTCTTCGACGCCCGCGAGACGGTCTCGGTGCGCGACGCGCTGCTGGTCGTCCTCAACGTGGCCCTCGACCGGGCCAAAGCCGCCGAACCGGCCTGACCCCGGGGCCCCGCGTATGCCCGTGCGCGGGCTCACCTCATGGGCGTGCCTTCGGGCAGGCCTTCGGGCGTGAATTCGGGCAGGGTGAGGGCCGAATGAGCCGATCGTCCCTCCCCGGAAGTGGGGGGCATGGCGCTGAGGTTGCGCAGCATCTCATTGCGCCACTCCAGGGCCCGGGCGGTGGTCGGGAAGAGCGTGGCGTCGCCCTCGCCGACCTGGTCCTGGTTCAGGGTCACGAACTCGCGGGTGTGGTCTTCGTAGGCGGCGAAGCCCGCGGCGTGGTCCCGGTCGGCCAGCGAACCGGCGAGCATGTACGCGCCGACGAGCGCGAGGCTGGAGCCCTGCCCGGTGAGGAACGAGGGCGCGTACGCGGCGTCGCCCACCAGCGCGACCCTGCCGCTGGACCAGCGGGGCATGCGGATCTGGCTGACCCCGTCGAAGAACAGGTCGTCCGCGTCGCGCAGGGCGGCGAGCATGCCCGGGACCTCCCATCCCGCGTCGGCGAAGACCTCGGCGACCAGGTCCCGTTGGGCATCCGGGTTCCGGAACGCGCCGAACGGCGGTTCCGGGCGGGCGAAGTTCAGGAAGGCGTGCACGTCGTCGTTGTCCCCCACGGCGTAGAGCGCCGCGGCCCTGCCCGGGGTGTTCCACATCATGAGCTCGTGGGAGAGCCCGAAGGTGTTGCGCATGGTGAACCCGGCGAAGCAGTAGCCGAGGTACCGGTGGAACTGCTCTTCGGGGCCGAAGAGGAACTCGCGGGTACGTGAGTGGAGACCGTCCGCGCCGACCACCATGTCGAACGTGCGCGTGCCGCCCCCGCGAAAGGTGACGTCGACCCCGTGGCCGGACGTCTGGTCGAGGGTGTCGATGGAGTCGTCGAACAAGAACTCCACGTCGTCACGGACCGCCGCGTGGAGAGCACTGGCCAGATCCCCGCGCCGTACCTCCAAGTCCCGTCCCGCGACACCGCCGGTGAGGGCGTGCGGGTCGACCGAGGCCACCTTGCCGCCGTCCCCGTCGAGGAAGGTCAGTCGGCGCAGGTCGATGTGCGCGTCCCGCAGCCGCGGCAGGATTCCCATCCTCCGGACGACATCGAGTGCCGTGCCGCGCACGTCGATGGGGTACCCACCGCCACGCAGCGCGCTCGCCTTCTCGACGACCGTGACCGCGAACCCGTAGCGGTTCAGCCAGAACGCGAGGGCGGGCCCCGCGATGCTGGCCCCCGATATCAGGACCGAGCGTCTCGACGGACTGATGTGGGTCATTCCTTGACTCCTTTACTCATGGTGCGGGTGACGAGCAGGGACAGCGATGTGACGACGGCGGCTATGACGAAGCCGGTGACGAAGGCCGATTCGGCCGGGACATCCGACCCGGAAGGGGTCGCGGCGGTGAGCATGGCCCCACTGACCTGCGCCCCCACGGCGAAGCCGAGCACGCGCGTCACCAGGACCAGGCTGGTGGCGATGCCGGTGTCGCCTTGATCGACGGAGGTGGCGGTGCCGGTCACCATCGCCGTCACGCACAGGCCGTTGGCCAGCGCGATGAACATCTTGCCGAGGACGAGGTGCCAGACCTCGGTGTGCACGGCCGCAAGGGCGAGCAGGGCGGCGGCCATCATGACGACCCCGGCGGTGACCACGGCACGCGAGCCGAACCGCCGTGCCCCGATCCCACCGATCGGCCCGGCCAGCGACGCGGCCACGGCGCCGGGCAGCAGGAAGAAGCCGATCGCGGTGGCGCTGGCCCCGAATCCGTACGCGTCGGTGGGCACCGCCAACAGCTGCGGGACGAGATAGACCGCGAACGAGGTCCCGACGCAGATCACGAACGTCAGCACACACGACTTCCACACCGCGGGCCGTGCCAGCATGTTCAGATCGACCATCGGCGAGGCCGCACGGCGCTCGACGGCGATCCATCCGGTCACGAAGGCGGCCAGCACCACGACGAGGGCGCCGAGTACGAGTGGCTGCGAGCCGAGGTCGGGCGCCAGGGCGAGCACGAGCATGAGCGTGACCAGCGTCCCGCTCAGGAGGGCCAGGCCGGGCCAGTCGACCCCGGTGTCGTCCGGCCGCCCCGGCGGATCATGCGGCATCAGCCTGTTCACCAGCAGGGTGGACCCGATGACCGCGAACGTCGGCAGCGCGAACATCCAGTGCCGGGACAGCTGTTCCGCCACGGGCCCGGCGGCCAGCGTTCCGGCCATCCCGCCGCCCACGAACATTCCGCTGACCACCCCGATGGCCACCTTCGACTCTCCCTCGGGGAGGTGTTTGCGCACCACGATGAACGACAGGGGCAGCGCGCCCACCATCGCCCCCTGCAGCACCTGACCGAGCAGCAGCACCGGCAGGTTCGGTGCCAGGGAGGACACCAGGCCACCGGCCGAGACCACGGCCATCAGCCGGATCAGGACCCGTTTTCCGCCGTAGCGGTCGCCGAACTTGCCCGCGACCGGTGTGATGAGCGCGCCGGTGATGAGCAGCATGATGCTGAGTAACGCCCCTTCGGCGGGGCTCATGTCCAGCTCGCGCTGGAGGAGCGGGAGCGTCGGCGTCACCACCGACTCCAGGGCACCGGTGGCGACTGCCAGCATGCCGAGGGCGGCGACAGCGGCCTTCCCGATGCGGACCGAGGGAATCAGAGTTGCGGTCATGGAGACGTCCTTTCCGTCCGGGTCAGTATTACACTACACCGTGCAGTGTAGGTAGAAAGACGGCTACGATGTCCCCATGCCGACCACGAACACGCCGCCCACGAAGACACTGCGCGAGGGGTCCACGCGGAAGCGGGCCGCCATCCTCTCGGCGGCCCGGGAACTGTTCCTCGCCGACGGCTTCGACCGGTCCAGCGTCGACGCGGTCGCCGCCAGGGCCGAGGTGTCCAAGCGGACGGTCTACGACTACTTCGGTGACAAGCAGACGCTGCTGAAAGCAGTCGTCGACGCCGTCGGCCAGTCACTGATCACCACGATCCGGCGCACCCTCGACGACACCCTCACCGGCCTCACCGAGACTGCCGATCTTGAGGACGCCCTGGTCACGTTCTCGATGCGCATCTCGACCGACATGCTCGACTCGGCGGAGTACGCGACGCTGCAACGACTGGTCCGCGCGGAATCCGGCCACCTGCCGCACCGGGGCTACAACTCCATGGCCAACACCCCCGACGAGGCACTCGCCGAGCGGTTCGCCGCCTTCGCCGCGGCCGGGCTGCTCGACGTCCCCGACCCCCGTCTCGCGGCCGACCAGTTCATCGCGCTGACCTTCGGCGTCGCCCTGGACCGGCTCGGCTCCGCGAACGCCGCGGAGGACACCCGCGTCCGGCCACTCGTCGTCGAGGGAGTCCGGACCTTCCTCCGCGCCTACCGGACCACGTAGGCGCGTGCTGACGTGACCAGGATGGAGTGGGACGGCATAGCCGACCGCGAACGCCTCAGCCAGTGGTACCGGAAGGAGCGGGACCGCTTCTCGGACACGGCCCGGGACGCCGACTGGAGCGGGCTGTTCAAGGAGCTGGAGAAGCGGCCGGGGTGGGTCAACTTCCCCCGGCCCGGGCGCCGCAGCGGTTTCACCCCACTGCACCAGGCGGCCTGGCACGGCGCCGAGTTCCCCGTCGTCTCCCGGCTGATCGCCCACGGCGCCTGGCGCACCCAGCGCGCCCTGGACGGGCGGCGAGCTGTGGATGTCGCGCGGGACCGGGGGCATACGCATCTCCTGGAGCTCCTGGAACCGGTCGCGGTGCGGCGCCTCCCGTCCCCTCCCGAGATGCTGGAACACCACTTCCACGCACTACTGCGGGAGACGGCGGGCAGCTGCTTCGAGCAGATCGAACACCTGCTGCCGCCGCTGGTCCCCCTCACGGAGGGACCGGCCGTGGAGATCGCCTTCAAGGTGGGCGGCATGCTGGGCGGCTTCACCTACCGCCTCGGGGAGGACGACCTGCGTGTGCGCTTCCACTGGCGGATGTACTCCGAGGAGGCCGATCACTACCGGGTGACCCCTGAAGGCCGGACCGGGTCGTAACGGTAGGGTGCGAGCCAGAGTGTCGATGGGATGAGTTAAGTGGGTCCGATGCGGTTCAGATCATGGAGTAAAAGGGCCCGCCTTATCGCCGGGGTGTGCGTCGCGGCGGGAATCGCGGCCGCGGTCACCTCGTATTTCCTCTTCTTTTCGAAGGTTTCCGTGGAACCCGGCCCCTTTGCCGACAATCCGCGATGCGCGGACGTCATTTCCCGGGCCCCCGAAACCGTCCTCCACAGGCAGCGCGACAAGGTCACCGGCGACGCCGTCGCCGCCTGGGGCGACGGCTCCGTCACGCTGCGCTGCGGCGTCACCGTACCGAGGCCGACGACCAACCTCTGCGTAACCGTCAACGGCGTCGACTGGGTCCTGGACGAGAAACGCGCACAGGACGGTGTGCAGGTCCTCACGACATACGGCCGCGACCCCGCCGTCGAAGTAACCGTCGACGGCGACGGCCCCAAGGGCGGAGACGCGGCGGTCGACCTGAACCGAGCGGTCCGGGGAATTCCCCAGAAGTCGAAATGCCTGGCATTGGGCGACACGCTCTGAGCGGATTCAACGACTGACGAGCAGCCCGTCCGGATACGTGCAGGACCGCTACCCCACCGACTCGCCACGGGCTCACTTGGCGAGTCCTTTCGGTGATCCGTCAACCGTTTACTCAGACGGGAAGTTCGGTGATGCCGAGGGCGAAGTCCAAGTTCCCCACCCCGTGGTTGGCGAGGCCCACCGTGACCACGCCCGCTCCTTCCAGCCAGTGCGCCATTTTCAGGCCGCCGACGTCCAGCGGGCGCAGCCCGAGGCTCTCGATGAACGCCTCCACACTTGCCTTGGCCTGCGCATTGTCACCAGCGATGAAGACATCGGGCCGCCCCTTCTCCAGGACATGGCGGAAGACGGTGTTGAACGCCTTCACCACGCCGGCGCTGGCCGGGGCCGCCTTGGCGACTTCCTGCGCGATCGAGGTCTCCTCGCGGTGGGCCAGCCCGTCGAACGTGGAGTTGAAGGGATTGCTGATGTCGACGATGACCTTGCCCGCGAGAGCGTCTCCGTACTGGGCGACGACCGGCACGACGCCGTCGTACAACAGGGCCACGATGACGATGTCCCCGGCCGGGGCGGTGCCCCAATCTCCCGTCGTGGCGCCGCCGCCGAGAGCCTTGGCCAGGTCAGCGGCCTTGGACTGATCGCGGCCCATGACCTCGACGGTGTTGCCGCCCGCTATCGCCCGCGCGCCGATGGTGCGGGCCATGTTCCCGGTGCCGATGATGCTGATGTTGCTCATGAGATGTCCTGCCCTGGTTGTGGTTGTTCGGTTCAGATGGCGGTGGTGCCGCCGTCGGCGACGAGTTCCATGCCGTTGACGTAGCTGGAGTCGTCGGAGGCGAGGAAGAGGGCGGCGGTGGCGATTTCGTCGGGGCGGCCCATCTGGCCGCGGGGGATGAGGGACTCGAACTGGCGCTTGGTGGCCTCGTCGAAGAGTTCTTCCTGCTTGGCGGTGGCGACCTGGCCGGGGGTCAGGACGTTGACGCGGATGTGGCGGTCCTTGAGCTCGTTGAGCCAGACGCGGGCCCATGCCTGCTGGACGGCCTTGCTGCCGGCGTAGACGCTCCAGCCGGGGAAGGCGCCGAGGGAGGCGTTGGAGCCGGTCATGAGGATGGAGCCGCCGTCGTTGAAGAGCGGAAGGGCCTTCTGGACGGTGAACAGGGTGCCGCGGGCGTTGAGGTGGAACGCGGCGTCGAAGTGGGCCTCGGTGATCTCGCCGAGCGGGGCGGGCTCGCCCCCGCCTGCGCTGGCCCACAGCACGTCGAGGCTTCCCTTCTCCCGCTTGACGGTGTCGTACAGGCGGTCCAGGTCGTCCAGGTCGGCGGCGTCGCCCTGGACGCCGGTGACGTTGCGGCCGATCTGCTTCACGGCCTCGTCCAGGGCGTCCTGGCGGCGGCCGGTGATGAAGACGTGCGCTCCCTCGTCGACGAACAGCTTCGCGCCTGCCAGCGCCATGCCGGTGGTGCCGCCGGTGATGACCGCGACCTTGCCGTCGAGCTTTCCCATAGTCATTCCCTTAGGTCGGTGGGGCCGTGTGTACCTGGGGTGACGGCATTATGTACACCGTCCTGTGTGCTTACGGTACTGGGCGGGCGGCCGGGGCGCAAACTATGTACACCGGTCGTTACCTAGCTGCGGTACGATGGACCCATGACGGAGTTGGAGAAGGGCCCCACGGGCCGCCGCCGCGGCCGGGGCGCCCGCGAGCGCATCATCAGCGCGTCCCAGCAGCTGTTCCGCGAGCAGGGCATCAACCGCACCGGCATGGACCAGCTTTGCGCGGCGGCCCAGGTGTCCAAGCGCACGGCCTACCAGCACTTCACCGGCAAGGACGAACTCGTCGCCGAGTACCTGCGCCGGTTCGACCCCTCCGTTCTGTCCGGCGTGTTCGACCGCACCGACCTCACGCCCCGCGAACGGCTCCTCGCCGCCTTCGACATCCCCCCCACCACCCCCCTGTGCCCCTACATCGCCACCGCCGTCGAACTCCACGACCCCCAGCACCCCGCATCCCAGCACGCGTGCGACTACAAGAAAGCCGTCGCCGCGCGGCTCGCCGACACCGCCCGCGAAGCCGGCGCCGCCGACCCTGCACAGCTCGGCGAGCAGCTCGCGCTGCTCATCGACGGCGCCGCGGCCCGCACCCGGGTCCTCAACGCCGACGCCTTCCCCACCGCCGCCGCCATCGCCGCCGTCCTCATCGACAACGCCATCCCCGCCACAGTCGGCGATGACCGGCGACGGGAGGAAGTGTCGAGTTGACGTGGCACTCCGCGGCCGGGCCGGACACGCTGCCGGTCGCGCGGCTGCACCCGCTCGTACGCGACACCAGCAGCCCGGCGCCTGGCCCGGACCTGCAGGCTTTTACGGAACTGGCCGCCCGCCTGCTGAAGGCCGCAGCAGAAGCCGCCGGGGAGACCGGCGACCCCCGAAGGCTTCAGGAGTTCGAGGCCGTCATCCCGGCCCAGGGCGCTGACGCGCCGCCGGTTCGAACAGACGGCTGATCACATAAGTCCGTACGCGGTGGCACATGAAGAACTCGTACGCAGCTGGGAGGTTCTGAAGGTGCGGGTGGCCCGCCGGCGACGCCGCCCTGCTGGCGTCAGAGCAGCGACGATGACGCACCGGTTCTCAGGGCCCGGGCCTGGAACGCCGTTGGCAGCG
>NZ_JBEXVE010000025.1:0-148458 GCF_040629205.1 Streptomyces sp. NPDC005962 | reverse complement strand
ACGCCCGGTTACATTCCGAACCCGGAAGCTAAGCCTTTCAGCGCCGATGGTACTGCAGGGGGGACCCTGTGGGAGAGTAGGACGCCGCCGAACAATCTTTGGAAAAGGCCCTGTTGGGAGCTTGAAGCTCCCGACAGGGCCTTTTCGTGTTTGTAGGCTGCACGATATGCGCTACGACATGGTCATCTTCGACAACGACGGAGTACTCGTCGACAGCGAGCCGATCTCCAACCGGCTCCTCGCGGGCTATCTCACCGAGCTGGGGCATCCCACCAGCTACGAGGACTCCCTGCGGAACTACATGGGCTCCGCCATGCACCGCGTCCACGAACTCGTCCTGGAGCACACCGGAAAGCGGCTCCCCGACGACTTCGACACCACCTTCCACTCCCGTGTCTTCGCCGCCTTCCGCCGGGAGTTGCAGCCGGTGGCCGGTGTCGCCGCGACGCTGAGCGGTCTGCGGGCGGACGGAATCCCGTACTGCGTCGCCTCCTCCGGAAGCCATGAGCGCATACGGGTCGCCCTGCGGAAGACCGGGCTCTACGACTTCTTCGGCGAGGACCGCATCTTCAGCTCCGAGGACGTCGGCCGCGGCAAGCCCGCCCCCGACCTGTTCCTCCACGCCGCCGAGCGCATGGGCCGGACCCCCGAGGAGTGCGCAGTCGTCGAGGACAGCCCGCTCGGGGTGCGGGCCGCCGTGGCGGCCGGGATGGACGCGTACGGCTACACGGCCATGACCCCGGCCGACCACCTCCCGGGCACCCGGGCCCACTTCTCGGACATGGCAGAACTGCGAACACTGCTCAGCTCTACCCACAAGTAGCACCGGGGCCCTACGCTCCTCGGCCATGACCGATACGCGCCCGGGCCCGCGGCTGCGGCATGGCCGGGCCTCGCTGGCCATCAGCTTCTTCGTCCAGGGCGCGATCTTCGCCCTGCTCGTGACCCGGATACCCGCGCTGCAGGACCGCTACGGGATATCCGACGGGCTGTTGCCCCTCTTCCTCGCCGCCGTGCCCGTGCTGGCCGGCGCGGGCAGCGTCGCCACCGAACACCTCGTCAAACGGGTGCGGCCGGGGCGGGTGCTGCGCTGGGTCCAGCCCGTCGTCTCGCTCGCCCTGCTCGCGGCGGGATCGGGCACGGCCGTGTGGCAGCTCGCCGCGGCGCTCGCGGTCTTCGGCCTCACCGTCGGCGCGCTCGACGCGTCGATGAACATGCTCGGGGTGAGCCTGCAACGCGCGTACGGGCGCAGCATCATGCTCGGCTTCCACGCCGCGTACAGCCTGGGCGGGATCGCGGGGGCCTCGCTCGCCTGGGCGGGCGCGCACTGGGACCTGCCGCTGCCCGTGCTCTACGCGCCGCTGGTGGCGGTCCTGGTGCCCGTCGCGTTCGTCGCGGCCCGCTGGTACGCGGACGACGAGGGAGGCCCCGGGGGAGAGGGCGGCGCGAGCGAGACGGGCGCCATGAGCATGAAGCTGCTGATGCCGCTCTGCCTCGTCATGGCCTTCGCCTACATCGGTGACTCGACGGTCTCCAACTGGTCCGCCAAGTACCTGGAGGACGTGCTGCACAGCTCCGAGCAGCTGGCGACGGTCCCGTACAACGTCTACATGGTCACCACCCTGCTCGGCCGTTCCTTCGGCGACCTCGGGGTGCGGCGTTTCGGCGCGGCCGCCGTCGTCCGGGCCGGGGCGCTGCTCGCGGCGGGCGGGTTCGCGGTGGTCGCGGCGGCGCCCGGTGCCTGGGTGGGGATGCTCGGGTTCACGCTGCTGGGGCTCGGGCTGTGCGTGCTGGTGCCGCAGACGTTCGCCGCCGCCGGGCGGCTCTTCCCCGGAGCGTCGGACGCGGCCATCGCGCGCCTGAACATTTTCAATTACGTGGGCTTTCTGATCGGTTCGCCGCTCGTGGGTGCGCTGGGCGGTGCGTGGAACTACCGCGGGGCGATGCTCGTGCCGATGGCGCTCGTCCTCGTGACGCTGGTCTACGCGAGGTCGTTCACCGTCGCACCCGCCCGATACGGTGACGGGCATGAGCGGCCGCGCGCAGTTGATGTGGGATGAGGAAGTAACCGGGTACGACTTCGGGGCGGGGCATCCGATGGACCCGGTCCGGCTCGCGCTGACCATGCGGTTGGTGGAGGCGTACGGGCTCGACCGGGCGGTCGAGGTGGTGGCCGCCAAGGCGGCCGGTGACTCGACGCTGCGGCTCGTCCACCGCCAGGAGTACATCGAGGCGGTGCGGCGGGCGTCGGCCGACCCGGCGGGCGCGGACGGTTCGTACGGGCTCGGGACCATGGACGACCCGGCGTTCGCCGGAATGCACGAGGCGTCGGCGCTGATCGCCGGGCAGTCGGTGGGCGCGGCGGAGAGCATCTGGCGCGGTGAGGCGCTGCACGCGGTGAACTTCGCGGGCGGGCTGCACCACGCGATGCCCGGCGGCGCCGCCGGGTTCTGCGTCTACAACGACGCGGCGCTGGCGGTGGCCCGGCTGCTGGAGCTGGGCGCCGAGCGGGTCGCGTACGTGGATGTGGACGTGCACCACGGCGACGGCGTGCAGGCGGCCTTCTGGGACGATCCCCGGGTGCTGACGATCTCGCTGCACGAGCATCCGCGCAGCCTCTTCCCGCAGACCGGATGGCCCGAGGAGACGGGCGGGGCGGGCGCCGAGGGCTCGGCGGTGAACGTGGCGCTCCCGGCCGGGACCGGGGACGCCGGGTGGCTGCGGGCCTACCACGCGGTGGTTCCGGAGCTGCTGGCCGCCTTCCGCCCGCAGGTGCTGGTGACCCAGCACGGCGCGGACACCCACATCGAGGACCCCCTCGCGCATCTGGGCGTGACCGTGGACGCGCAGCGCGCGGTCGCGGAGAGCTGCCACGGGCTGGCGCACGAGCACGCGGAAGGGCGCTGGGTGGCCCTCGGGGGCGGCGGCTACGCGGTGGTGGAGGTGGTGCCGCGGTCGTGGACGCATCTGGTGGCGATCGCGGCGGGGCGTCCGGTGGAGCCGGCGGCGGCGGTGCCGGAGGAGTGGCGGCACGAGGTGTACCGGCGGACCCGGCTGGAGGCGCCGCGGCGGATGACGGACGGGCGCGAGCCGCGCTGGCAGGACTTCGCCGAGTCCGGCTACGACCCGGCGGACCGCCTGGACCAGGCGATCCTGGCGACCCGCAGGGCCGTCTTCCCTCACCACGGCCTGCTGCCGTAGCTCCGCGGTGAGGGTTTCTCTCGTACGCCAGTGTTAGGCCGACCGTGGGAACTCGGGGCGTTCGCCCCCGGGCACGGACCGATATCCAGCAGCATCGGTGGGGTGTTGAGTACCGCCGCGCTGCGTGCGCATCTGCTGGCGGCGCGGCTCGCCGGGCCGGTGACCACCACCCGGGAGGAGAGCCTGCGCCGCTACCGGCTCTTCGCCGCCCGCGACCCCCGGGTGCTGCTCGGCCTGGAGCCCGAATACGACTGGTCCTTCACCGAATTGCTTCGCCTCATGGGGAGTAAATGCGGGGTTTCGGTCAACCCGGCCCATGTCTCCGGTCACGATGTGATCGACCCGGAGCGTACGATCGCGGCCCTGCAGATGTTCGCGGACCGGCTCCGGGCGGCCGCCGAGACCCGGGCGCCGGTGCTCCTGGGCACCGGCCACCCCCACCGTCTCCTGGGTTTCTACGCCGCGTTGGCGTCGGCCCTGTCGGCGGCCGGGTGCCCGATTCTCACCCCCGCCCAGGGGAGATGTGTCGACATAACGACTCGATTCGGCGTACGTACGTACCAGCTCACCTACGTACGGGGAGTCGCGATGGTGCGGGAACCCGGCGCCCGGCCGACCGCGAGTGAGCCGGGCGCCCACAGTCACTCGCCCCTCCCGGTTCGCGTCGCCCTCGCCTGTGCCGCGGAGTCCGGCGGGCCCCTTCCGGGGCTGGTGATCGGGGACCACGGATGGGTCTGCGGAGCAGGTCAACTGGGGTTTGCCGCCATCGGTCTCGGCGACACCGACGACCCCGCGCTGTTCGTCGGTGAGGCCGAGGGACAGGTGTCGGTGGCCGTTCCACTTGATGACGCTGTGCGGTCTGGTTACTACCGGCCGCTTACTCGCTATGTACTCAATCGAGCGTGTCTGTCACAGTAGGCGTGCGATCGCTACTCCTCTTCCCCACTCGCATCACCCGCCCCTAACCTGGGGATGAGCGCGCATGCGAGCAGGAGTCACCGGAGGGGAAGCCGGTGCCCGACATGTGCGGAAGGTTCAGGTGGTGTGTCATGGCTGCTGGCGAACGGCCTCTGAATGAGGTTCAGTTTCTGACCGTGGCGGAAGTCGCCTCGGTGATGCGAGTCTCCAAGATGACCGTGTACCGCTTGGTGCACAGTGGTCATCTGCCGGCGATCAGGGTGGGCAGGTCCTTCCGGGTCCCGGAGCAAGCGGTGCATGAGTACCTCCGCGAGTCCTATGTGGGGGTGGAGTCCGCTTAGGCCACTTAGGCCGACGACCCTCGGATTACGTGGTTCGCCCGGTGGCGGGTAGGCTGGCCCGATGTAGGTCGTGTGGGCTCGGACGCCCCGCACCGAGTGAATCGAAGTGAGCGAGGGTAGTCGTGGGCTCTGTTATCAAAAAGCGGCGCAAGCGGATGGCGAAGAAGAAGCACCGCAAGCTGCTCAAGCGCACGCGCGTCCAGCGTCGTAACAAGAAGTAAGAACAGCGACGCTGTGTTCGTCCCGCAGCCCTTCCACCCACGGTGGAAGGGCTGCGGTGCGTGCGCCGGGGGCCTCGGCTCAAAACGTCGCACCGCGCGGCGAGTGGTCATCACAGCGCAACATCGAACGGTTACGGTGTTCCGCACAGCCCAGCTCGGACGAGGGTGGGAAGGAAGGCGCTGATCTTGGGAAAGGTCGTGCTCGTCACCGGAGTCGCCCGTCGGCTGGGGGGCCGATTCGTACGGCGCATACAGCGTGAGCCGGACGTCGACCGGGTCATCGGAGTGGACGCGGTCGCCCCCGAACACCAGCTGGGCGGAGCCGATTTCGTCCGGGCCGACATCCGCCACCCCACGATCGGGAAACTCCTCGCCGAATTCGGCGTCGACACCGTCGTCCACATGGACATCAACGGCACCCCGCTCGGCGCCCGCGGCAATCGCACATCGGTCAAGGAAACCAACGTCATCGGCACCATGCAGCTGCTCGGTGCCTGTCAGAAGGCGCCCTCGGTCCAGCGGCTGGTGGTGAAGTCCAGCACCAGCGTGTACGGCTCCGCGCCCCGCGACCCCGCCGTCTTCGGCGAGACCACCCCGCCCAAATCGCTGCCGAGCGGTGGCTTCGCCAAGGACACCGTCGAGGTCGAGGGGTACGTACGCGGCTTCGCCCGGCGCCGCCCCGACGTGGCGGTGTGCGTGCTGCGCTTCGCCAACATCCTGGGGCCGTGCTCGGACTCCCCGCTCGCCGAGTACTTCGCGCTGCCGGTGCTGCCCACCGTCATCGGCTACGACCCGCGGCTCCAGTTCGTCCACGAGAAGGACGCCATCGAGGTGCTGCGGATCGCCGCCTCCGAGCCGCGCCGCTCCACGCTCAACAGCGGCACGTTCAACATCGCGGGCGACGGGGTACTGCTGCTCTCCCAGGCCGCCCGGCGACTGGGCCGCCCCACCCTGCCGCTGCTGCTGCCCACCCTCCGCTGGGCCCGCACCGCGCTGCGGTCCCTCGGCGTCACCGACTTCTCGCCCGAGCAGATCCGGCTGCTCACCCACGGCCGGGTGGTGGCCACGACCCAGATGCGCGAAACCCTGGGGTTCGAACCCGAGTACACCACCGCCGGCGCCTTCGCGGACTATGCGCACAGCCGCGGTCCCGGGCTGCTCCCGCCCGAGACCCTCGCCCGTACCATCGACCGGCTCGGCGCTCTGCTGCCCGCCGGCGCCGAGAAATGAGGAGCGCACCACCATGGCGGATGCCAAGGTCATTCCGTTCGGCGAGGAACCCCGGTCCCGGCGGAAGGGACCGCGCGCCGGTCGTTCGAACCGGTCCCAGGGCCCGCTGAAACCCGTACCGCAGCAGCGCGACGAGGAGCTGGAGCAGCACCCGGAGACCTCCGCGGCGGCCGCCCCGCCGCTGCCTCCGCACCCGCCGAAGCGGGCGCCCGGCGGCGGCGACTGGGAGCGCAAGCTCGCCCAGGGCTTGAGCTTCCTGCGCCGCCGGATCACCGGCGATTACGAGGTCGACGACTTCGGCTACGACGAGGACCTCACCGACCAGGTGCTGATGTCGATGCTCCGGCCGATGTACGAGAAGTACTTCCGGGTCGAGGTGAAGGGCATCGAGAACATCCCGGAGAGCGGCGGCGCGCTCGTGGTCGCCAACCACTCCGGGGTGCTGCCGCTGGACGGGCTGATGCTCCAGGTCGCGGTGCACGACAACCATCCCGCCCAGCGTCATCTGCGGCTGCTCGCCGCCGATCTGGTCTTCGTACTGCCGCTCATCAACGAACTGGCCCGCAAGGCGGGCCACACCCTCGCCTGCTCCGAGGACGCCCAGCTGCTCCTGGAGCGCGGTGAGGTCGTCGGGGTGATGCCGGAGGGCTTCAAGGGCATCGGAAAGCCGTTCGCGGACCGGTACAAGCTGCAGCGGTTCGGGCGGGGCGGCTTCGTCTCGACGGCGCTGCGCGCCGGGGCGCCGATCGTGCCGTGCTCGATCGTGGGCGCGGAGGAGATCTATCCGATGGTCGGGAACGCGAAGACCCTCGCCCGGCTGCTGGGGATTCCGTACTTCCCGGTCACTCCGACGTTCCCGCTGCTCGGACCGCTGGGGGCGGTGCCGCTGCCGACGAAGTGGACGATCCAGTTCGGTGAGCCCATCCCGACGGACGGGCATCCGCCGGAGGCGGCGGACGACCCGATGCTGATGTTCAACCTGACGGACCAGGTAAGGGAAACGATCCAGCACACGCTGTACAAGCTGCTCGTGCAGCGCCGCTCGGTGTTCTTCTAGCCGCTCACGGTGCTTTTCACGTGACGACGTCAGGGTCCGGCGGTGCCGGACCCTGACGGCTACCTCGTGCCGTCGCCGTCCAGGTCGAGACCCGGCAGCAGGTCCGGCAGCAGCGGCGGGATGGTGATGTCCGGCTGGGGCGGCTTGCCGACGCCGGTGTCCCCCTTGCCCGCGGACGGGCTCGGCGTGACCGCACCGGTCGGCGGGTCCAGCAGACCGCCCGTACCGCCCACCAGACCCTGCTCCTCGGGGTCGGCCGACGCCGACGGGCGCGGCTTGGCGGAGGCGTCCCCGGGGCGGGCGTGGCTCGGGGTGGCCGGGGAGGACTCCGGCTGGGCGCGCTCCGGCTCCACCGCGCCGGGGCGCGGCGGCAGCTCGCCGCCCGGCTGGCCGGACTGCCCGTGCTGGTCCCGGGAGGTGGGCAGCAGCGAGCGCAGCGGGCCGACCTCATCGTCTATGGCGGCGAAGACCGAGCTGACCTGTTCGCCGACGTCCATGAGCTGGACCGGCAGCTGCTCGCGCAACCGGCTCCAGCCGTCCCGGTGCGCCGTGGTGAAGGTGGACAGCTCCCGCATCGCGCCGAGCGAACCGTCCCGCTTGTAGACCTGGCGCAGCAGCCGGTGGCCCTCGGAGGCGTCATGGCGCATCCCGGACAGGGCCCGGCGGATCTCGCCGAGCTGCTCGTGGTCGAGGTCGCCGGAGCGGGTCCGCTCCATCAGCCGGCGCGCCTCGCTCAGCCGGGTGGACGCCTGGTCCAGATAGATCCGGCCGCGGTCGGTGTCGTCGTCGGCCATCTCCAGCTTCAGGTCCTCCATGCCCCGCTTGACCCCGTAGAGGGTGTCGCCCGGGAGGGCGTTGGAGCTGGCCGCGGCTACTCCGCCGAACGCGCCCGCCGCGACTCCCACGGTGAGCCCCCCGGCCGCGAGCCCCTTGGACCAGCGGGAGCGGGGCCGGAGTCTGGCCACCGGGGGTTTCGCCCGGTGGGCGCCGCTGCTGCGGCGGCGCTGCTCGGGGACGCGGGACGCGCCGTCCGCGAAGGCGGCCTCCATGGCGGCGATCAGCTGGGCCCGCTGGGTGGTTTTGACCTCTGCGGACAGCGTCGGCGCGGGCAGCTCGCCGAGCTGCCGCGTCAGGCCCATCAGCCGCTGCTGTCCGGTGCTGTGGCTGTCCGCCGCCGGGCCGGACGGTTCGGCCCCGGTCGCCGGGGTCCCCCCGGTCGTGTCCTGGGACGCCTGGTGCCGGCTCTCCAGAGCCTCCAGGGCCTCCAGTGCCTCGGCGAAGGCGTTCGCCCGCCGGTGCGCCGATACGTTCGCGATCACGGGCGGCACCTCCTCTTCTCGTGACGGTCGACTCCCCAGGACACCCGGAGGTTCCGTGCCTTGCGCGTGTCCACCCGATCGAGTGAGGGGACTACGGGCAGGGTACGACCGCGAGGCGCCTGCACCTCCCACAACGAGCGGCGCGGCACAGGGGTTACGCCCTCCCGATGATCGGACCACACCTCGCACCCGCGCCGTGAGGGAGCCGGCCGGGTCAGCGGGCGTCGTCCGGCAGCAGCCGCGCCAGGGTGCGCACGGCCCGGTACTGCAGGGTTTTGATCGCGCCCTCGTTCTTCCCCATGACGCGGGCGGTCTCGGCGACCGAGAGGCCCTGGAGGAAGCGGAGCGTCACGCACTCCTGCTGCTGCGGGTTGAGTTTTCGTACCGCTTGCAGCAGCGCCGCGTTGGAGAGGGACTCCAGGACGGAGTCCTCCGGGCTGCGCTCGACCTCGTTGGCGTCGAGCATCTCGCCGGTGGTGACCTCCAGCCGGAAGCGGCTGGACTTGAAGTGGTCGGCGACGAGGTTACGGGCGATCGTCACCAGCCAGGCGCCGAAGTCGCGGCCCTGCCAGGTGAAGGTCCCGATGCGGCGCAGGGCGCGTAAGAACGTCTCGCTGGTGAGGTCCTCGGCCGTGGCCCGGCCGCCGACCCGGTAGTAGATATAGCGGTACACCGTGTCGGCGTACTGGTCGTAGAGACGCCCGAAGGCCTCGGCCTCGCCCGCCTGGGCGCGCTCGACGAGGTCCATCATCCGGCGGCTGTCGCTGTCGGCGCTCGGCCGCCGGGCGGTGGGGGTGGAGCCGCGGGAGCGTCTGCCGACCGCCGCGCCGCCGTCGGTGAGGGCATAGGCGGGGCCGGCGGTGCCGGTGCGGCTGACCGTGCCGTCGGCGGGACCGGCAGGGCGTGCGGGCACGGCCGTACCGGCTGGCACGGGCGAGGCGAGGGCGAGGGCGGGGACGGCATACGCGGTGGGGACGAAGCCGCGCAGACAGTCGAGGACCGTTGCGCGCAGCGTAGCCAGGCCCGAGGCGTCAACCCCGACGTGTGAGTACACGGGACTCCCAGAGGCAGAGCTTCCATCACGTGCAGTACGGGACCGTTCACCCGCCGTAGGGACGCGTGGGTACCGGTTTGCGTCTAAGGAGAATAACGCTTCGTATAGGCGGCGCTACACCCAGTTGCTCAAATCATCGTTTCCGTCTGCTTCGTTATGGGTTGATGACTGATCAAGTATCGAATGCAGTATGGGAGTTGATCGAAAACGTTCGCTGCTTGTGCGCCGGTATGGCGTGTTGTGACAAACCGGCGGTAAGGGGACTGGCGGGGGCGCTATGGGGCAGCAAACGCGGATTGACTGAAACGGGACGGACGCGGTCGTCCGATGACCCTCCGCATCGCTGCCCAAGCCGTCACGCAGCGCGACGATCGGTCAAGGGCGGGCATGCCCGGTCACCCTCGTACGGCGACGGTCGGTCACGGTGCGAGGCCCGTCCGGCGGTTTCCGGGGGTGGTTTCCGGGGGTGGTTCCGGGAGTGGTTCGGGGAGGTTCCCGGGAGGGGCCTAGCGGCGTCGGCGGTGGAGCGCCACGGCGGCGGCCGTGCCGCCCGCCACCGCGCCCACGCCGGCCGCGGCCGGGATGCCGATGCGGGCCGCCTTGCGGCCGGTGCGGTAGTCGCGCAGCCGCCAGCCGCGCTCGCGGGCGTGTTTGCGCAGCCCGCCGTCGGGGTTCACGGCGTAGGGGTGGCCCACGATCGACAGCATCGGGATGTCGTTGGAGGAGTCGCTGTAGGCCGCGCAGCGGTTGAGGTCGAGCTTCTCGGCCGCGGCCAGGGCCCGTACGGCCTCCGCCTTTGCCGGGCCGTGCAGCGGTTCGCCGACCAGTTTGCCGGTGTAGACGCCGCCGACGGACTCGGCCACCGTCCCCAGGGCGCCGGTCAGCCCCAGCCGCCGGGCGATGATCGTCGCGGTTTCGACGGGGGCCGCGGTCACCAGCCACACCCGCTGCCCGGCGTCCAGGTGGGCCTGGGCGAGGGCCCGGGTGCCGGGCCAGATGCGGTCGGCCATGTACTCGTCGTAGATCTCCTCGCCGATCGACATCAGCTCGGCGACCCGGTGGCCCTTGACGATCGACAGCGCGCTGCTGCGCACGTCCTCCATATGGGCCGGGTCCTCGACTCCGGCCATCCGGAACCAGGTCTGCTGCCAGGCGAAGCGGGCCAGTTCACGTTTGCGGAAGAAGTGCCGCTTGTAGAGGCCGCGGCCGAAGTGGAAGAGCGCGGCGCCCTGCATGACCGTGTTGTCCAGGTCGAAGAAGGCGGCCGCCTGCTCGTCGCCGACCACCGGGAACTCCGGCTCGGCGGCGGTCTGCGGCAGCGGAGTCTCGGCCGACGACTTGCGCGCCGCCTCTGCCGAGGCCTCTCCGGCGAGGACGCTCCGCTCCGTGGCGGGCTGTCGACGTCGGGTGAACCATCCCAGTGCGACCATGGATCGAGCATAGCCATGCCCATGGCGCTCGCCGTTACGCGAGGGTGTCGGGCGGATTCAGGTTACGCGAAAGGGAGGCGGGCGAAGCCGGGGGAAGTCGGGAGAGGAGCCGGGTGAAGCCGGGGCGGGCGCCGGGCCGGTGGCCGCCGTCAGCCGCCGAGGGCGGCGCGCAGCCGCTTCGGGTCGACCCGCCAGAAGTCGTGCTGGGCGCCGTCGACCAGGACAACCGGAATCTGCTCCCAGTACTTCCGGTGGAGCTCCTCGTCCTGGGTGATGTCCTTCTTCTCCCAGGGGGTGCCCAGCTCGCCGCAGACCTTCTCGATCACGGCCTCGGCGTCCTCGCATAGGTGACAGTCGGGCTTGCCGATCAGCGTCACCGTGCGCTCGCTGGGCTTCTTGCGGGGGCTACGGCGCAACAGCGGACTCATGGCCCCATTGTGCGCTCCCGGGCGGGCGCTCCCGGCGAGTTCGGCGGCGGGGGCCGGGTCGGTTTACGATCGTGGGCGATTTGTTGCTGTCCGGGGGGTTGAAGCGGTGAGGAGTGAGGGCCCGTGCTCCCCTCGGTGACTCCGCGGTGTGTGCGCTTCCAGGGGGAACGGTGCGACGCTGGTGGTGGTTCCGTGGCCAGGTCGAAAGGGTGCGTGACACCGGTCACTTTGCTCGGACAAAGCGGACACCATCTTTGTGCACGCGTTCACAAAGACATAGCCTGGCCTCGATGGGGCGGCCTCACGCCATCCGGCCGCCCGCAGCCCCGCTCTACCCGCAGGAGCACCGTGGCAACTGGCCGAACTCACCGACCGGCGACCCGAAGCCGAGGAATCCCCGAGGCCACCGTCGCCCGGCTACCGCTGTATCTGCGTGCCCTGACCGCGCTCTCCGAGCGCTCGGTCCCCACGGTGTCCTCCGAGGAACTCGCGACCGCCGCCGGGGTCAATTCGGCCAAGCTGCGCAAGGATTTCTCGTACCTCGGCTCGTACGGCACCCGGGGTGTCGGCTACGACGTGGAGTACCTCGTCTACCAGATCTCGCGGGAGCTCGGCCTCACCCAGGACTGGCCGGTCGTGATCGTCGGTATCGGTAATCTCGGCGCCGCGCTCGCCAACTACGGCGGCTTCGCCTCCCGCGGCTTCCGGGTCGCCGCGCTGATAGACGCCGATCCGGCCATGGCCGGGAAGCCGGTCGCGGGCATCGCGGTGCAGCACACCGACGAGCTCGAGAAGATCATCGACGACAACGGGGTCTCGATCGGCGTCATCGCCACCCCGGCCGGTGCCGCCCAGCAGGTCTGCGACCGCCTCGTCGCGGCCGGGATCACCTCGATCCTCAACTTCGCGCCCACCGTGCTGTCCGTTCCGGAGGGCGTGGACGTCCGTAAGGTCGATCTCTCCATCGAGCTGCAGATCCTCGCCTTCCACGAGCAGCGCAAGGCGGGCGAGGAGGCCACCCCTCCCGAGCGGGAGACGGCCGGAACCGGTGAGCCGGGCGTCGCGACGACGCCCAAGCCCCACTCCGCCGCCTCGCACCGCGCGGCCGCCGGGGCGTCCGGCGGGTCCGGTGCGTCCGGTGGCGACGGCCCTCGGCAAGGACCTGACGGGGATGTGCCCGCCGTGATGCCGGCATGAGCCTCCTCGTCGTCGGAATGAGTCACCGCAGCGCGCCCGTGAGCGTGCTGGAGCGCGCCGCCCTGGTCGGGGACGAGCAGGCGAAGCTGCTGCAGGACACGCTCGCCGCCGATCCCGCCACCGAGGCCGCGGTGCTGGCCACCTGCAACCGGATCGAGCTGTACGCCGATGTGGACAAGTTCCACGCCGGAGTGGCCGAACTGTCCACCCTGATCGCCCAGCACACCGGTGTCGGCCTGGACGAGCTGACTCCGTATCTCTACGTCCACTACGAGGACCGGGCCGTCCACCACCTCTTCTCGGTGGCCTGCGGGCTGGACTCGATGGTCGTCGGCGAGGGCCAGGTCCTCGGCCAGATCAAGGACGCGCTCGCGCTCGGGCAGGAGCTGCACACCGCGGGCCGCCTGCTGAACGACCTCTTCCAGCAGGCGCTGCGGGTCGGCAAGCGGGCGCACAGCGAGACCGGGATCGACAAGGCCGGGCAGTCGCTGGTGACCTTCGGCCTGGAGCAGCTGGCCGGGGCGGAGCCCGTGGCGGACTGGGCGGCCGGGAAGCGCGCGCTGGTGATCGGCGCGGGCTCGATGTCCTCGCTGGCCGCGACGACTCTCGCGCGGGCCGGTGTGGCAGAACTGGTGATCGCCAACAGGACGTTGGAGCGGGCGCTGCGGCTCGCCGAGTCCCTCGCGGGCCACCACGCCGGGCTGGGTGCCGACGTCGCCGTCGCGGACCTCGCGGCCGACACCGCACGGGAGGCCGCTCCGGGTGAGCGGCCCGGTCTGATCGCCCGTGCCGTGCCGCGCGAGCGGGTGGCGAACGAGCTGCCGCACGCCGACATCGTCGTCTCCTGTACCGGCGCGACCGGTCTGGTGCTGACCGCCGACGATCTGCAGACCGCCCTCACCCAGCGGGCGGGCTGTCCCACCGCCGGGCACAGCGCCACCGTCTCGCTGCTGGATCTGGCGATGCCGCGCGACATAGACGCGGCGGCGCACCGGATCGAGGGGCTGCGGCTGGTCGACATCGAGTCCCTCGCCGAGGCGGCCGCCACCCCCGCCGACGACTCGGGCGCCTCCGCGGTCGCGCTGGCCGCCGATGTCGACAAGGTCCGCGGAATCGTCTCCGCCGAGGTGTCCGCCTTCGGGGCGGCCCAGCGCGCCGCGCACATCACGCCGACCGTGGTCGCGCTGCGTACCATGGCGGCAGATGTCGTCGCGAGTGAGATCGCCCGGCTCGACGGACGCCTGCCCGATCTGGACGACAAGCAGCGCTCGGAGATCACCCAGACCGTGCGCCGGGTCGTCGACAAGCTGCTGCACGCGCCCACCGTGCGGGTCAAGGAGCTGGCGAGCACTCCGGGCGGCGCGGGATACGCGGACGCGCTGCGCGAGCTCTTCGACCTCGACCCCCAGGCGGTTGCCGCCGTCAGCCGGGCCGACACCCGCGGCTCGGGCCCGGCGGCCGCCGCCGAACCGAACGACCCGAAGGGAGGCCGGGCATGACCACCGCCCCCGCCACCCCGCTGCGGCTGGGGACCCGCCGCAGCGCGCTCGCCATGGCCCAGTCCGGCCTGATAGCCGACGCGGTGCGCGAGCTGACCGGACGACCCGTCGAACTCGTCGAGATCACGACGTACGGGGACGTCTCGCGCGAGCAGCTCGCGCAGATCGGCGGCACCGGCGTCTTCGTCTCGGCGCTGCGCGAGGCGCTGCTGGGCGGCGAGATCGACTTCGCGGTCCACTCGCTGAAGGACCTGCCGACCGCCGAGCCGGAGGGCCTCACGCTGGCCGCGATCCCGCGCCGCGAGGACCCGCGCGACGCGCTCATCGCGCGCGACGGCCGCACCTTCGAACAGCTGCCGCCCGGCGCCCGGATAGGCACCGGATCGCCGCGCCGTGCCGCGCAGCTCAACGCGTGGGCGCGTGCGTTCGGACTCGATGTCGAGACGGTGCCGATACGCGGCAACGTCGGCACCCGGATCGGCTACGTCCGCTCCGGTGAACTGGACGCCGTGGTGCTCGCCGCCGCCGGACTGAGCCGCCTCGGGCGGATCGGCGAGGCGACCGAGCTCCTCGACGCCGACCATGTTTTGCCCGCCCCCGGCCAGGGGGCTCTGGCAGTCGAATGTGCCGCGGCCGACGCGGAGCTGGCTGCCCTGCTCGCCGGACTCGACGACCCGCACACGCGGGCCGCCGTGACCGCCGAGCGTTCCCTGCTCGCCGCCCTGGAGGCCGGCTGCAGCGCACCTGTGGGGGCGCTGGCCGACCTGTTGGGCGACGGTCAGGTTGTCACCGAAATGCGCCTGCGCGGCGTCGTCGGCACGACCGACGGCTCGACGCTGGTGCAGCTGTCCACCACCGGTCCCGTACCCGCGTCGCCCGATCAGGCCGCGGACCTCGGTCGCGAACTCGCCGCCGAGATGCTCGCCAAGGGTGCGGCCGGTCTTATGGGGGAGCGAGCACTTTGAACCCCAATGCCCCTAACCACCCCGGCTGCGGGCACGTCACCTTCCTCGGTGCGGGCCCAGGAGATCCGGGCCTACTGACGCTGCGTGCCGTGGAGGCACTCGCGTCCGCGGATGTGCTGATCGCCGACCCGCATGTGCTCGACGTGGTGCGTACGCACGTCAGGCCGGGCGTGGCCGCGGAAGCTCAGGGCACGCCAGGGCAAGCGGGCCCTGATGCGCCGTCAGGCACCGCGGGGGTCCCGGTACTCCGGGACAGCACCAATCTTGTCATGGCGGCCGCGCGCGGCGGCAAGCGGGTCGTCCGCGCGGTAGCGGGCGACCCTGGCCTGGACGGATACGCCGCCGACGAGATGCTGGCGTGCGCCGCCGAGGGCATCGTCTTCGAGGTGGTCCCCGGTGTCGCGTCCGTGGTGGGCGTGCCCGCCTACGCGGGTGTGCCGCTGCGGGACTCCCAGGGCGCCGATGTGCGCTTCGTGGACGCCCGCAGCGCCGACGAGCGCTGCTGGAGCGAGGTCGGCTCGTCCGACGCGACGGCCGTCGTCTCCGCCACTCTGGAGACGGTCGCGGCCGCCGCGGGCGAGCTGGTGTCCGCGGGCCGCAAGCCGGACACCCCGCTGACGGTCACCGTCGCCGGTACCACCACCCGCCAGCGCACCTGGACGGCGACGCTCGGCACCATCGCGCAGGTGCTGAAGTCCGCGAAGGTGCTGCCGTCGCCGCAGGGCTCGCAGCCCGTGATAGCGGTCGTCGGCGAGAGCGGCGCGGCCGAGCGGCGCGACCAGCTGTCCTGGTTCGAGTCCAAGCCGCTGTTCGGCTGGAAGGTCCTGGTGCCGCGCACCAAGGAGCAGGCCGTCTCGCTCTCGGACCAGCTGCGTTCGTACGGCGCGGTGCCCAGCGAGGTGCCGACGATCGCCGTCGAGCCGCCGCGCACCCCGCAGCAGATGGAACGCGCGGTCAAGGGCCTGGTCACCGGGCGCTACGAGTGGATCGCCTTCACCTCGGTCAACGCGGTCAAGGCGGTGCGCGAGAAGTTCGAGGAGTACGGGCTCGACGCCCGCGCGTTCGCCGGGATCAAGGTCGCGGCGGTCGGCGAGCAGACCGCCAGGTCGCTGATCGAATTCGGTGTGAAGCCGGATCTGGTGCCCAGCGGTGAGCAGTCCGCGGCCGGGCTGCTGGACGACTGGCCGCCGTACGACCCGGTCTTCGACCCGATCGACCGCGTCTTCCTGCCGCGTGCCGACATCGCCACCGAGACCCTGGTCGCCGGGCTGATCGAGCTGGGCTGGGAGGTCGACGACGTCACCGCGTACCGCACCGTGCGCGCCTCGCCGCCGCCCGCCGAGACCCGTGAGGCGATCAAGGGCGGCGGGTTCGACGCGGTGCTCTTCACCTCGTCGTCCACCGTGCGGAACCTCGTCGGCATCGCGGGCAAGCCGCACAATGTCACTGTCATCGCCTGTATCGGCCCGGCCACCGCGAAGACCGCGGAGGAGCACGGCCTGCGGGTGGACGTGCTGTCGCCCGAGCCCTCGGTGCTCAAGCTGGCCGAGGCGCTTGCGGACTTCGGCGCGGCGCGGCGTCAGGCCGCGGTCGAGGCCGGGGACCCGGTCACGCGCCCGAGCGAGCGACGGCCCGGATCGCGAAGGAGGGCACGCTCTTGAGCACGCGGTACGGCAACTTTCCCGGGGCCCGTCCCCGACGGCTGCGCACGACACCGGCGATGCGGCGCATGGTCGCCGAGACCCGGCTGCACCCGGCCGAGCTGATCCTCCCCGCGTTCGTACGGGAGGACATCGGCGAGCCGGTGCGGCTGCGGTCGATGCCGGGCGTCCTCCAGCACACCCGGGACTCCCTGCGGAAGGCCGCGGCCGAGGCGGTCGCGGCGGGCGTCGGCGGGATCATGCTGTTCGGGGTGCCGGAGGAGTCCAGGAAGGACGCGATCGGCACCCCCGGCACCGACCCGGACGGCATCCTGCAGCACGCCATCCGCGACGTGCGCGCCGAGGTCGGCGACGACCTCGTGATCATGTCCGACCTGTGCCTGGACGAGCACACCGACCACGGCCACTGCGGTGTCCTGGACGCCGACGGCCGGATCGACAACGACGCCACCCTGGAGCGCTACGCCGAGATGGCCCGCGTCCAGGCCGACGCGGGCGCCCACACGGTCGGCCCGAGCGGCATGATGGACGGCCAGGTCGCCGTCATCCGCCGGGCCCTGGACGGCGCCGGGCACCAGGACGTGTCGATCCTCGCCTACACCGTCAAGTACGCCTCCGCCTTCTTCGGCCCGTTCCGCGAGGCGGTCGGCTCGTCCCTCCAGGGCGACCGCAAGACGTACCAGCAGGACCCGCCCAACGCCCGCGAGTCCCTGCGCGAGCTGGAACTGGACCTGTCCGAGGGCGCCGACATGGTCATGGTCAAACCGGCCCTCCCGTACCTGGACATCCTGCGCCAGATCGCGGACGCGTCGGACGTCCCGGTGGCCGCGTACCAGATCTCCGGCGAGTACGCGATGATCGAGGCGGCCGCCGCGAACGGCTGGATCGACCGCGACCGCGCCATCATGGAATCCCTGACCTCGATCCGCCGCGCGGGCGCCGGGATGATCCTCACCTACTGGGCAACCGAGGTCGCCCAGTGCCTCAACCGCGGCGAGTAGTTCTTCTCCCACGCCGCCAGCCGGGCCGGAAGCGCACCCCGCGCCTCCGGCCCGGCTGCGTTTCGTCGGACGCCGGTGGCCTCCGCCGCTACGGTGGGGGTCACCGTTGCGAGCGCGTCGTCGGGGAGGACGGTTGTGACAGAGGCTCCGCCTAGGAAGAACCCCGGGTGCTTGGCCGTGATCCTCACCGGCCGCCGGGAAATCATCCTGCAACTCCGGGACGAGAAGCCCGGGATCGGCTGGCCAGGGCACTGGTCTCTGCTCGGAGGCGGACAGGAGCCGGGTGAGGCTCCGATCGACACCATCCTCCGCGAAATCAAGGAGGAGGCCGGCATCACGCCGGACACGATCGGGGAGGCCGAGGTGACCCCGTACGACCCCCTCAAGGCCCCGCCGCACGTGTTCCTGGGCACCTGGGACGGTGAGGAGAGCGAACTCGTCCTCGGTGAAGGCCAAGCGCTACGGCTGGCCCCTCTGGCCGAGCTGCCCGAGAAGATGCCGCCTCACATCCGGCACTACATCCTCCAGCTCACCGAGGCCGGTTCCTGAAGCTCCGGGCCTCATTCCCCGTCGCGGCGCTGCGGGGTGAGCTTTGCCCAGAGGCCGAAGGCGGTGGCCACGGCCAGGAGGCCGAGGCCTATCCAGAGGTTGATGCGGATGCCGTCGGCCTTGGCCAGTTCGGCGGGGCCGTCCGTCACGCCCAGCACGGTCAGCACCGTGCCGTACAGGCCGAGGAGGGCGGCGATGAGCCAGCGGATGTCGAAGGTCTTTCCCGGGGGCATGGGGTTCTCTCCGTTCATACGGCGATGACCAGCCAGACGCTCAGGGCCGCCGTCAGGGCCAGGATGATGCCGCCGAGGATCGGTGGGGACTTCCACCAGGGCTGGCGTAGGGACGCCTCGTGGGCGTCGGGGGAGTCGGGGTCGGGGAGGCCCCATACCAGGCCGCGGAGTTCGGACTCCGGCTTCGGCTGGGTGACGAAGGTGACCGCGACCGTGACGACGGCGTCGACGGCGAAGGCGAAGAGGGCGCCGTAGAAGTTGGCCATCTGGGCGTTGATGGTGTCGTGCGGGCCGACTTCGCCGCCGGGGTAGAACCAGCCGATGTGGTAGGCGGAGAGGTGGGCGACGGCGGCGGCCGTGGTGCCGGAGAGCATGCCCCAGAAGCCCGCCCACGGGGTGACCCGTTTCCAGAACATGGCCAGCAGGAAGGTCGCGAAGAGGGGGGAGTTGAAGAAGGAGAAGAGGAGCTGGATGTAGTTCTGGATGTTGTTGTACTCGGAGGCGAGGAAGGCCGCCGCGACGCTCACCGCGATGCCCGCGACGGTGGCGTAGCGCCCGGCCGTGAGGTAGTAGCGGTCGTCGCGGCCGCGCACCACGTAGGGCTTCCAGATGTCGTAGGTGAAGACGGTGTTGAAGCCGGAGATGTTGGCGGCCATGCCCGCCATGAAGGCGGCGAGCAGGCCGGTGAGCGCGATGCCGAGGACTCCGGTCGGCAGGAAGCGCTGCATCATCTCGGGGATGACGTCGTTGTACGTGGGGCCGCCGGGCTGGCCCAGTTTGGGGATGATGACCAGGGCGATCATGCCGGGGACCACGGTGAACAGCGGCAGCGCCATCTTGGGGAAGGCGGCGATCAGCGGGGTGCGGCGGGCGGCGTTGAGGTCCTTGGCGGCGAGCGAGCGCTGCACCTCGGCGAAGTTGGTCGTCCAGTAGCCGAAGGCGAGGACGAAGCCCTCGCCCATGGCGAGGCCGATCCAGTCGCCGAGCGGGTTGGTCCAGTGGCCGGGGGTGGTGCCCTGCCAGGTGTGCAGCAGGGCGGGGTCCTGGACGGCGTCCTTGAGGCCGCCGAAGCCGCCGACGGCGTGCAGTCCGATGACGACGATGGGGATCAGTCCGGCGAGGATGACGAAGAA
Source organism: Streptomyces sp. NPDC005962 (assembly GCF_040629205.1). Classification (NCBI taxonomy): domain Bacteria; kingdom Bacillati; phylum Actinomycetota; class Actinomycetes; order Kitasatosporales; family Streptomycetaceae; genus Streptomyces; species Streptomyces sp. NPDC005962. Next base: position 129,021 of record NZ_JBEXVE010000025.1, on the reverse strand, counting down.
CTGGAGCACCTCGCCGTAGATCGCGCCCGCGAGCCCGCCCAGGGTGATGTACGCGAGGACGAAGACGGCCGACAGCACGATGGACAGCCACAGCGGCCAGCCGATCAGCAGCTTGACGATCAGCGCGAGGGCGAAGAGGTTGACGCCCGCGAGCAGCATCTGCGCGACCGCGAAGACGACGCTGTTGAGCAGATGGGTCTGGTTGTTGAAGCGGCGGCGCAGGTATTCGGAGACGCTGTGCACCCGCGTCGAGTAGTAGAACGGCATCATCACGACGCCGAGGAAGACCATCGCGGGGATCGCGCCGAGCCAGTAGAAGTGCACCGCGGCGGCCCCGTACTGGGCGCCGTTGGCCGCGCCGCCGATGATCTCCAGAGCGCCGAGGTTGGCGGATATGAAGGCGAGGCCGGTGATCCAGGCGGGCATGGAACGCCCGGCGAGGAAGAAGTCGCCGGTGGTGCGGACGGCGCGCTTGGTGTAGAGGCCGATGGCGATGATCGCGCCGAAGTAGACGGCGAGCAGGAACCAGTCGACGGCCCCGAGGTTCAGGGTGCCGGTCATGTCCGTGTCTCTCCTGGGCCGGTCTCTTCCGGGTCGGTCTCTCCTGGGGCGCTGGTGAGGCCGACGACGAGGTCGGCGGCCTCGCGGCCCGGGGCGACGCGGCGGGCGTTGGCCTCGTCCGTGGTGAGGACCCAGCGTTCGGCCTCGGCGGGCTCCTTGCCGAAGCGCTCGTGGCGGTCGATCAGCCGCCGTACCCGCTCCTCGGTGTCCAGCTCGACCCACCAGGTCTCGTCCAGCAGTGCGCGGACCGGGCGCCAGGGGGCGTCGTCCAGCAGCAGATAGTTCCCCTCGGTGATGACGAGGGGGACCTCGGGCGGCACGGGGAGGGAGCCCGCGATGGGCTGCTCCAGCTCGCGTTCGAAGCCCGGCGCGTACACCGTCTCGCCGGGGCGCGGCTCCTTGAGGCGCCGCAGCAGGGCGGTGTAGCCGTACGGGTCGAACGTCTCCGGGGCGCCCTTGCGGCCCAGCAGGCCGAGGCGGCGCAGCTCGGTGTCGGCGAGGTGGAAGCCGTCCATCGGGACCAGGACCGCGCGTTCGGGGCCGAGCGCGCCGACCAGGTACTCGGCGAGGGTGGTCTTGCCCGCCCCGGGCGGTCCGGCGATGCCGAGCAGCCGACGGCGGCCGGAGGCGGCCAGGCGTTGGGCGCGCTCCAGGAGTTGCTGGGGAGTCATGGCGGATGCTTTCCGTGCTATGGAGTCCGGGTTCAGGCCGCGGTGTGGGCGTGCGCGGCCTTGATCTGGGCGGCGATGTACGAGCGGGCGTGCGCGGCGAGGTCCGGGCCGTCGGACCACAGGTTCCGCCAGACGGCGAGGTCGTGGGAGAGGCCGGGGGCGACGACGGCGGAGGAGAAGCTCTCGAAGGTGACCGGGCCCTGGTAGCCGATGTCGGCGAGGGCGTGGAAGAACGCGGGGAAGTCGATGGTGCCGGAGCCGAGGTAGCCGCGGTGGGACTCGCCGATGTGGACGTAGCCGAGGCGGTCGCCGCAGGCGCGGACCGGGCGGGCGAAGTCCTGCTCCTCGATGTTCATGTGGTACGTGTCCAGGTGGACCAGGACGTTGGCGGCGCCGATCTCGTCGATCAGGTCCAGGCACTGGCGGGCGGTGTTGACGACGTTGGTCTCGTACCGGTTGACCACCTCCAGGCCGAGCGTCACCCCGAGGCCGTCCGCCTCGGCGGCCAGCCGTCGCAGCGCCCGGACGGCGTGCTCGCGGCCGCGGGCGGTGGCGGGGCGGCCGTACTTGCCCAGCGCGCTGTAGAGCACCCCGCCGAAGTAGTCGCCGCCGAGGTCGTGGGTGATGCGCAGGGCCTGGCGCAGCAGCGCCTCGCCGCGGGCGGCGGTCTCCGGGTCGTCGGAGGAGACGTCGGAGTCGAAGGAGAGGCCGCGGGAGCAGGCCACCCGCAGGCCGTGTCCGGCGAGGACCTCGCGGGTGTCCTTCACGTCCACCAGCTCCGGGTCGTGGAGCGAGATCTCGACCAGGTCGTATCCGGCCTCGCGGCTGCGGGCCGCGGCGGTCCGGGCGCCCTCGGGCGTCCAGTCGCCGGTCCAGACCAGTGCGTGCACTCCGAGGTCGTTCATCGGGGTCCCTCCGCGTCGCTGTGTGCTTGATGCCTGCCTGATGCTACGCATCTTTTGCGTGAGGGCAATACATAAGTGTGCTTGGGTTCGGTCGTAAAGGGCGGTACGGTGTGGGCGATACCGAACACAGCGTGAACATGAACCGGGAACACGGAGGACAGGGCTCAGTGGCGGAGGCGGTCTCGGCAGGTCAGGCGCATCCGACGGGCCCAGGGGCGGTGCTGGCGCTCATCCGCGGCGGCCGGGCCACCACCCGTGCCCAGCTCATGGCCGCGACCGGTCTCTCCCGCTCCACCATGGCCACCCGGCTGGAGGCGCTGGGCGAGGCCGGGTATCTGGAGGTGTCCGGCGCGGCCGACTCCACCGGCGGCCGCCCCGCGGGCTCCTTCCGGCTGCGCCGCGACGCCGGAGTGCTGCTCGTCGCGGACATCGGCGGCAGCCATGTGCACACCGCGCTCGCCGACATGGCCTGCGAGATCCTCGTATCGCACCGCCGCGACCTGAATGTGGGCGAAGGCCCGGACGTGGTCCTCGGGCAGGTCGCCGCCGACTTCCAGCGGCTGCTCAGGGACGCGGACGAGCCCGCCGACCGGGTGCGCGGCATCGGCATCGGCGTGCCAGGACCGGTGGAGGCCGGTACCGGACGCGTCGTCAGCCCGCCCATCATGACCGGCTGGGACGGCTACACCGTGCCGGACTTCTTCCGCGGCGGGTACGACTGTCCGGTCCTCGCCGACAAGGACACCAACCTGATGGCGCTCGGCGAACACCGCGTCAACTGGCCCGACCGCCGCCATCTGCTCTTCGTCAAGGCGGGCACCGGCATCGGCTCCGGCCTCGTGCTCGGCGGCGCGCTCCACCACGGTTCCCAGGGCGCCGCGGGCGACATCGGCCACATCCCCGCCCCCGGTCTGGACGAGACCTCCCCCGGCGCCCCCGTGTGCCGCTGCGGCAACTCCGGCTGTCTGGAGGCCCTGGCGGGCGGCTGGGCCCTGGTCCGCGATCTGACCGCCGCCGGGCATGAGGTCGCCACCACCGACGACGTCGTGGCCCTCGTCCGCTCCGGCAACGGCGACGCCGTACGGCTGCTGCGGCAGGCCGGGCGTCTGCTGGGCCAGGGCGTGGCCGACGCGGTCAGCCTCCTGAACCCGTCGATCCTGGTCATCGGCGGTGGGCTCGCCCATGCCCAGGAACACCTGATCGCGGGCATCCGGGAGGTCACCTACCGCCGGTCCCTGCCGCTGGCCACCCGCGATCTGCGCGTCGTGCTGTCCCCGCTGGCCACCCGCGCGGGCGTCACCGGCGCGGCCCATATGGCGGCCGACGCGCTCTTCGATCCGGCGGCCATCGACGCGCGGTTGCGGTGACTTAAGGGGCTCAGCGGGCGGCGGTCCAGGAGTGGGCGACGTCCACGATCACATGGCCGTCCGACTGGAAGACCCGGAACGGCAGCCGGGCCCGGACCCCGAGGCCGATCTGGGTGTCGCCCTCGAAGCTGGCGCCGTAGCGGGTATCCCGGAAGGTCTTGTAGCCGTTGACGTTCACGCCCGGCAGCTGCTGCCTGGCCTTGCCCGGGTACGTCGACGTGCCCGTCTCGTAGTCGTAGCTGGGCGCGCCCACCCGGATCTCCAGGATCGCCCCGCCGTTCACCGGGATCAGGTCCCCGGAGCCGTCCTGGTGCAGCACGTCGACGTACCGCGCGTCGAACCGCACCTCATCGGCAGCGGTGGCGCCCTTCACGTCGAAGACCATGCGGTCGAAGCACTCGTGCTGCCCGGTCCTGATGTTCTCCAGCGGCTTGTGGCTGCCCGAGGGCGCCGTCTTCTCGCCGCTGCCCCAGCCGGTCGCGCACGCCGCAGCCGTGCCCGCCGCGGCCGTGCCCGCACCGCTGGCCTGCGCCGCTTCCGCTGTTCCGGCCGTCACCGCCAGTCCGGCGCCTGCCAGCACGATTGCCGCGAGCGGGGTTCCCCACCGTCGCATGTCCTCACCCCAGTGTCTCGATTGACGGATGATGCATGAGGTTTGACGGGCCGTGGGGTCCGGAGGTTGTCTTCAATCGGAGAATCTGTCGTAAAAGGTACGGTCGGGGTGATCACCTACGGGTGGGGGTACCCTCAGCGCCCACCGGCCGGGTGACCGGATGGGCACGCCTGTCCGGCTCGGACAGGCTCGTCCCATGCCACTGATGACCGGCAAGACCGCCGCGCTGGCCCTCGCCCTCGCCGCCACCGCCTCCGTCCTGGCCACCGTCTCCTCCGCCGACGCGGCCGGGGGGAAGACCGCCGCGCCACCCCTCACTTGGGGGACGTGCGACGGCGAAGGCCACGACGCCCGCCAGGAATGCGCCACGCTGGACGTCCCCCTGAACTACCGCGACCCGGACGGGAAGCGGATCACGCTCGCGGTCTCCCGCATCCGCAGTGAGCGGCCGGACACCCGCCGCGGCACCCTGCTGCTGGTCCCCGGCGGCCCCGGAGAGCCCGGCCTGAACCGGCCGTCCACCGTCGGCGAGCGGCTTCCCCAGTCGGTGCGGGACGCGTACGACCTCGTCAGCTTCGACCCGCGCGGCATGGGGAGGTCCACGCCCGCGAGCTGCGATCTGGCGGCCGGGGACCGGTCCCTGCCGAAAACCCGCCCCTGGCCCGCGGCCGACGGCGGCATCACGGAGAACGTCACCACCGCCCGCCGTATCGCCGACACCTGCGCCCGCAACGGCGGCGACCTGCTGCCCACCCTCAGCACCGTCAACGAGGCGCGCGACATCGACAGCATCCGCCGGGCGCTCGGCGAGCGGAAACTGTCGGCCTGGGGGCGCTCGTACGGGACGTACGTGAGTTCCGTCTACGCGCAGCTGTACCCGGAGCACACCGACCGCTGGGTGCTGGACAGCAACGACGACCCGGACCCGACGCGGGTGGGGCGCGGCTGGCTGGCCAACTTCGCGGTCGGCACCGAGGACACCTTCCCCGCCTTCGCGACATGGGCTTCCCGGCCCGGCAGTCCGGTCCGCCTCGCCGACACCCCGGCCGGGGTGCGCCGCCGCGTCCTGGACCTGGCCGCCCGGCTGGACGCCGAGCCGCTGCGCTGGGACGGCGCCAACCCGCCCGAGCTGAACGGCAATGTGCTCCGCCAGAGCGTCCTGACCGCCATGTACTCCCGGAGCCAGTTCGAGGGCCTGGCCCGGCTCGTCCGGGACGCGGAACAGGGCAAGGTGCCCGGCGCGGTGCCGCCGGATCTGCCGCAGGACACCGCGGCCGTGTCCTTCTCGACCCTCTGCAACGACGTGGACTGGCCGACCTCGATCCCGGCCCACGCCCGCGACGTGGCCGCCGGCCGCGCCTCCCACCCGCTGACCGCGGGCATGCCGGTGAACATCACGCCGTGTTCCTTCTGGCGCTACGAGCCCCGGGACAAGCCGGTCCGTATCACCGACCAGGGCCCGTCCAACGTCCTGATGGTGCAGAACCGCTACGACCCCGCCACCCCGTACAGCGGGGCGCTGAACCTGCGCCGCGCCCTCGGCGACCGGGCGCGGATGGTCACCGTCGACACCACGGGCCACGGCGCGGCCTACGTCCCCGCCCCTTACGGCAGCGCCTGCGCGGACCGTGCGGTGACGGACTACCTGGTCGGCGGCGTGCGACCGGCGCGCGATGTGGCCTGCGCGCCGGACTCCCGGGAGACGGGCTCCCAGGGGACCGGCTCTTAGCGGACCGGCTCCCGGGAGGCGGGCTCCCGGGAGCGGTGAGCGCTCAGAGGCGCTCGGGCGTCCGGATGCCCAGCAGGGACATCCCCTGGCGCAGGGTGCGGCCGGTCAACTCGCACAGGAAGAGCCGGTTCGCGACCTCGGCCGGGCCACCGTCCGCCTTCAGGACCGGGCACTGGTCGTAGAAGGTCGTGAAGAACGAGGCCAGCTGGTAGAGGTACCCGGCCAGCTTGTGCGGCTCGTACGACGAGGACACCTCGGCCAGGATCTCCGCGAACTGGTCCAGGTGCAGGCCCAGCGCCCGCTCGGCGGGGGCCAGCACCAGCTCCGGGCGCGCGGCCGGGTTCTGCGTCTCGTCGGCGCGGCGCAGGATCGACTGGATGCGGGCGTACGCGTACTGGAGGTAGACCGAGGTGTCGCCGTTGAGCGAGACCATCTGGTCCAGGTCGAACTTGTAGTCGCGGGAGGCGGAGGTGGACAGATCGGCGTACTTCACCGCGCCGATGCCCACCTGGCCGCCGCGCTCCAGGATCTCCTGCTCCGTGAGGCCGAGCTTCTCGCTCTTCTCCCGGACGACGGCCGCGGCCCGCTCGGTCGCCTCGTCCAGCAGGTCCTCCAGCCGGACCGTCTCGCCCTCGCGGGTCTTGAACGGCTTGCCGTCCTTGCCGAGGACCGTGCCGAAGGCGAGCTGGACGGCGTGCGTCTTCTCGTTCAGCCAGCCGATCCGGCGGGCGGTCTCGAAGACCATCTTGAAGTGCAGCGCCTGCCGGGCGTCCACCACATACAGCAGGGTGTCGGCCTGGAGGTTCTGTACCCGGTCGCGGATCGCGGACAGGTCCGTGGCGGCGTAGCCGAAGCCGCCGTCGGACTTCTGGACGATCAGCGGCACCGGATTGCCGTCCGGGCCCTTGACGTCGTCGAAGAAGACGCACAGCGCGCCCTCGGAGCGGACGGCGACGCCGGACTCCTCCAGCAGACGGCAGGTCTCGGCCAGCATGTCGTTGTAACCGGACTCGCCGACCACATCGGGGTCATGGACCTCGATGTCGAGCTTGTCGAAGACCGAGTAGAAGTAGATCTTCGACTCGTCCACGAACTTCCGCCACAGGGCGATCGTCTCCTCGTCCCCGGCCTGCAGGTCCACCACCCGCCGCCGGGACCGCTCCTTGAACTCCTGGTCGGCGTCGAAGAGCGCGCGCGCCGCCTTGTAGAGCCGGTTCAGATTGGACATCGCCTCTTCGCCGGAGGCGGCGTCCCGGTGGTCCAGCTCGTGGGGATGCTCGATCAGGTACTGGATGAGCATGCCGAACTGGGTGCCCCAGTCGCCGATGTGATGGCGCCGGACCACCTTCTCGCCGGTGAACTCCAGGATCTTGACCATCGCGTCGCCGATGACCGCCGAGCGCAGATGGCCGACGTGCATCTCCTTCGCCACGTTCGGCTGGGCGTAGTCGATCACGGTCGTGCCCGCGTCCGCCGCGAAGGGGATGCCGAGCCGGTCGTCGGCGGCGCGCGCGGCGAGGGTCGCGGTGATGGCGGAGTCCGCGACAGTGATGTTGAGGAAGCCGGGGCCGGAGACCTCGATGTCGGCGATCACCGGGTCGGGGTCGGCGGAGTGCGGCGCGACCGGAAGGCGCTCCACGACCTGCGCCGCCAGCTCGCGCGGATTCCCCTTCAGCCGCTTCGCCAGCGCCAGCATCCCGTTGGCCTGGAAGTCGGCCCGGTCGCTTCGTCGCAGCAGCGGGTCCGCGGAACCGGCCTCCGGCAGGGCAGCCGAGAGAGCGTTCGCGATGCGCTGGTGGACCGAAGCGGCAAGGGAGGGGACCGAGGCCATGGGTGAGGTGCCGTTCCTATAGAGGGCTGGGTTACCAATCTGGCCACCTCAGTATTTCATGGCCCGTCCAACCCTTTCTCCGCGCTGTGGACGGCTGTGGATAACTCCGGCCGCGGATGACGACAACCTGTGGGCAACCCCGAAGGCCCCTCCTCCGTCTGGGACAATGGTCGGTGCCATGACCGCAAGGAAGGAAGTGCCGACCGTGGCTCAGAGCACCGAGACCGACTGGGTCTCCCGTTTCGCGGACGAGGTTATTGCCGAGGCGGAGCGACGCGCGCCCGGCAAACCGATCGTCTGCGCCTCGGGTCTCAGCCCGTCCGGCCCGATCCACCTCGGCAATCTGCGCGAGGTCATGACGCCTCACCTGGTGGCCGACGAGATCCGGCGCCGCGGGTTCGCTTGCGTCCACATCGTGTCCTGGGACGACTACGACCGGTACCGGAAGGTCCCGGCCGGGATCGACCCGTCCTGGTCCGAGCACATCGGCAAGCCGCTGACCTCCGTCCCGGCCCCGCCCGGCTCCCCGCACCCGAACTGGGCCGAGCACTTCAAGGCGCCGATGATCGAGGCGCTGGGCGCGATGGGCATCGAGTTCGACGGCATCAGCCAGACGGAGAAGTACACCTCGGGCGCCTACCGCGAGCAGATCCTGCACGCGATGCGCCACCGCGAGCAGATCGACGCCGTGCTCGACCGGTACCGCACGAAGGACAAGGCGGGCGCGAAGGACACGAAGAAGCAGCAGCAGAAGCAGCAGAAGCCGGTCGACGAGGCCGAGCTGGAGGCCGCCGAGGGCTCGGGCGCGGCCGCCGAGGACGACGGCAGCGCGGGCGGCGCCGGGTACTACCCGTACAAGCCGTACTGCTCGGTCTGCGAGCGCGATCTGACGACCGTGACCTCGTACGACGACGAGAGCACCGAGCTGGCGTACACCTGCGCCTGCGGCCACGGCGAGACCGTGCTGCTCAGCGAGCACGACCGCGGCAAGCTGGTCTGGAAGGTCGACTGGCCGATGCGCTGGGCGTACGAGGGCGTCGTTTTCGAGCCGTCCGGCGTCGACCACTCCTCGCCCGGCTCCTCGTACGTGGTCGGCGGGCAGATCGTCCGCGAGGTCTTCGGCGGCGACCAGCCGATCGGCCCGATGTACGCGTTCGTGGGCATCAGCGGGATGGCCAAGATGTCCTCCTCCAAGGGCGGTGTGCCGACCCCGGCCGACGCGCTGGAGATCATGGAGGCGCCGCTGCTGCGCTGGCTGTACGCGCGCCGCCGGCCGAACCAGTCCTTCAAGATCGCCTTCGATCAGGAGATCCAGCGCACCTACGACGAGTGGGACGCCCTGGAGCGCAAGATCGGCGACGGTTCGGCGCAGCCCGCGGACGCCGCCGCGCACAGCCGGGCGACCCGCACCGCCGGTGGTGAGCTGCCCCGCACCCCGCGCCCGCTGCCGTACCGGATGCTCGCCTCCGTGGTGGACATCACCACCGGGCACGACGAGCAGACGCTGCGCATCCTCGGCGAGCTGGACCCGGAGAACCCGGTGAAGTCCCTGGACGAGACCCGGCCGCGGCTCGACCGGGCCGAGCGCTGGATCACCACCCAGGTCCCGGCGGAGCAGCGCACCCGGGTCCGGGACGAGCCGGACACCGAGCTGCTGGCCTCGCTCGGCGAGACCGAGCGCGAGTCGCTGCGGCTGCTGCTCGACGGCCTGGACGAGCACTGGTCGCTCGACGGGCTGACGACGCTGGTCTACGGCGTGCCGAAGCTCCAGGCGGGCCTGGCGGCGGACGCGAAGCCGACGCCGGAGCTGAAGGTCGCGCAGCGGACGTTCTTCGCGCTGCTCTACCGGCTGCTGGTCGGGCGGGACACCGGGCCGCGGCTGCCCACCCTGCTGCTCGCGGTGGGGGCGGACCGGGTGCGCAAGCTGCTCGCGGGCTGAGCCGGGAGACCCCTCGCGGCCTGAGCCGGGGAACCCCGGACCGGGGAACCCCGGGCCGGGCGGGCCCTGTGCCCGCCCGGTGCCGCCGACGGCTCCTGGAGGCTCCTGACGCTACGGGATGTGCTCCGCCTGCATCTCCGTGCGGTAGCGCTCCTTGTAGTCGTTCACGTAGCCGGTCAGCTCGGCGTTGCTGAGGTCGGCCACGCCGTACGCGTCCCGCAGCCGCTGCCCGAACTGGTACGCGGAGGGGAAGCGTCCGTTGTCGGCGAGGAACTGGCGGTAGGTCGCGTAGAACACCTCGTCGCGCGGGACGTCGTCCGGCATCTCCACCGTGGTGGGCGCCTGCGGCTGCTCGTACTCGGCGTACGGCTGCTCCGGGCCGCGCTGCTCCGGGACGTACGCGCCCTGCGGGTTCCCCACGCCCTGGCCGCCGAGCTGGCGGACCCGGCCGCCGGGCACGACCGGGACGGTGACCTGCGGCTGCTCCGGCCCGCCCGGCTGCGCCGGATACGCCGGCTGTTCGGCCTGCGCCGGATGGGCGGCGGCGGGGTCGTACGGGACGGCGCCCCGGCCGTCGTGCTCCTGGGCCGTCGGCTGCTGGTACACCGGTAGCGGCAGCGAGAGCGGCAGCTCCTGCGGCTGCTGGGGTTGCTGCTGCCCGGGACCGGCGGCGAAGCCGGTGCCGTCGGCCGGACCGTAGACGTCCTGCCGCACCCCCGGGTACGCCGCGCCCGGCGTCTGCCCGGCCCCGCCCCCCGTGGCGCTCGGCGTGCCCGATGTGCCCGAGGGCAGCGCGGCGGGGGAGAAGGCGCTCGCTTCCAGCCCGGCCGCTTCGAGGCCCGCCGGTGCGGTGTCCGACAGCGGCACCCCGTAGCGCGCCAGCCGCAGCGGCATCAGCGCCTCCACCGGGGCCTTGCGGCGCCACTGCCGCCCGTAGCGGGCCTGGAGCCGGGTCTGGTAGACCAGCCGGTCCTGTTCCAGCTGGATGACCTCGTCGTAGCTGCGCAGCTCCCACAGCTTCATCCGGCGCCACAGCCGGAAGGTCGGTATCGGCGCCAGCAGCCAGCGGACGATGCGGACCGACTCCATGTGCCGGTCGGCGGTGATGTCGGCGATCCGGCCGATCGCGTGCCGGGCGGCCTCGACGGAGACCACGAAGAGCACCGGGATGACGCCGTGCATACCGACGCCGATCGGGTCCGGCCAGGCGGCGGCGCCGTTGAAGGCGATGGTGGCCGCGGTCAGCATCCACGCGGTCTGCCGCAGCAGAGGGAAGGGGATGCGAATCCAGGTCAGCAGCAGATCCAGGGCCAGCAGGACGCAGATCCCGGCGTCGATCCCGATGGGGAAGACGTTGGCGAAGGCACCGAATCCCTTCTGCTCGGCGAGGTCGCGCACCGCGGTGTAGGACCCCGCGAAGCCGATCGCGGCGATCATCACCGCCCCGGCGACGACCACGCCGATGAGTATTCGATGCGTTCTTGTCAGTTGCATCGCGGCCACCCGCGATCCCTCCCCGTCCTAGGCGACAAGCCTTGGCATACAGCGGGCCCAGGGTCGCATACACGTCAAGCGCCCCGGACGGGAAGGGGGTGGCGGGAACGGCCGGGTGCCGCCCCAGAAGTCCTGGAGGTCCCGGAAACCCTGGAGGTCCCAGAAGTCCTGGAAGCCCCAGAAGTCCTAGGAGTCCTTGGAGCCCTTCGACTCCGCGGGCTTCTCGGCGGGCTTGGAGGTGCCGGACCCCTGCGAGCCCTTGCCGCCGCCGTCGGTGCCCTTCGCGACGGAGTCGACGACCTCCTTGGCCGCGGACTTGGCGTCGTCCATCAGCTTGGTGGCGTCCGGCGCCTTCTCGGTCTCGTAGCCCGCGCCGTCGTACTCGACGATCACCGCGACGTTCGCGGTCCGGGCGACGACCGTCTGGTTCCGGAACTCCTCGCCGTCCTTCTTCTCCTCGGAACGGACGGTGGTCGCCGCGTCACCGATGGCCGTCTGCTCGGTCTTGGCGTTCTTCACCCCGTCCGTGGAGGTGGCCTTCTCCGCCTGCTGGGTGGCATACGTCTGGGCGCGCTTGTCGCCGGTGCCGAGCCCCGCGTCGGAGGGGAAGAGCTTCAGGGAGACGGACAGCGAGCGGTACTTGAAGCCGTCGAGGCCGTTCCACAGGCAGGTGGCGGACGTGTTGGTGTCGCCCGACTGGAGGGCCTTGCCCTTCTTGGGCTTCGCCTTGGGCACCAGCTCGTCGATGGTCTTGCCCGACAGGGACGAGCACACATCGGGGAGCTTGCTGAACTTTGCCGCCGCGACGGACGGCGAGGCACTGGGTGAGGAGGGTCTCGACGAACTCTCCGCGTCCTTTTTGTCATCGGAGCCGGAGGAGCAGCCGGCGACGAGCATGACCGGTACGGTCGCGCAGGCGAGTATTCGGGCGAGTCGCGGGGCTGAACGGTGCATGGTTCCTTCGCTCAATCGCTGTCGATGGGCGGTGGTACCGCCCGCGTCATTACCGGCACGGTACGCGGCCGATCGCGGGCCGCCCAATCCCCGAGGTCTTCCGTCCGGGGACGGCCCGGTCCGCTATTCGGTGAGCCGCCCGGTGAGCTCCTGGGCCAAGTCTTCGGCGTTCCCCTGGAGTTCTTCGCTTTCGGGAATGTCCTTTTTGTTGGTCGACCACTGGTCGTACTCAATGGTGGCGATCACATTCGAGGACCGGAAAACGACGGTGATGTCGCGGTGGATTCCGGAGTCCTTGGTGATCAGCTGGTCATCGAGGAAGGCGTCGTCGGCGAGGTCGTCGAGGCGGCGCGGGGCGGTGGCGTCCGGGTTCTCCGGCGTGCTTCCGTCGCTTGCGGTGCTCTCATCGTCGCCCGCGCTCGGGCTGCCCGTGCCGCCCTTCTCGCCGGTGTTGCCCTTCTCACTTCCGGAGGTGCTCCCGGCGCTGCCGCTCCGGTCGCCGTCCGGGGACGCGCTGCCCTTGCCGCCCGATCCCGAGGTGGGCGACGAGGAGGCGGACGGGTCGCCCGAGGTGTCGTCGCCCGAGGCACCGGCGGAGGGTGAGGTCGGGGCCGGGGCGTCCGGAATGTCCGCCGCGGCGGCCTTCTTCTCGTACAGCTCCAGCGCCCGGTCGTCGTCGCTCACGGACGGGTCGTACGAGACGACGCGTTCGAAGTCCAGCGTCAGATAGCGGGTGCCGCTCGGCGTCGCGACCTTCCAGCGGCAGCCGTCGCGCCGGTCTATGTCGTACGTCACGGTCGCCTGGCCCTCGTACGCCTTGTCGTCGGCGGCGCCGCCGGGCAGCAGCTTGCGCAGGGTCTTGGGGCTCACGGCGCCGCACGCCTCGGGGAGGGTGTCGTAGCGGCCCGGCTCGGCCGTGACCCCCGTGCCGGAGTCGCCGGAGGCGCTGTCGTCCGCTCCGGGCTTGGAGTCGGAGCCGGTGCATCCGCTGAGTCCCGCGGCGGCGAGCGCGGCGATGAGCAGGGCGGCGGCCGGGGCGGCACGCCGTCCACGGGCCGTTCGCTGCGCTGGCTGCACTATCCGTGTCCCTTCGGGCGAAAACTGCTTGCCGCCCGTAGGCGGTGACTGGAGACAATGTGTACCGCACGGGCCGCCGCGTCTGCCGGTCGGCTGTCGTGAATGGGTCATGGACCCGTTTTTTGCGTTTTCCATATTTCACGGGGGAATGAGTAAAACATGTCGTATGTCGAGGTGTCCGGGGCGAACGTCCCGATCCGTATGTGGGCGGACCCCGCGACGGTCGAGGGCGGCGCCATGCAGCAGCTGCGGAACGTGACCACGCTGCCGTGGATCAAGGGCCTGGCCGTGATGCCGGACGTGCACTACGGAAAGGGTGCCACCGTCGGCTCGGTGATCGCGATGCACGGGGCCGTGTGCCCGGCGGCGGTCGGTGTGGACATCGGCTGCGGGATGTCGGCGGTCAAGTCGTCGCTCACCGCGGACGATCTGCCGGGCGATCTGTCGCGGCTGCGGTCCAAGATCGAGCAGGCGATCCCGGTGGGCCGGGGGATGCATGACGACCCGGTCGACCCGGGACGGCTGCACGGGTTCGGGACCGCCGGATGGGACGACTTCTGGGGGCGGTTCGAGGGAGTGGCCGAGGCGGTCAAGTTCCGTCAGGGGAGGGCCACGAAGCAGATGGGGTCGCTCGGATCAGGCAACCACTTCATCGAGTTCTGTCTCGATGACGAGGGTTCGGTCTGGCTGATGCTGCACTCCGGTTCCCGGAACATCGGCAAGGAACTGGCCGAGTACCACATCGGCCAGGCCCGCGGACTGCCGCACAACCAGGGTCTGATCGACCGCGACCTGGCTGTGTTCATCGCGGACACCCCGCAGATGGCCGCCTACCGGCACGATCTGTTCTGGGCGCAGGAGTACGCCAAGTACAACCGCGCGATCATGATGTCGCTCTTCCAGGACGTCGTGCGCAAGGAGTTCACGAAGGCCCGGCCGGTCTTCGAGCCGGTCATCTCCTGCCACCACAACTACGTGGCCGAGGAGCGGTACGAGGACATGGACCTGCTGGTGACCCGCAAGGGCGCCATCCGCGCGGGCAGCGGGGACTACGGGATCATCCCCGGTTCGATGGGCACCGGTTCGTACATCGTCCGGGGCCTGGGGAACGAGGCGTCCTTCAACTCGGCCTCGCACGGCGCCGGCCGGAAGATGAGCCGGAGCGCGGCGAAGAAGCGTTTCTCGACGCAGGACCTGGAGGAGCAGACGCGGGGCGTGGAGTGCCGTAAGGACTCCGGTGTCGTGGACGAGATCCCGGGCGCGTACAAGCCCATCGAGAAGGTCATCGACCAGCAGCGGGACCTCGTCGAGGTGGTGGCGCGGCTCAAGCAGGTCGTCTGCGTGAAGGGGTGAGAAGGGGCGAGGGGTGAGCGCGCGCGGCGGTACGTGATCGAGATTCAGGATTCCCTGAATTCAGGATTCGATGTACCGTCGGGGCGTGCTGACCGTTGCCTCCGACATCGACGTGCTGGCCCGGTTCGGCCGCGCGCTCGCCGACCCGATCCGCTGCCGCATCCTGCTCGCCCTGCGCGAAGCACCGGCGCACCCCGCCGACCTCGCCGACGCGCTCGGCGTCTCGCGCACCCGGCTGTCCAACCACCTGGCGTGCCTGCGCGACTGCGGCCTGGTCGTCACGGTGCCCGTCGGCCGCCGCACCCGCTACGAGTTGGCCGACGAGCGCCTCGGGCACGCTCTGGACGACCTGCGGGCGGCCGTCGTCGCCGTCGCGACCGACCGCACGTGCGTCGACGCCGAGGACGAGGGGTGCTGCGGATGACCGCGGTATCCCTCGGGCCGTCCCCGGCCCGCCGCGAGGTGCTGGCCCGCCGGATACGTCTGCTGGTGGCCGCGACGATCGCCTACAACGTCATCGAGGCGGGCGTCGCCCTCACCGCCGGGGCGCGCGCCTCGTCCACCGCCCTGATCGGCTTCGGCCTGGACTCCGTCATCGAGGTCTCCTCGGCCGCCGCGGTCGCCTGGCAGTTCTCCGCCCGCGAGCACGCCGTACGTCAGGCACGGGAGAAGACCACCTTGCGGATCATCGCGGTGTCGTTCCTCGCGCTCGCCCTCTACGTCACCGCCGACGCCGTCCGCGCCCTGACCGGAACCGGCGCGGCCGAACGCTCCGTCCCCGGCATCGTGCTCGCCGCGCTCTCCCTGGCGGTGATGCCGTTCCTGTCCGCCGCCCAGCGGCGTGCGGGGCGCGAACTGGGCTCGGCCTCGGCCGTGGCGGACTCCCGGCAGACGCTGCTGTGCACCTACCTGTCCGCCGTGCTCCTGGCCGGTCTGGTCCTCAACGCGACCGTCGGCTGGTCCTGGGCCGACCCCATCGCCGCCCTGGTCATCGCGGCCGTCGCGGTCAAGGAAGGCCGCGACGCCTGGCAGGGCAGAGGCTGCTGCGCGCCCCCGGCCGTCGGGGCGGTCCCGCACGCGGCGGTCCCGCACGCCGGTACCGAGCCGGATGCCTGTGGCTGCCGCCCCGGCTGCGCCTGCTGCGCCTGACCGCTTGCCGTCCTCAGCGCTCCCGGTGGAGCTTGTGCTGGGCGGCCTGGGCGCGGGGGCGGAGCACCATCAGGTCGACGTTGACGTGGGAGGGCCGGGTGACCGTCCAGGCGACGGTGTCGGCGACGTCGTCGGCGGTCAGCGGCTCGGCCACACCGTCGTAGACGGCGGCGGCCTGGCCCTCGTCCCCGCGGAACCGGTTCACCGCGAACTCGTCCGTCATGACCATGCCCGGCGCGATCTCGATCACCCGGACCGGTTCGCCGCACAGCTCCAGCCGCAGCGTGCCCGCGATCGCGTGCGCGCCGTGCTTGGCGGCCACGTAGCCACCGCCGCCCTCGTACTGGACGTGGCCCGCCGTGGAGGACAGCACCACGATCGTGCCGTCGCCGGAGGCGATGAGGGCGGGCAGCAGGGCCTGCGTGACGTGGAGCACGCCCATCACGTTGACCTCGAACATCGCCCGCCAGTCGGCCGGGTCGGAGTTCGCGACGGTTTCGGCGCCGATGGCCCCGCCCGCGTTGTTGACCAGCACGTCACAGCGGTCGAACTGCTCGGCGAAGGCGGTGACGGCGTCCCGGTCGGTGACGTCCAGGACGTACGGCACGGCCTCGTGCCCCGCCTCGGCCAGCTCGGCGGCCAGCGCCTCGATCCGCTCCTTGCGGCGGGCGGCGAGTACGACGCGAAATCCGGCCGCGGCGAGCCTCCGGGCGGTTGCCGCCCCGATCCCACTGCTGGCGCCGGTGATGACTGCGGTACGGGTGGTCATCGGCCCTCCTGTGGCGACGTGGCATGCGTGAACCCGGTACGGAAAGCGCACTGTGATCCATACGCAGGATATGACCTTCTGATCTGCGGCCGATCGGGGGACTGGGGATCGGAAACCGCTATCCGCTCCTGGCCCCGGGGAAGGGTGCACTGCGTCCGGCGCGCCGCCGGTCTCGGACTGTCCCATGCCCAAGGAGTGAATTCAGGTCATGACCCATCAGAACAGAACGCTCTACCGGTCCCGTCGGTCCTTCCGCCGCTGGGGTGTCGCCTCCGCCGGTGCCCTCGCGGCGGCGGCGCTCGTGGCCGGCGCTCCGTCGGTCGCGTGGGCCGCGGGCACGCCGGGCCCGAACACATCGTCGGCCTCCGCATGCCCCCAGGACCAGGAGCGGCACGGGGACCGCAACCATGGGAATGGCCAGCAGCAGCACGACAACAACCACCACCAGCAGAACAACCACCAGCAGCAGCAGAACAACGGGCACCAGCAGCAGCACGACAACAACCACCAGCAACAGCAGCATGACAACGGGCATCAGCAGCAGAACAACAACCACCAGCAACAGCAGCAGGACAACCACCAGCAGCAGGACAACGGGCATCACGGCAACGGCAAGCACGACGACGGGCGCCACGAGAATGGCCGCCAGGACAACGGCCAGCAGGACGGGCGCCACGAGAATGGCCGCCAGGACAACGGCCAGCAGGACGGGCGCCACGAGAACGGCCGCCAGGACAACGGCCAGCAGAACGGGCGCCACGAGAACGGTCAGTCCGCGAACGGCCAGCAGAACGGGCGCCACGAGAACGGTCAGTCCGCGAACGGCCAGATGGCCAACGGCCAAGCGGTCAACGCTCAGGCCGCCAACGCTCAGGCCGCCAACGGCCAAGCCGCCAACGCTCAGGCCGCCAACGGCCAAGCCGCCAACGAGGGCCAGAGCGGGCGTATGAACGGCCGTCCGACCCGCTGGCAGCGCGAGAACAGCGCCCCGCAGGGCCACGGCTACCAGCAGCGCAGCATGGCCCAGCCCGAGGCGGCTGAGCAGGCCGCCGACGTCATGCCGCAGGATCGTTACGGTGCCCCGTCCGCCCACGGCGACCACCAGGACGACCACGGCCGCAAGGACGACCACGGCCGCAATGACGACCACGGTCGGCAGAACCACCAGGCCACCAACAACGCGCAGAGCGCCGAGGGACCGGTGACGCTCCAGCGGGCCGTGGAGATCGCCGAGTGCGAGGCCGGCGGCCAGGCCGTCAGCGCCGAGCTGGTGGACGACTGCCCCGAGGACGACCCGCGGCACAACGACCACGGAAAGGACAACAACCGCAAGGACGACCACCGCAAGGACAACAACCGCAAGGACCAGCAGCACCGTGACCCGCAGCGCCACGGCGACAACAACCAGCACGACAACAACCAGCACGACAACAAGCAGCACGGCGACCACAAGCAGCAGGACTCGCGCCACAAGGACGACGACCGGCACCAGGTGTGGGCCGTGGACGTCGAGTGCGACCACACCGTCACCCGGGTGCTGATCGACCCGGACACCGGCTGCGTCCTCGGCTCAACCAAGCAGCAGGACAACGGCGACCACGCTCAGCACGGCCACCCGCTCACCTTCTAGGCGCGTACATGATGACGGCGACACCGGCCAGGCAGATCAACGCACCGAGAACATCGAAGCGGTCCGGCCGGTAGCCGTCGGCGACCATGCCCCAGGCGAGTGATCCGGCGACGAAGACGCCGCCGTACGCCGCGAGGATGCGGCCGAACTCCGCATCCGGCTGGAGCGTGGCCACGAAACCGTAGGCGCCGAGAGCGACGATCCCGGCGCCGATCCAGGCCCATCCCCTGTGCTCGCGCACACCCTGCCAGACCAGCCAGGCGCCTCCGATTTCCAGGAGGGCGGCCAGGACGAACAGACTGACGGAGCGTGCGATGAGCATGGGGGAAGGCTACGGCCGAGGGGCTACGGCCGAGGGCTAGGGCCAGACCAGGCAGTACGGCTGATGGCCCGCCTCGTGCAGCCGGTGGCTGAAGTCCTGCCACTCGTGGAGCAGTTGGTAGACCAGGAAGGCATCGCGCGGGCCGCCGCGGTCCGGGACCGTGGACCAGATGAACGCCGCGGCGCCCACCGCCTCTTCGCCGACGCCGCGCAGCGGGTCGACGGCGGTCATCGGCAGCTTGACGACGGCGTAGTCCGGGTGCAGGACGACGAGTTCGAGCGGCGGCACCTTGTGCAGCGGGACGCCCTCGATGCCGGTGAGGACCATCGCGGCCACCGTCTCCGGCTTGATCTTGGTGAACATGCCGTGGCCCAGCTCGTCACCGCCGAGCTCCTCGGGACGCATGGAGATGGGGACCCGGGCGGCGGTGGCCCCGTCGGGCGCGCCGAAGTACTTGTAGGTCACCCCCATGCGGCCCCCACTCCTGCTTGCCCTGCCCGCGTCTTCTCGCCTATGGCGTCCGGGACGGGGACGCTCGGGGCCTCGATCGTCAGTCCCCTCACCCAGTTCGCCACTGCGATGCATATCTCCACCCGACCACTCGCGGCCGCCGCCGCGCAACCCGATCATTGCGACTGATCAAACTGATCAATATGACTTGAGACCTCCCCCGAGTAGGCGCTATGAAACTCCCGGCGGCAGGACTCCGTCACCCTCTGACAACATGGCTTGCGTGAGCTATCCGTACGCAGCCCCAGTTTCGCAGACGCTTTTCGATCGTGCGGCCGTCGTGACGCCCGGCGGCGTGAACTCTCCGGTCCGGGCTTTCCGCGCCGTCGGAGGTACGCCCCGCTTTATGGTGTCCGGTGACGGTCCGTACCTCACCGATGCCGACGGACGCGAGTACGTCGACCTCGTATGTTCGTGGGGACCGATGATCCTCGGCCATTCGCACCCCGAGGTGATCGCGGCCGTGCAGGCCGCCGTCGCACGTGGCACGTCGTTCGGTACGCCGGGCGAGGGCGAGGTCGAACTCGCCGAGGAGATCGTGGCCCGGATCGGCCCCGTCGAGCAGGTGCGCCTGGTGTCGTCCGGCACCGAGGCGACGATGTCGGCCATCCGGCTGGCCCGTGGGTACACCGGCCGCCCCAAGGTGATCAAGTTCGCGGGTTGTTACCACGGCCATGTGGACGCCCTGCTGGCCGCGGCCGGGTCCGGGGTGGCGACCTTCGGGCTCCCCGACACCCCCGGGGTGACGGGCGCGCAGGCGGGGGAGACCGTCGTGCTGCCGTACAACGACCTGGAGGCGGTACGGGCGGCGTTCGCCGCGCACCCGGGCGAGATCGCCTGTGTGATCACCGAGGCCTCGCCGGGCAACATGGGCGTGGTGCCGCCGCTGCCGGGGTTCAACGCGGGCCTGAAGGAGCTGTGCGCCGACAATGGCGCGCTCTACATCTCCGACGAGGTCATGACCGGCTTCCGGGTCTCCAAGGCCGGGTGGTTCGGGCTCGACGGGGTCGTACCCGATCTGATGACCTTCGGCAAGGTCATGGGCGGCGGCTTCCCGGCCGCGGCCTTCGGCGGCCGCGCCGACGTCATGGCGCAGCTGGCCCCGGCCGGTCCGGTCTACCAGGCGGGCACGCTCTCCGGGAACCCGGTCGCGACGGCCGCCGGTGTGGCGCAGTTGCGGCTGCTGGACGACGCGGCGTACCAAAAGGTCGACGCGGCCTCCGCGCGGCTGCGGGCGCTGGTGACCGAGGCGCTGGACAAGGCGGGTGTCGCCCACCGGCTGCAGACCGCGGGCAACATGTTCTCCGTCTTCTTCACCGACGAGGACGTCACGGACTACGCCGGGGCGAAGGCGCAGCAGGCGTTCCGCTTCACCCCCTTCTTCCACTCGATGCTGTCCCAGGGTGTCTATCTGCCGCCGTCCGCCTTCGAGTCGTGGTTCGTCTCGACCACCCATGACGAGCGGGCGCTGGAGCGGGTGGCGGAGGCTCTGCCGGGGGCGGCGCGGGCCGCCGCCGAGGCGACTGAATGATGGGTGACATGACACAGAGCGAGAACGACATCACCGTCGTCCATGTGATGCGCCACGGTGAGGTGGAGAACCCGGAGGGCGTGCTGTACGGGCGCCTGCCCGGCTACCACCTGTCCGAGCTGGGCCGCCGCATGGCCGACCGGGTCGCCGAGCACCTCGCCGAGCGCGACATCACCCATGTGGTCGCCTCCCCGCTGGAACGGGCCCAGGAGACGGCCGCGCCGATCGGCAAGGCGCACAGTCTGGACGTGGCGGTGGACGAGCGGCTGATCGAGGCGGCGAACGCCTTCCAGGGGAAGACCTTCGGGGTGGGCGACGGCGCGCTGCGCAGGCCCGCCAACTGGCGTCATCTCACCAACCCCTTCCGTCCCTCCTGGGGGGAGCCGTACATCGACCAGGTGGTGCGGATGATGGGGGCGCTGGGCGCGGCGCGGGACGCCGCCCGCGGGCATGAGGCGGTCTGTGTCAGCCATCAGCTGCCGATCTGGATCGTGCGCAGCTTCGCGGAGCGGCGGCGGCTGTGGCACGACCCGCGCAAGCGGCAGTGCACCCTGGCCAGCCTCACCTCCTTCACCTACCGCGGCGACAAGATCGTGTCGGTCGGCTACAGCGAACCGGCCCGTGATCTGGTCCCCGCCCATCTCCTCGCGGGCGCCAAGAAGGTGAAGGGGGCCTCCAAGGGGGTCGGTGCGTGACCAGCGCGCTGTAGGCGTCTCATCGCATGGGGTAATCGTTTCGGGGGTAATGTTCCGGAACTGTAATTGAGCGCGTCCGTTCGGAACCCCGCTATTCGTCTCGCCATCTCAAAGGTCGTCCGTGGCCCGGACAACCAGTACGGCGAGTGCGAATTGAGGACGCTATGCGTGAGGTCAGCCGGAGGGGGATGCTCGGTCTCGGTATGGGGGCGGTCGCGTCACTGACCGCTGTCGGCTGTTCATCGGGGTCGGAAAAGGCGGCGCCGAAGAGGACGGCACAGGCAAAGCCGATAGGCGACGGTTCGACCTCCCGTGGGGTGACCCGGCCGAAGGACCCCAAGCCGGAGCGTCTTGAGCGGGGGCAGAAGCCGCCGCAGTTCGTGGTCTTCTCCTGGGACGGTGCGGGAGAGGTCGGCAACGGCCTCTTCCCGCGTTTCCGGAAGATCGCCGAGGATCACGGCGCGACCATGACGTTCTTCCTCTCCGGCCTTTACTGCCTGCCGGAGTCGAAGAAGTCTCTCTACAAGCCGCCGAACAACCCGGTGGGCGCCTCCGACATCGGCTATCTCACCGACGACCACGTCAAGGCGACGCTGGACAACGTGCGTCGTGCCTGGCTGGAGGGCCACGAGATAGGGACCCACTTCAACGGCCACTTCTGTACCGGCCGGGGCAGCGGCGCCAACTGGACCTCCGCCCAGTGGGAGTCCGAGATCGAGCAGGCCGTGTCGTTCGTGACGCAGTGGCGTACGAACACCGGATTCAAGGACGTCGATCCGCTGCCCTTCGATTACCGCGAGGAACTGATCGGCGGGCGCACCCCGTGTCTGCTGGGACAGCAGAATCTGCTGCCGACCGCACGAAAGCTCGGCTGGCGCTATGACGCCAGTTCGCCCGGCGGGCGGCAGGTATGGCCGACGAAGAAGATGGGGCTGTGGGACTATCCGCTCCAGCAGATTCCCTTCCCCGGGCATTCCTTCGAAGTGCTGTCGATGGATTACAACATCCTGGCCAACCAGTCGCAGAATTCCACGAACGCGCCGCCCGCCAACTATCCGGGCTGGCGCAAGCAGGCCACCGACGCGTACATCTCCGGTTTCCAGCGGGCGTACGAGTCCAATCGCGCCCCGTTCTTCATCGGCAACCACTTCGAGAAGTGGAACGGCGGGATCTATATGGACGCCGTCGAGGAAGCGCTCAAGCACATGGCCGACGAGAAGCGGAAGGACGTGCGGCTGGTGTCCTTCAAACAGCTCACGGACTGGATGGACGCGCAGGACCCGGCGGTGCTCGCCGATCTGCGGAGGTTCGGCGTGGGCGAGGCGTGGAGCGCGAGCAGCGGCTGACCGCCCCGCTCCGTAAGGCGGCGAGGGGGGTGGCGAAGATCGGCAAATGGGCCATGCGAAACTTTTCACATGAGTGCCTGCCGCGCCCCTCGGCGCCTCGCGACCTACCGTCGCGCAACCGTGCTGGCCACCGGGGCCGCGGTTGCCGCGCTGTCCCTCTCCGCCTGTGGTAGCGGCGGCACCTCGGGCGGATCGGCCGATACCAAGTTCGTGCAGGGCAAGGGCGGCGTCGACACCGTGGCCAAGGGGGACCGCCACGAGGCTCCCGAGCTGTCCGGCAAGACCCTCGAAGGCAAGCCGCTCGATGTGGCCGACTACAAGGGCAAGATCGTCGTCCTGAACGTGTGGGGCTCCTGGTGCGCGCCCTGCCGGGCCGAGGCCCCGAACCTCGCCAAGGTCGCCAAGGACACCAAGGCCAAGGGCGTCCAGTTCATCGGGATCAACACCCGGGACAGCAACCGAGCCCCCGCGCTCAGGTTCGAGAAGGCGTTCAAGGTCGACTACCCGAGCCTGTACGACCCGATCGGCAAGCTGATGCTGCGCTTCCCCAAGGGAAGCCTCAACCCGCAGGCCATCCCGTCGACCATCGTTCTGGACCGGGATGGCAAGATCGCGGCCCGCGCCCTCACCCCGCTCAGTGAGGACAGCGTGCGCAAGATGATCGACCCGCTCATCGCGGAGAAGTGACCTCTTGTGACTACGCTCGCCGCCGCAGGCGCGAACGAGACCGTGATGACCGGGGCGCTGCTGCTCGCGCTGCCGATCGCCGTTCTCGGCGGACTGGTCTCCTTCTTCTCCCCCTGTGTGCTGCCCCTGGTACCGGGCTACATGTCCTACGTCACCGGGATCACCGGTACGGATCTGGCGGAGGCCAGACGCGGCCGGATGGTCGCGGGCGCCTCGCTCTTCGTGCTCGGCTTCACCGCCGTCTTCGTCTCCGGCGGCGCGCTGTTCGGCCACTTCGGCTGGACGCTCCAGGAGCACAAGGAGACCATCTCCAAGATCCTCGGGGCCGTCACGATCCTGATGGGCCTGGCCTTCATGGGGCTGCTCAAGGGCTTCGGACAGCGGGAGTTCCGCTTCCACATCTCGCCCACGATGGGGCTGGCGGGCGCGCCGGTGCTGGGTGCCCTGTTCGGCGTCGGCTGGACGCCGTGCCTGGGGCCCACCCTCACCGCCGTGCAGGCGCTGGCGTTCAATGAGGGGAGCGCGGGTCGCGGCGCTCTGCTCACCGTCGCGTACTGCGTCGGGCTCGGGCTGCCGTTCGTCGCCGTCGCGGTGGCCTACCGGCGCGCGCTGGGCGCCTTCGCCTGGGTCAAACAGCACTACGTGTGGGTGATGCGGACCGGTGGCGGTCTGCTCATCGCCCTGGGGGTGCTGCTGCTCACAGGTGTCTGGGACAGCATCATGAGCGACACGCAGAGCTGGGCTCAGGGCTTCAACGTTGGGATCTGATCCATGTCCACCACCGATACCGACTCCGCGGCCGAGAAGGCGGCCGAGGCGGCCGACGAGACGGCTGACAAGGCGGCCGACAGCGGCAAGGCCGCCGAGGAGCGCGAGCTGGGCGCCGCGGGGTCGCAGCTGTCCACCGCGCCCGTCGAGGAGGTCAGCGTCCCCTCGCTGGGGCCGCTCGGCTGGGCCAGGTGGTTCTGGCGGCAGCTGACCTCGATGCGGGTCGCGCTGCTGCTGCTCTTCCTGCTCTCCCTGGGGTCGATCCCGGGCTCGCTGATCCCGCAGACCAGCATCGACCAGCTCAAGGTCCAGGACTTCAAGGACAAGCACCCGACCGTCACCCCGGTCTACGAGAAGCTTCAGCTCTTCCACGTCTACAGCTCGGTGTGGTTCTCGGCGATCTACATCCTGCTGTTCATCTCGCTCATCGGCTGCATCGTGCCGCGCACCTGGCAGTTCGTGGGCCAGCTGCGCGGCCGCCCGCCGGCCGCCCCGCGCAAGCTCACCCGGCTTCCCGCGTACACCACCTGGCGCAGCGACGCCGAGCCGGAGAAGGTGCTGGAGGCGGCGCAGCGGATCATGAAGCGGAGGCGCTTCCGCAGCCAGCTCACGGGGGGCGCGGTCGCCGCCGAGAAGGGCTACCTGCGTGAGGTCGGCAATCTGCTGTTCCACGCCTCGCTGATCGTGCTGCTGGTCTCCTTCGCCGCGGGCCAGCTGTGGAAGACCGAGGGCAGCAGCCTGATCACCGAGGGCGGCGGCTTCTCCAACAGCCTGACCCAGTACGACGACATCAAGACGGGGCAGCTGTTCAAGAGCGACGACCTGGCGCCCTTCAGCTTCCAGCTGGACCGCTTCCACGCGACCTACGAGCGCAGCGGCCCCCAGATGCGCACGCCGCGCACCTTCCGCGCCGATGTCACCTACTGGGACGGGGCGGACGGGCCCGCCCGGAAGACCTCGATCAAGGTCAACGAGCCGCTGGAGATCCAGAATTACAAGGTCTTCCTGCTGAACCACGGCTACTCGCCGGTCGTCACGGTCCGGGACGGCAAGGGCGATGTGGTGCACCAGGGGCCGGTGGTCGGGCTGCCGATCGACGGGGCCAACCTCACCGAGAGCATGGTGATCAAGCTCGGTGACTACCGCGACAAGAACGGCAAGCGTGACCAGGTCGCGTACCAGGGGCAGTTCCTGCCGACCTGGGTGCGCAGCAAGGGCATGTTCTCCCAGTTCCCGGCGCTGGACAATCCGGCGCTGGTACTGACGGCCTACCACGGCAGCCTCGGCATCGACGGCGGTACCCCGCAGAGCGTGTACCAGCTCGACAAGTCGCGGATGAAGCAGTACCGGGAGCCGGACGGGAAGACCAAGTTCGCCCGGGCGCTCGCGCCGGGCGACACCATGAAGCTGCCGAACGGCGAGGGCTCGCTGACCTTCGACGGCATCAAGAGCTGGGCCAGCTTCCAGGTCTCGCACAAGCCGGGTGACCAGACCGCCCTGCTGGGCGCCGTGGGGGCCCTGGTGGGCCTGGTCGGCTCGCTGTTCATCCAGCGCCGCCGGGTCTGGGTCCGGGCGGCACGGGGCGCCGACGGCGCGACCGTCGTCGAGATGGCCGGACTCGGCCGCAGCGAATACGCCAAGCTCCCCGAGGAGCTGGCCGAACTGGCCGTCCGGCTGCAGACGGACGCGCCCCCCGCGGCAGAACCGGAAGACGGTCCGGAACCCGCAGACCCCGCAGATCCCGCAGAAGGAGCGCGCGCGTGAACCTCGCGGCCGCAGTCAACGAGAATCTCGCCCACTACAGCAATGTGCTGATCTACACGGCGATGGCGGTCTACACCCTCGCCTTCCTCGCCCATATCGCCGAGTGGGTCTTCGGCAGCCGCAGCGCCGTGGGCCGCACCGCCGCCGCGATCACCACCGAGACCGCGGCCGCCAACCGCGCCTCGGCCACGGTGCGGACGGCTGAGAAGGGCGGCGGCACCGCCGTCCTGGAGCGGCCGAAGGTCATCACCCGGGCCGCCGCGGGCAGCCGCGACGTCCCGGACGGGCCGGGCGCGTCGGGCGGCACCGAGCAGGGCGATGTCTACGGCCGGATCGCGGTGGGCCTCACCGTGCTGGCGTTCCTCACTCATGCCGGTGGTGTCCTCACCCGCGCGCTGTCCGTGGAGCGGGCGCCCTGGGGCAACATGTACGAGTTCTCCACGACCTTCGGCATGGTCGCGGTCGCCACATACCTCGTGCTGCTCGCGCTGAAGAAGAACGTCCGCTGGATCGGTCTGCCCCTGGTCACCACGGTCCTCCTCGACCTCGGACTCGCTGTCTCTGTCTTGTACACCGACAGCGACCAATTGGTTCCGGCGCTGCACTCGTACTGGCTGTGGATTCACGTCAGCTGCGCGATCATCTCCGGCGCCGCGCTGTACATGGGGGCCGTCTCCACGCTGCTCTACCTCTTCCGCGACCGCTACGAGGCGCAGCTGGAGAACCCGGAGAGCAAGCAGTTCCGGCAGGGCGTCAAGTCCGTGCTGGCGCGGGTGCCGTCGGCGGCGTCGCTGGACAAGTTCGCGTACCGCATCAACGCCACGGTCTTCCCGCTGTGGACCTTCACGATCATCGCGGGCGCGATCTGGGCCGAGGCGGCCTGGGGCCGCTACTGGGGCTGGGACCCCAAGGAGGTCTGGTCCTTCATCACCTGGGTCGCCTACGCCTGCTACCTGCACGCCCGGGCCACCGCCGGGTGGAAGGGGCGCAAGGCCGCCTACCTCGCGCTGATCGCCTTCGCCTGCTACCTGTTCAACTACTACGGCGTGAACATCTTCATCACCGGCAAGCACTCCTACGCCGGAGTCTGATCCGGTACACCACGCCGCTCACGCCGCCCGCGCTCCGTCAGGACGCGGGCGGCGTGTTGTCGTCCGGGCCGTCGCCGCCCCTGCGGCGCAGCTCCTCCTCGCGGCGGCGCAGATCCGCCTCCCAGTCCTTCAGCTGCTCCTCGTCGCGCTCCTTCGGCGGCTGCTCGCCGCCGTCCGCGTCCTCCTTCGGGCGCTCGCCCAGGGACTTCAGGAACTCCGGGTTGTCGTCCGGGGCGACCCATTCGCGCCGGACCTCGGCCGCCGGGACCCGCTTGCGGCCCACCAGCAGCCAGGAGATCGAGCCCACCACCGGGAACAGCAGGACGAGGATCGCCCACAGCGGCTTGGGGATATAGCGGACGTCCCGCTCTTCGGTGGTGATGCAGTCGATGAACGCGTAGATGCTGAGTGCCAGCGGCACCAGGATCATCAGCACCCGGAGCATGAGGCGATCCCCCTGCGTGTGGTGTTCGGGCCGGTCGTACGGGCCCCAGTTACGGGACCAGGGTAGTGCGTACCGGATACTGGGACGCATGGCTTATGACGATCTTCGTTCCTTTCTGCGGGCGCTCGACAGGGAAGGCGACCTCAAGCGCGTCAAGGCCGAAGTCGATCCGTATCTGGAGATCGGCGAGATCGTCGACCGCGTCAACAAGGCCGGCGGTCCCGCGCTGCTCTTCGAGAACGTCAAGGGCGCGGCGATGCCGCTGGCCATGAACGTCTTCGGCACGGACCGCAGGCTCCTCAAGGCCCTGGGGCTGCGCTCGTACGACGAGATCAGCGAGAAGATCGGCGGACTGGTCAAGCCCGAGCTGCCGCAGGGCTTCGGCGGGATGCGCGAGGCGTTCGGGAAGCTCGGTTCGATGGCGCACGTACCGCCGAAGAAGGTGAAAGAGGCGCCGGTCCAGGAGGTGGTGCTGACCGGGGACGACGTCGATCTCGACGCGCTCCCGGCGCTGTTCACCTGGCCCGAGGACGGCGGCTCGTTCTTCAACCTCGGTCTCACCCACACCAAGCACCCCGAGACCGGGGTGCGCAACCTCGGCCTCTACCGCCTCCAGCGCCACGACCGCCGCACCATCGGCATGCACTGGCAGATCCACAAGGACAGCCGCAACCACTACCAAGTCGCGGCCCGGCGCGGCGAGAAGCTGCCGGTCGCGATCGCCTTCGGCGCGCCGCCCGCCGTGACGTACGCGTCGACCGCACCGCTCCCCGGTGACATCGACGAGTACCTGTTCGCGGGGTTCGTCCAGGGCCGCCGGATCGAGATGGTCGACTGCAAGACCGTGCCGCTCCAGGTCCCGGCCGCCGCCGAGGTCGTCATCGAGGGCTGGCTGGAGCCCGGGGAGATGCTGCCGGAGGGGCCGTTCGGCGACCACACCGGCTTCTACACGCCCCAGGAGCCGTTCCCGGCGCTGACCATCGACTGTGTGACGATGCGGTCCCGCCCGCTGCTCCAGTCGATCGTGGTGGGCCGTCCGCCGACCGAGGACGGGCCGCTGGGGCGGGCGACCGAGCGGTTCTTCCTCCCGCTCCTCAAGATCATCATCCCGGACATCGTGGACTACCACCTCCCCGAGTCGGGCGGCTTCCACAACTGTGCGATCGTCTCGATCGACAAGAAGTACCCCAAGCACGCGCAGAAGGTCATGCACGCCATCTGGGGTGCCCACATGATGTCGCTGACCAAGCTGATCGTCGTGGTCGACGCCGACTGTGACGTACACGATCTGCACGAGGTGTCCTGGCGCGCGTTGGGGAACACCGACTACGCCCGCGATCTGACCGTGGCCGAAGGCCCCGTCGACCATCTCGACCACGCCTCGTATCAGCAGTTCTGGGGCGGCAAGGCGGGCATCGACGCCACCGCGAAGTGGCCCGAGGAGGGCTACACCCGCGACGGCGGCTGGCCGCATATGGTCGAGTCCGATCCGGAGACATCCGACCGGGTGACGCGACGCTGGAAGGAGTACGGGCTGTGACCTCTGCCGCTGCCGCCGTGCCGCAGCCCGGTCGCACCAAGGCTTTCCTGCGCCTGGTGATGATCGAGCACTCCGTCTTCGCGCTGCCCTTCGCGTACACCGCCGCGCTGACCGCGATGCTGCTGTGGGACGGGCGCGTCCACTGGGCGCGGCTGCTGCTGATCACGGTCGCCATGGTGGGCCTGCGCACCTTCGCGATGGCCGCCAACCGGATCATCGACCGCGAGATCGACGCGCGGAACCCCCGGACCGCCTCCCGCGAGCTGGTCACCGGCGCGGTCTCGGTGCGCACCGCCTGGACGGGGGCGCTGGTCGCGCTCGTCGTCTTCCTGGGCGCCGCCGCACTGCTGGGCCCGCTGTGCCTGGCGCTCGCACCCGTCGCGGTCGTGCCGATGGTGGTCTATCCGTACGGCAAGCGGTTCACCGACTTCCCGCACGCCATCCTGGGCCTGGCCCAGGCCATGGGCCCGATCGGGGCCTGGATCGGGGTCACCGGGGAGTGGTCGTGGGACGCGGTGATCCTGGGGCTGGCGATCGGCATCTGGATCGGCGGGTTCGACCTGATCTACGCCTGCCAGGACGTGGCCGCCGACCGGGCGCACGGGGTGCGGTCCGTACCGGCGCGTTTCGGCATCGCGGGGGCGCTCCACGGGGCGCGCGCCTGCCATGTGATCACCACACTGCTGCTGGTCTGGTACGCGCTGGCCACCGGCGCCGGGGCCTTCTTCTGGCTGGGGCTGGTGATCGTCGCGGCGGCGTTCGCGTACGAGCACACGATCGTGCGCCCGGACGATCTCTCCCGCCTGAACCGCGCCTTCTTCACGGTGAACGGCTTCATCGGAATCGCCCTGTTCTGCTGCGCTCTGCTCGACCTGGTGGTGCGGGGCCTCGGCCTGTGAGACCCGCCGGATAGGCTCGGTGTGTGGAGCCGCCGTACGGGCCGAACAGGCCGCACGATGAAGTGAGCAGACGCCGGCCCTGGGTGGTCGGTGTGTCCGGCGCGTCCGGGACGCCGTACGCCGCGTCGGTGCTGCGCGCGCTGCTGCACGCGGGGGAGGCCGTGGACCTGGTGATCAGTCGCGCCTCGCGGCTGACGCTGCTGGACGAAACGGGGATCGGATTCCGGGACGCGCACTGGCGGGAGGATCTGCGCCGCTGGCTGGCGCGCGGCGCGGACGGTACGCCGGACGCCTTCGACGTGCCCGTGGACTCGGCGGACGTGTCCCACTGGTCGGCCGGGGATCTGGCCGCCGGGCCGTCCTCGGGCAGCTACGACGTCAAGGGGATGCTGATCGTCCCCGCGAGCACCGCGTGTGTGGCCGGGGTCGCACTGGGGCTGTCGAAGGATCTGCTGCAGAGGGCCGCGAGCGTGACGCTCAAGGAGCGGCGCAGGCTCGTGGTGGCGGTGCGGGAGACCCCGCTGAGCGGGCAGACCCTGCGGCATCTGGTGTCGCTGGACGAGGCGGGCGCCGTGGTGCTGCCCGCCTCACCGGCGTTCTACGCGGGCGCGACGCACATCCAGGATCTGGTGGACTTCGTCGCGGGGCGGGTGCTGGACGCGGCGGGGGTGCCGCACAAGCTGTACCGCCGGTGGGAGGGGGAACTCGGTGGAGACCGGGGACCGGAGACCGGGTAGGGGGTGCCCCGGGCCGGGGTCCGGCGCGTCTAGCGCGTCCAGCGCTTCCTGGCACGGGCGGCGTGGGCCGCGACGACGGCCGCGCGGCGGGCCGTGCGGGACACCGGGCGGTCGGGGTGGCGGACCACGGCACGCGAGCGGCCGGCCAGTTCCCGCAGCTCCAGCATGCGGGCTTCAAGACCTTCGATCGTGTACACGGTGAGTTCTCATCTCCTGAGGTAACAGGGCGAACGCCTCAATGATTTACAGGACTTGTGGTCCTGGTGCCTTAGATTGTACATGTAAAGTCGCTCTAACCCTGAATAATGGAAGGCGCACGGCATATGGACGCGGTGGACAGGCAGCTCATCCAGGCCCTGCGGGAGAACGGCAGGGCCTCGTACGCGGAGCTGGGCAGACTCGTCGGCCTGTCCGGGCCGAGCGTCACGGACCGGATCAACCGCCTGGAGACGGCCGGGGTGATCACCGGCTATCGCGCGACCGTGGACGCGGCCTCCCTCGGCCTCGGCGTCACCGCCCTGATCGGCCTCCAGCTCTCCGACGCCGCCGACCACGAGGACGTGGCGCAGCGGCTGCGGGCCCTCGCCGAGATCGAGGACTGCTGGTTCATCGCGGGCGACGACTCGTACATGCTCAAGGTGCGCACCTCGAACGTGGACGGCCTGGAGCGCACCGTCCGCAGGCTGTCCGGCACCAAGGGCGTCGCCCGGACGCGTAGCACGATCGTGCTGTCCACCAAGTGGGAGAACCGGGTCGGCGAACTTCCCGAGGACGTCGAGGCGTAGTCTCGGCGAAGGCCGACACCGGCACGACGACGTAGGGCCAGACGCATGGGAGGCGGCCGTCGCATGAGCGCAGCGACACACGACGCGGGTTTCAAGCGGGAGTTGGAGCAGAAGGTTCTCGCGGGGGAGCGGCTCACCCGTGAGGACGGCATCGCCCTGTACGAGTCCGACGACCTGGCCTGGCTGGGCGGGCTCGCCCATGAGGTCCGCACGCGCAAGAACGGCGACGTCGTCCACTTCAACGTCAACCGTCACCTCAACATGACGAACGTGTGCACCGCGTCCTGCGCCTACTGCTCCTTCCAGCGCAAGCCGGGGGAGAAGGACGCGTACACGATGCGCATCGAGGAGGCCGTCCGCCTCGCCAAGGCGATGGAGAACGACAAGCTCACCGAGCTGCACATCGTCAACGGGCTGCACCCCACCCTCCCCTGGCGCTACTACCCGCGGTCGCTGAAGGCGCTCAAGGAGGCGCTGCCCGCCGAGGTGTCGCTGAAGGCCTTCACCGCCACCGAGATCCACCACTTCGAGAAGATCTCCGGAATGTCCGCGTCCGAGATCCTGGACGAGCTGATCGACGCCGGTCTGGAGTCGCTGACCGGCGGCGGCGCGGAGATCTTCGACTGGGACATCCGGCAGCACATCGTCGACCACGACACCCACTGGGAGGACTGGTCGCGCATCCACCGGCTGGCGCACGAGAAGGGCCTCAAGACCCCGTGCACCATGCTGTACGGGCACATCGAGGAGCCCCGGCACCGGGTGGACCACGTGCTGCGGCTGCGTGAGCTGCAGGACGAGACCGGCGGTTTCCAGGTCTTCATCCCGCTGCGCTACCAGCACGACTTCGTGGACATGAAGGACGGCAAGATCCGCAACCGGCTCCAGGCGCGCACCTCCATGGCGACCGGCGCGGAGGCGCTGAAGACCTTCGCGGTCTCCCGGCTGCTGTTCGACAACGTCCCGCACGTCAAGGTCTTCTGGGTGATGCACGGGGTGCAGACCGCGCAGCTCGCCCTCAACCACGGCGCGGACGACATGGACGGCTCGGTCGTCGAGTACAAGATCACGCACGACGCGGACAACTACGGCACGCCGAACAAGCTGACCCGTGACGACCTGCTGGACCTGATCCGGGACGCGGGCTTCCGCCCGGTGGAGCGCAACACCCGGTACGAGACCCTCCGCGAGTACGAGGGTCCGGACCCGGCCCGGCGCGAGTCGCCCCAGCCGATGCGGGTGTGACCGCCCGCGTCGCCGGGCCGGGGGCCAGGTTCGGACAGGTGCTCGGTTATCGTCGTCCGCATGCCGCTGACGTTCGACCTGGACCCCGAGACCACGCCTGAGCTGCTCGACTCGATCCGCACGCTCTGGGCCGACGTCTCGAACGCGGGCGGCGCGGTCGGCTTCGTGCCGCCGGTGACCACGGAGGACGTACGTCCCGAGCTGATCAAGCACCTCGCCGCGATGGCCGAGGGGCGCACCCGGCTCCTCGTCGGCCGGGACGAGGCCGGGCAGGTCGCCGCGACGGCCTTCTTCACCTTGAACGCCCACCGGCTGATGCGGCACTGGTGCTGGCTCTACAGCGTGATGGTGCACCCCTCCCACCAGGGCAAGGGGTACGGCCGCGAGCTGATGGCCGCCGCGGAGAAGGCCGCGCGGGGGATGGACGGCATCCACGGGATACGGCTCACCTGCCGGGGCGGTACCGGGGTGGACCGGTTCTACGCGGGGTGCGGCTACCAGGAGGTCGGCCGGGTGCCGGGGGCGATCAAGGTCGCGGACGACGACTTCCGCGACGACATCACCATGTGGCTGCCGCTGAACCCACTGCCGCTGAACCGACTGCCACTGAACCCACTGCCGCTGAATTGATCAGAAACCGGACGTGATTCACTGGGAGGACAGGCACTTCCAGCAGAACGTCCAGGAGAACCTCCAGGAGAAAGGGGACCCCGTGGTGTCCCTCAAGCCGAGCGCCATGTTCCGCTACACCAGCATGCGCCTGGGCATCTTCGCCGGGTGCTTCCTGGTCATGTGGGGTCTGGTCTACTTCCGCGTGGTTCCGGCGGGCCTCGGCGCCTCCAACCTGTTCTGGGTCGTGCTGCTCGCGCTGATCGTCTCCGCCCCGCTCAGCTTCGTCCTGCTGCGCAAGCAGCGCGAGGCGATGGCCGTGCAGGTCGCTGAGCGCGTCGACCGGGCCAAGGAGCGGCTGGCCGCGAGCCAGAGCCAGGAGGACGGCGCGCAGAAGGCCGCGCAGGACGGCGTGTAAGCCTCCTCACACCCCACACACGTTTCCGACGCCCCCTGGGCCAGCGACCGCTGGCCCAGGGGGCGTTGAGCTGTTTCCGGCCACCCCGGACCGTCCGGAACGGGTCCGAAAGGTCAAAGATTTTCTTTGGGTTCCCCAAAGACACGGTGTTAATGTACTTGTCATGAAGACAGCAGCCGCGCCCCGTATCGCAGCGAGCGTTCCGCTCGTGGCGCGCCTGCACATCGATCTTTGCCGCTGTCGGTCCGCGGCCTGTCAACGCCGCTGACCTCTCTCGTACAGCGGCCGGAGATCCCGTACGGACTCCTGGCTTTCTCTCGCCCTCTTAACCTCCCCCGGAGTGTGTCCGTTGTCGTCCCGCCCCGAGACGTCCGACAGGACGTCGTCCTTCCGCCTGCCCAAGGTGCCGTTCTGGGCGCAGATCCTGCTGGGTCTCGTCCTCGGCGTGGTGCTCGGCTGGGTCGCCCGCAGCGGCGACGTCGGCTGGCTGGTCACCACGCTGGACAAGATCGGCTCGACCTTCGTCCAGCTGCTGAAGCTCGCCGTCGCCCCGCTGGTCTTCTTCGCGATCCTGATATCGATCACGAACCTGCGGAACGTCAGCAACGCCGCCCGGCTGGCCACCCGCACGCTGCTGTGGTTCATGGCCACCTCGCTGATCGCGGTCGCCATCGGCCTGGCGATCGGCCTGCTCACCAACCCGGGCGCGGGCACCGGCCTGACCGCCAAGGACGGCGCCAAGCCCGACCACGCCGGGTCCTGGCTGGACTTCCTCACCGGCATCGTGCCGACGGACGTCATCACGCCGTTCACCGAACTGCAGGTGCTGCAGATCGTCTTCCTGGCCGCCGTCGCGGGCGTCGCCGCCCTGCAGCTCGGCGAGCGGGCGCAGCCGATCCTCACCCTGAGCCAGTCGGTGCTGGAGCTGCTGCAGAAGGCCCTGTGGTGGGTCATCCGGCTGGCCCCGCTGGGTACCGTGGGGCTCATCGGCTCCGCCATCGCCGAGTACGGCTGGAACCTCATCGGCAAGTACGCGACCTTCACCGCCGACGTCTACATCGGCTGCGCGCTGGTGATGTTCGGCGTCTACCCGCTGCTGCTGGCGACCGTCGCCAAGGTCAACCCGCTGAGCTTCTTCAAGGGCGCCTGGCCCGCGATCCAGCTGGCCTTCGTCTCCCGCTCCTCGGTCGGCACCATGCCGGTCACCCAGCGGGTCACCGAACGCCTGGGCGTGCCCAAGGAGTACGCGTCCTTCGCGGTGCCCTTCGGCTCGACCACCAAGATGGACGGCTGCGCCTCCATCTACCCGGCGCTCGCCGCCATCTTCATCGCCGAGATCTTCGGCGTGCACCTCGGCATCGGTGACTACCTGCTGATCGCCTTCGTCTCGGTCATCGGCTCCGCCGCCACGGCCGGCCTCACTGGCGCGACCGTCATGCTCACCCTGACCCTCTCCACCCTCGGCCTCCCGCTGGAGGGCGTCGGCCTGCTGATGGCCATCGACCCGGTCCTGGACATGATGCGGACGGCCACGAACGTCGCCGGACAGGCCCTGGTGCCGGTTCTGGTCTCGGCCCGCGAGAAGATCCTCGACCACGACGCCTACGCCCACGCCACGTCGTCGCCCCTGGACGACCGCGAGAAGGCCGAAGAGCAGCCGGAGCGTCAGCTGGCCACCGTGTAACCCCGGAAGCCCCTGCCCCGCGCCAAGCCCTGTGCCCCCGAGCCTCCCCGAGGCCGGGGGCACTGTGCTGTCCGGGTGGCGGGCTGTGGCCTCAGGGGAGATTGTTTCGATCAGGGGGTGCTGTATTCCTGTCAGTTTCTTTCACGGTATGTGTTATCCAGTGTTACGGCGCTAATATGTGATTCGTGTACATGCGGTCATACGGGGGAGAACACGCATGCCTGACACCACAGCGGGGAAATCGCTGCGCTCCGCGCGCGACTTGATCGAAAAGGCGCTCCGGGAGATGGCGGACAAGGCCGTCCTGCCGAAACCGGGTGCCGAGCGGGGCGTTGTCGGCAAAATCGCGCTCCGTCACATCCTGAAGATGATCGATGTCGTGATCGCGGCTCTGGAGGCCCCGCCGGAATCCGACTCGATCGTCGTGTACGGCATCCTCGCCGAGGAGTGCGAGCCCGTTCTGGGGCTGCCGCCGAGTGACGTCTTCAGTGCGCTGGTCGAGATGTGCGGCGAGCCGTACGGGTCGTCCATCCGGCCGGAACTGCCCCGGGCGAAGCCGTCGGTGATCGATACGCTCCGCCGGGAGATCGTCGCGGTGACCGTCGAATACCGGGCCCGGCCCGGGGAGACGGGGGTGCGGATCATCGAAATGCTCTACGGGGCCGATCGGCAGAAGGTGCGCCGCAAGCGCATCAAGCAGGAGATCGACTGGGGCGACATACCCGAGGACGTGCGCGGGCGGATCATTCGCGACGGCGACGAGGGCGTCACCTTGAGCCTTCCGCTGGGGAGGGCTTGATGGCTTTCTTCATTCCTCTGATCATCATGGCCATCGGTCTCGCCATGTGGAACCGCATCATGGTCTGGGCCCGGGATCAGCTTTTCCCCTGGGTGGCCGAGCACGTTCCCTGGATGTCCGACACGGTGAAGCTGGCCTTCACGGAACTGGACAAGTACGCCACCGCGATCCGCCGGAATGTGAAGACGGCTTGGCAGCAGCTGCGGACCTATCTTCTCGAACAGGTCATCGAGTTCGAGAAGGGGCTGACCCCGAACACCTATGTCCGTCGCATGACCGCACTGATGAAGAACCATCTGCGAAGTGACGCGCCGGTCAAGCGGATCGTGGTCGAGGAGGACGTCGCCTGGGACGACCTTCCCGAGAAATACCGTCAGTCGCTGGTGGCGGGCGACGGGGGAAAATACCGCATGGACGTGACCAGGATGCGCGACCAGGAACTCGAAGAATGATCCGCAGAGGAAGAAACGGGCACATGTCGCTGTGGTGGTGGACGGGCGTCGGTGTAGTGGTGGTGGCGGCCCTGGTCGCGTCGCGGCGATGGCCGCGGCCCGCCGGGCGTGGGCGGGGCGGCCGTCTCACCGCCGTCGTCCTGGCGGCCTTGGCCGAGGACTGGGCGGCGCGCATGGACTCGCGCCCCGACGACATCCGGGTCGCCGTTCTCGGCTCCGGACCAGCCGGACTGCGCGACCGGCTGGTATCGGAAGTGCGGGAGGTGGAGGTCGTGTTCATCCGGCCCGCGACCGGGCGGTCGGACGCGCACACCGTCGTCCGCTGCGTCTACGGGAACCCCGAAAGCGCCCTGGTGACCGAGACCGTCACCGGCTGGGACGACATTCCCGACGATGTCCGCGCGGAGTTCATCCGCCAGGAAATCGACGAGGTCAGCCGTCGCTGGACCATGGCCGGCTGACATCCACTGATACGGGGGCAGTGAATGGACGAGGGACGTAACACGGTGCCGCGGCGCTGGACGTTCGCCGATTCCGGCGGCGAGACGGTCCGATCGGCTACGACGACGGCGACCGCGCCCGCTCGGCGCACCGAACGTGCCGGGGAATCACCCGAGACGGTCGACTTCCGGGTGGAGCGGCCCGCCCGGACCTTCGGTGATCTCGTCCTGGCGGACGTGGTGCGCCGACGCGTCGACACCGCGCTGAACGTGGTCGCGCACCGGGACGTGCTGTTCAAGGAATGGAATCTGGCCGCGATTTCCCCGCACCGCGGCGGCGCGGTGGTGAGCCTGTACGGCCCGCCCGGTACGGGGAAGTCCGCGTGTGCGGAGGCGATCGCCCACCGTCTCGGCCGCCCGTATCTGCGGGTCGGCTATGCCCAGATCGAATCCCGTTACGTCGGTGAGACGCCGAAGAACATCGTGCGGTGTTTCGCCGAGGCCCGACGGCACGATGCCGTGCTCGTCTTCGACGAGGCGGATTCCATTCTCGGCCGCCGGCTGAGCCGGGTCACCCAGAGCGCCGACCACAGCGTCAATGTCTCCCGCTCGGTGATGCTCACCGAACTGGACCATTTCGACGGCGTCGTGGTCTTCACGACCAACTTCCCGGAAAACTATGACGTGGCCTTCGTCCGCCGGATTCTGGCGCATATCCGGCTGGAACTCCCCGACCTCGCCGCGCGGCGCGATCTGTGGACGAAACTCCTCCCGAAGGAACTGCCGCTGCACCCCGAGGTCACCGCCGACACCCTGGCGGCCGAATCCGAGGGCATGGCCGGTGGCGACCTCGTCAACGTCATCATGGCCGCCGCCGCGGCGGCCGTGGCCCGCAGCGGAGAGAGGCGGGTGGTCGAACTCGCCGATCTCCGCGACGAACTGGCCGCCGCGGCCCGGGCGCGGCGCGAGGTCGGGAAACCGCCCGCGTCGCCGCGCCTGGTGGCCTGGGAGGACGTGCCCCCGTCCGGCTCAGGGACGTCCGGCTCGGGGGCGGGCGGCTCAGGGACGGGCGAGGGCGGTGGTCAGGAGGGGTAGCGCACGGTCCAGTTCGCGCTCCCAATACGGCCAGGTGTGGGTGCCGGGGCCGTAGAGGCGGGCGGTGAGGGCCAGGCCGTGGGCCCGGGCGCGGCGTACGTAGTCCTGGGCCATCAGCCCGAGGCCCTGTTCGGTGGGGTCGACGGGACGGCCCGCGGGATCGAGCGGCCCGGGGGTGCCGTCGCCGCAGGAGACGTACACCGGGTAGCCGCGGGGGAGCCGGGTGAGCTGGGTGTACGGGTCGTGGGCCGCCCACAGCGCGGACTGGGCCGTGGGGTCGCCCCACAGCGCGGTGGGGTCGGCTCCGTACTGCTTCACGATGCCCTGGACGCCGCCCGGGTTCCGCAGGGGGTGGACGACGCCGCTGAACGAGGCGGCCGCGCGGAAGAGGCGGGGGTGGCGGGCCGCGTAGGACAGGGCGCCGAAGCCGCCCATCGACAGGCCCGCGATCGCCCGGCGGCCGTTGCCGCGCAGCGCGCGCTCCAGCAGCGGGCGCAGCTCGGCGAGGTGGAAGGTCTCCCAGGCGGGCGGGCCGTAGGCGCCGCCGTTCCACCAGTTCGAGTAGAAGCCGGAGGGGCCGCCCTCCGGGGACACCACCAGGGCGGGGACGGACGCGGTCAGCCCCTCGACGTCGGTGTTGAGGGTCCACGCCTCCCAGCCCGGGCCGGGGTCGCAGCAGCCGTGCAGGAGGTAGAGAACCGGCCAGCGGTGGTGCGGCCGGCGGTCGTAGCCACGGGGCAGCAGGACCCGGGCGTGGCCGTCGCGGCCGAGGGCGGGGGAGTTGATCGTCAGGTCGAGGACGCGTTCGCCGACGCGGTCGGCGGCGGTGATGCGGGCCTGGTCGGTGGCGGTGCCGGGGGCGTGACCGGCGGCGGTGTCGTGGGTCCGGTCGGCGGGCCGGGAGCGGGCCTCGGCCGGGGTGGGGAGCAGGGGCGCGGCGGCCAGTGCGGCGAGCGCGGCGGCTGCGCGGCGGCGGGAGGGCATCGTCCGTATCTCCTTCGCTCGGTGCGTGCGGAGCTGAACGGGGCGTTGCGCGTGCGCTGTTGACACTGTGAAGGGACGAGCGGGCCGTGACAAGAGTGGGTGCCGACCAGGTGATCTTCGTTCCGGTCCCCCGTACGCTGGTGGGCGTCAGAGGTGTGCGGGGGCACTGTCGTAAGGGGGCGGTCCGCGTGGGCGGGGTGACCAGGAGCAAGCGCGTACCGCGGGTGGTGCGGGAGCAGCAGATGCTGGACGCGGCCGTGCGGGCCTTCGCCCGGAGCGGCTACCAGCACGCCTCGATGGACGACATCGCCGAGCTGGCCGGGGTCTCCAAACCGCTGGTCTATCTGTACCTCAACTCGAAGGAAGACCTGTTCGCGGCGTGTGTTCGGCGGGAGGCGGCGTCGCTGGTGGCCGCGGTGCGGGGTGCGGTCGAGCGGGGCGCGCCGCCGGACCGTCAGCTGTGGAGCGGGCTGAGCGGCTTCTTCGCGCACACCGCGTGCCACCCCGACGGATGGGCGCTGCTGCACGTCCAGGCGCGGACGCACGGCCACCCTTACGCGCACGAAGTGGCGGCGATGCGGACGGAGATCGTGGCGTTCGTGACCCAGCTGATCGCGGCGGCGGCGCGGAAGGGCGCACGGGAGCGGCGGCTGGCGGCCGCCGAGGTGTCCGGGCTTGCCCACGCCCTGGTCGGGGCGGCCGAGTCGCTGGCGGACTGGGCGGGCGGCGGGGCGGAGCCGGACGGCCTCCCGGCCCAGGAGGCGGCGGCCACCCTCATGAACTTCGCCTGGGCGGGGCTCGGGAACCTGCTGCGCGGAGAGGGCTGGAGGCCCTAGTTTTCACCGGTCGCCGGTCGCCGGTCGCCGGTCGCCGGTCGCCGGTCGCCGGTCGCCGGTCAGCCGATCCGCGCCCGGGCGTACAGCGCCGCCGGGTCCGCCGCGCGGGAGACCGCCGAGGGGTGGGCGTCCCGCTGGGACACCGGATGTCCGACGCCCTCCCGCCAGGCCGCGGACGGGTTCGTTCCGCTGTCCGAGCCCGCCTTGTCCGGGGCCAGGTCGAGCGGCACGAAGTTGGACGGGGCGGTGTGCCAGCCGTCCGGGGCGACCCGGGTGGCCAGGAGGTACGTCCGCCCGGTCAGCAACGCCGGGGCCTCGCCCACCACGACCCGTCGCCGCCGCAGTGGATCGTCGCCGCCCTCCTGGGCGACCCGTACGTCCCCGGACACCTCGCCCTTCAGGGTGGACTGGACCTCGACCCGGTACGTCGTCCACAGCAGCCGCTCGCCGTCGGTGCGCCGCACCCCCTCGCGGGCGGTGACCTTGCCGACGAAGACGTCATCGGCCCAGCCCGCGGCCAGCCCGGGCGTGTCCAGCCGGACCGCGTAGGTGGGGTGGAGCCGCGTACTGCGGTACGGGACCTCGAACCAGGCCAGCGCGCTGGCGCCCACCGCCGCCAGGGCCGTGACCAGCGCGATCGTCCCGGTACGGAGGCTCATGAGCCCCACACGGCCCGGTACGCGGAGATGTCGGCGGCCGTGGGGGCGAAGGCGGTGCGGGTGTCGTTGCAGTACATGACCGCGCCGCGGGCGGAGCGGTGGCCCAGCCGGAGGGCGTGGCCCAGCTCGTGGGTGACGATGCCGCGCTTCACGTCGGCCGGGTACGCGCCGAGGAAGTGGTCGTTGAGGACGATGTCGTCGGAGCCCAGCTCATGGGACTCCCACAGCCCCGACCAGCCGATGTCGGCGCGGTCGACGTCGGTCGCGTCGACGTCCGCGTAGGCCGAGCCGGTGTGCGGCTTGATGTCGACCTTGCCCAGGGCGTTCCAGCTCTCCCGGGCCCGCGCCCACTCGGCGGTGTACTTGGTGTGCAGGGCGTACGTCAGCTCCGAACCGTCCACCGATCCGGTCGTGTTCGGGTCGTCCGGGCAGTCGGCGGCGACGGCCGATGACGCGGGCAGCCCCGCGCACAGCCCGGCGGTCAGGGACGCGCTCACCGCGATGCGTATACACCGCCGGGCGAAACGGGCGCCATTACATCGACCCACGTCCGCAAACCCCTCGTTCGTGTGAGGCCCGAGAGCTTCAACGTACGAGGGGTCGCGGGGCGCCGCATGTGCACAGGGCCTCCTGGGGGAACCGGAGGCCGTCGTCGGGCCGGCGCCTATCGGTGGCTCAAGCGGGGCTCAGGTGCCGCAGTTGCCGTCCGCCGGTTTGTCGTCGAGCCGTGCGCCGAGCCAGTCCATGGCCGCTGGGACTCCGGTGAACGCGGTCGTCACATGGTCGCCCGGATAGCTCTTCCACTCCACCCGCGCGCCCTTCTCGCACCACCGGGTGCGCAGGTCAGCGCCGACCTGGTACGGAATCAGCTCGTCCGCCGTGCCCTGATAGAGGTAGACCGGATGGTCAGGGGCGCGGTCGCCCAGATAGGAGGCGCGCAGCGCGATCTGCCAGAGCGGCGAGGCGAGCGGGTCCCGGACGGTCACATCGGACAGCTTCTGGAAGAGCCCGGCGATGGTGCTGAT
This sequence comes from Streptomyces sp. NPDC005962, assembly GCF_040629205.1. Taxonomy (NCBI): domain Bacteria; kingdom Bacillati; phylum Actinomycetota; class Actinomycetes; order Kitasatosporales; family Streptomycetaceae; genus Streptomyces; species Streptomyces sp. NPDC005962. The sequence continues at coordinate 87,613 of NZ_JBEXVE010000025.1, read as the reverse complement.
CGATGCGCAGTTGTTCCGCATGAAGGCGACATCGTCCTTGCCCTGCTGGTTGAGGTAGGAGTCGAGCGCCAGTTCGGGGAAGGCCGCGTCTTGTCCGGCGAGGGCCATCAGGGCGAGCCCGGCGCCCACGCCGCCGTCGTTGTAGTCGAGGGTGGCGGGCAGATCGGCGGGCACGCCCCCGGCGACGGTGCCCTTCACCCGCAGCTCGGGTGCGTAGGAGGAGCTCAGCTGGGCGGCCCAGCCGGCCGCCTGGCCGCCCTGCGAGTACCCCATGATCCCGACCGGGCCGTCCGGCGAGAGGCCCGCCTCGGGGAGCCGCTGCGCTGCGCGCGCCATGTCCAGCAGGGCGTGCCCCTCGGACCGGCCGACCGTGTAGGTGTGATCGCCGGGGGTGCCCAGGCCCTCGTAGTCGCTGACGGCGACGGCCCAGCCGCGGCGCAGCGCGAGGTCGATCAGCCCGCCCTCGGAGCTGGTGCCCTGCGGGAAGCGGCCGGAGGCCGCGCAGCTGTCGGCGAGGCCGACGGCGCCCATGCCCCAGGTGACGAGCGGGCGGGGGCCGGTCTTGCCGTCGTCGGGGACGATGACGGTGCCGGAGACGGTGTTCGCGGTGGACCGGGCGGTGGTCGAGCGGTAGGTGACGTGCCAGGAGCGGGTGGTGACGGGCGCGCCGGGCAGGGCGCGGAACGAGGTCGGGGACTTGGTGACGATGTCACCCGGCCTGTCCTGGGTGGAGGCGGTCCGGGCGGTGTCGGTCGTGGCCATGGCCGGTGCGGTCGGCAGCGCGGCCGACAGGGCCAGCGCGGTGAGGGTGGCGAGCACGGTGGTGCGGGTGCGCATACGGCTCTCCCAACGGTGCGATTGTGCTGCGGTGCTGTGAGGGGGACCGTAGAGACGTGTGGTTTGTCTGTTGCTGACCGGAGCGCTCAGATTCGCTGACCTTATGTCTCATCCGGTCGTGTGGCCGTACGCCAGCCGGTACGCGCCCGGCGTCATCCCCGTCCAGCGCCGGAACGCCCGGTGGAACGCGGTGCCTTCGGAGAAGCCCAGCCGCACCGCCAGCTCCTCGATCGGCTCCCCGGTCTCCCGCAGGCTGCCGATCGCCGCGTCCCGCCGCACCTGGTCCTTGAGCTGCTGGAAGGAGGTGCCCTCCTCGTCCAGCCGCCGGCGCAGCGTCGCGGGGCTGACCGCGAGCCGGGCCGCGACCTCCCGCAGCTCCGGCAGCCGCCCGGCGGCGGCCGGGCGCGCGCGGTGGCGGCCGACCGGTCCGCCGCCGGTCCGCAGACCCCCGGCGAGCACCTGGCGCACCTGCTGGGCGACGGTCGTGCGGTACTCGGGGCGGCCGAGCAGCCCGTCGGGCGCGCGGCGCAGCAGCGCCTGGAGGGACGCCTCGTCCTGGATCACCGGTGCGGACAGCCAGCGGGGGTCGAACCCGGCGGCCGTACGGTCCCCGCCGAAGTACGCGGCACAGTCGAACAGTTGCTCGTATTCGTCCGCGTGTGGGGGCGCGGGGTGGGCGAACTGGGTCCACAGCAGCGGAATCCGGCGCCCGATCAGCCAGCCCGCGAGCCGGTGCCAGACGAGCATCACCCATTCGGCGACGATCTGGCTCTCGTGGCGGGTGCGTATCCGCCCGTGGATGCCGAACACCGCCTCGTCGCCCTCGCCGCGCTCCAGTTCCAGGTTGGGCCCGCCGGGGAAGAGCCGGTAGAAGCGCGCGCCGCGCTCCAGGGCGGTGCCGAGGTCCGGGCAGCCGAGCGAGGCGTAGCACATCATGGCGAACGTGCCGGGCCGGCTGCGCGCGGAGCCGAGCCCCAGGAACTCGTCCCCGGTGGCCCGGTGCAGGGCGCGCACCAGCCGGGCGAACTGCTCGGGGGAGAAGCGCGCGCGGTCGTCGCCGAGCAGCAGCGGCGGTATCCGGGCCCGCTGGAGCAGCGGTGCGGTGTCGACGCCGAGCCGCTGCGCGCCGTGCACCGCGGCGCGTACGTGGTGCACCGTGACCGTCCGCCGCCCCCGCCCCTTGGTCCGCCCCATGGTCAAGACGTTAGCCCGACCGGGTGCGGGGTGTCGACGATGCGTCGCGATCACCTTACGCAGCGTAAGGCTTGGGGTTTCGCTTTTGAATGAAATTGAATGGCCCGTGAATAGGAAAGGCCGGAAAAGGCAGGAGCCCTGCTCCCCCGCCGAAGCGGGGGAGCAGGGCTCCTTGGGTACTGCTGGCTCAGGCCGCGCTGACGTTCTCAGCCTGCGGACCCTTCGGGCCCTGCGTGACGTCGAAGGTCACGGCCTGGTTCTCCTCCAGGGAGCGGAAGCCAGACGCGTTGATCGCGGAGTAGTGAACGAAGACATCGGGGCCGCCGCCGTCTTGGGCGATGAAGCCGAAGCCCTTCTCGGCGTTGAACCACTTGACGGTTCCGGTAGCCATAAAGCCCTCCTTGGGCCAAAGGGTTGCCCTGCTCCAGAACCTACAAGAAGTCTGAAAACTACAAAAGCCTGCGGTTACATGCTCCGCAGGCTCTGTACTGCAAGGGAAACCAAACTGCAACTTGCGTTGAGCTTAGCACGCTCCGTGTCCACGAGGAAAGAGCCGAAGATCACGAATGCGGAGGGTTTCCGGACCCCGGAGGAGGGATAGGTACGCAGGTCGAGCGTGTGGTTCCGCGAGATATCGGGCCCGCCGCGTCCACCCCGCCGCCGCTTCGCGCGAAGAGCGGCGCTAGCCTCCGGTTGTGGACAATTCACCGAGTTCCCCCTCGCGGAGTACACCGGAGGCCGCCGAAAGCGTCATCCCCACAGCCCTGGGGCGTCGGGACAGGCCGAGGGTCGGTCACATCCAGTACCTCAATTGCATGCCGCTGTATTGGGGTCTCGCCCGGACCGGCTCGCTCCTGGACTTCGAGCTGACCAAGGCGTCCCCCGACACGCTCAACGATCTGCTCGTCGACGGCGACCTCGACATCGGCCCGATCAGCCTCGTCGAGTATCTGCGCAACGCCGACGACCTGGTGGCGCTGCCCGACATCGCGGTGGGCTGCGACGGGCCCGTCATGTCGTGCGTGATCGTCTCGAAGGTGCCGCTGGAGCAGCTCGACAAGGCGCGCGTCGCACTCGGCTCCGCCTCGCGCACCTCCGTACGCCTGGCTCAGCTGCTGCTCGCCGAGCGGTACGGGATCGAGCCCGACTACTACACCTGCCCGCCCGACCTCAGCCTGATGATGCAGGAGGCCGACGCGGGGGTGCTGATCGGCGACGCCGCGCTGCGCGCCAACCTCCACCACGCCCCGAAGCTCGGCCTCCAGGTCCATGACCTGGGGCAGATGTGGAAGGAGTGGACCGGACTCCCCTTCGTCTTCGCGGTCTTCGCCGCCCGGCGTGAGTACCTGGAGCGCGAGCCGGAGATCGTGCGCGAGGCGCACCGGGCGTTCCTGGAGTCCCGGAACCTGTCCCTGGAGGAGGCCGGGAAGGTCGCCGAGCACGCCACGCGCTGGGAGGACCTGGAGGCGGAGGTGCTGGAGCGTTACTTCACCACCCTCGACTTCTCCCTGGGCGCGAAGCAGCTGGCGGGCATCGCCGAGTTCGCCCGGCTGACCGGTCCGACGACCGGCTTCCCGGCGGACGTCCGGGTGGATCTGCTGGACACCCCCGCCACGACGGGTTAGCCGACCGGGCTGGGCTGCTGCTGTCATGCCCGCCTAAGCTGGTGCGGCGCAGTCGAGGGGGAGGCACATGCAGCCGCTGGAAGCGGAGGACCCGCAGGTCATCGGGGCGTACCGGCTGCTCGGACGGCTCGGTTCCGGCGGTATGGGCGTGGTGTACCTGGGCCGTAGCGCGGGCGGGCGCACAGTTGCGGTCAAGGTGGTGCACGCGCACTTCGCGCTCGACGAGGAGTTCCGCGCGCGCTTCCGGCGGGAGGTCGACGCCGCGCGCCGGGTCGGTGGTTCCTGGACCGCACCGGTCCTCGACGCCGACCCGGAGGCGCGCGTTCCGTGGGTGGCGACCGGGTATGTGGCGGGCCCCTCGCTCAGTCAGGCCATCAGCCACCAGGGCCCGCTGCCCGAGTCCTCGGTACGGGCCCTGGGCGCCGGGCTGGCGGAGGCGCTGGGCGCCGTCCACGGGCTGGGCCTGGTCCACCGCGACGTCAAACCGTCCAACGTGCTGCTCGCCCTCGACGGCCCGCGGCTGATCGACTTCGGTATCGCCCGGGCCACCGAGGGCACCGTCTCGCTGACCTCCACCGGCGCCTCCATCGGCTCGCCCGGTTATATGTCGCCCGAGCAGATCCTCGGCCACCCCGTGACCGGTCCGGCCGACATCTTCTCGCTGGGCGCCGTGCTGACGCACGCGGCCACCGGCGAGCAGCCCTTCCCGGGCGACAGCTCGGCCTCGCTGCTCTACAAGGTGGTCCACGAGGAGCCGCAGCTCGGCCCGGAGCTGACCGGTGACCTGCGCGACCTGGTCGCCGAGTGTCTGGCCAAGGACCCGGCGGACCGCCCGACCCCCGAGCAGATAGCGCGCCGCCTGGCCCCGTCGGACGGTGCCTCGGGGCTCGTACGGTCCGGCTGGCTGCCGGGGGCGCTGATCGAGCGGGTGAGCCGACAGGCGGTCGAACTGCTCGACCTGGAGGCGGAAGCGATCACTCCGTCGCCCGCGGCGAGCCTGCCCGCCGCCCTCCCGCCCGCCGCGACCGCCGCCCCGGCCACTTCCGGAACGCCCGCGTCCGGAACGCCTGTCCCGTCGACTCCCGCCCCGTCGGCCCCCGCGCTGGGCGCGTTCGGCCCGCCCCCGTCGTACGCGGACCAGCCGGGCCATGGGCCGGGCGACCCCGCGACCCCGCCTCCGGGACGGCCGCCGAAAAGCGACAGCGGCGGCGACAGCCGCAGCAGCGGCAGCAGCGCCGAGGGCAGCGGGCAGGGCGGCCGCGGCCTCGCGCTCTCCGCCGCCCTCGGCGGCAAGAAGCGCCCCAGGGCGCTGAGCTGCTCCCTGGTGCTGTCCGTCGCGGGCGCGCTCGCGGTCGCCACGACCGCCGTGGTCCTCGTCCAGAACATGTCCGGGGACTCGGGCGGCGATTCGGCGGCCGACGGCGGCGCCCAGACCGGCCCGGCCCGCCCGGGGGGATCGGCATCGCCCGGCGGATCGGATGTGCCCAAGGGGTTCCTCGGCACCTGGCAGGGTGACCTCACCTCCCAAAACGGCATCCCCGTCGGCACCATGACCATCACCTTCCAGCGCGGCTCCACCGGCCATCAGGTCGCGAGCGGCAGGGTGAAGCTGTCCGTGGTGCGCTGCGACTTCACCTGGAAGCTGGTCTCCGCCAAGCCGAAGGAGCTGCACCTCGACGCCCGGTTCCGCGGGGACGACTCCCAGGCGGGGTGCAGCGACAGCTCGACGGACGAGCAGTACACCCTCGCCTCCGACGGCACCCTGAAGTACAAGGCGAAGGACCGGCAGGCGGGCGATCCGACCGGTACCCTGCGCCGCCTGCGCTGACAAGCGGGGGCGTACGCTGGGTCGGTCCGCCCGTACACCTCCGAAAGGGACGCCCCGGTGACCGCACACGCCACGCTGCAGGCAGTCCTCGACCGCGCCGCCGCCGGGGGGCGCATCACCCCGGAGGAGGCGCTCGACCTCTACCGGTCAGCGCCGTTGCACGCCCTGGGCGCCGCCGCCGACGCCGTACGCCGCCGTCGCTACGCGGGCACCGAGCACATCGCGACGTACATCATCGAGCGGAACATCAACTACACCAACGTGTGTGTGACGGCGTGCCGTTTCTGCGCGTTCTACGCCGCGCCCAAGGACACCGCCAAGGGCTGGACCCGCGACCTCGACGACATCCTGCGGCGCTGCGCCGAGACCGTCGAACTGGGCGGCACCCAGATCATGTTCCAGGGCGGTCACCACCCGGACTACGGCGTCGAGTACTACGAGAAGCACTTCGCGGCCATCAAGGAGGCCTTTCCCCAGCTGGTGATCCACTCGCTGGGCGCCTCCGAGGTCGAGCACATGGCGCGCATCTCGGGCGTATCGGTGGAAGACGCGATCCGCCGCATCCACGCCGCGGGGCTGGACTCCTTCGCGGGCGCGGGCGCCGAGCTGCTGCCCGAGCGGCCGCGCAAGGCCATCGCCCCGCTGAAGGAGTCCGGCGAGCGGTGGCTGGAGATCATGGAGATCGCCCACGGCCTCGGGGTCGAGTCCACCTCCACGATGCTCATGGGCACCGGTGAGACCAACGCGGAGCGGATCGAGCACCTCCGCATGATCCGCGACGTACAGGACCGGACGGGCGGCTTCCGCGCCTTCATCCCGTACACCTACCAGCCCGAGAACAACCATCTGAAGGGGCAGACGCAGGCGACCGTCTTCGAGTACCTGCGGATGATCGCGATCGCCCGGCTCTTCCTCGACAACGTGGCCCACATCCAGGGCTCCTGGCTGACCGTCGGCAAGGAGGCCGGACAGCTGTCGCTGCACTACGGGGCGGACGATCTGGGCTCGGTGATGCTGGAGGAGAACGTGGTCTCCTCGGCCGGTGCGAAGCACCGCTCCAACCGGATGGAGCTGCTCCATCTGATCCGTACGGCCGGGCGGGTGCCCGCGCAGCGCGCGACCACGTACGAGCACCTGGTGGTGCACGACGACCCGGCGAACGACCCGGTCGACGACCACGTCGTCTCGCACCTGTCCTCGACGGCGATCGACGCCGGTACCGCCCACCCCGAGCTGAAGCTGATCGACGCCTCCTGATGCGCACGCTCCACGCGGCGCCGCTGGTCCGGTACGCCCTCGCCGACGGCGCCGCCGAGCTGCGCGACGGCGCGGTCCTGGTCGACGGCGGCCGCGTCGCGGCCATCGGCCCCCTGGACGAGCTGCGGGCCGCGCATCCGCGGGCGCGGGTGCGGCAGTGGCCCGGCACCCTCGGCCCCGCCCTCGTCCACGACGGGCCGGTACCGGACGCGCCGACGCCCCGGGAGCGCGTCCACGCCCTGCTGCGGCTGGGCGCGACGGCGGTCCTGGCCGAGCACGTCGCCGACCCCGCGCTGCGCGCCGCCGCCGAACGCAACGAGGTCGCCGTCCTCGACCGGCCGCGCCCGGCCGCCCTGGCCGAGGCCGGACGGGCCGATCTGGCGGTCTTCGGCGCGGACGGGGCCTGCCTGGCCACCGTGCTCGCCGGGCGCCTGGTGCACCGCCGCCGCTGAGCCCCGTACGGAGCGGCGCGCCGACCCCCGTACGGAGCGGCGCGCCGACCCCCGCACCGGGCGGCGCGGCGCGAGGTGAACAATGGGCGGGTGACCCGAGCATCCCTGGACAAGCAGCCGCACGAAGTCGCCGCGATGTTCGACGACGTGGCGGCCAACTACGACCTGACCAACGACGTGCTGTCGCTCGGCCAGGCCCGGCTGTGGCGCAAGGCGGTCGCCCGCGCCGTCGACGCCCGCCCCGGGGACTGGGTGCTCGACCTCGCCGCCGGTACGGGCACCTCCTCGCTGCCCTACGCGGAGGCCGGTGCGTATGTGGTGCCCTGCGACTTCTCGCTCGGCATGCTCCGCGAGGGCAAGCGCCGCCACCCGCGGCTGCCGCTGACGGCGGGCGACGCGACCCGGCTGCCCTTCGCGGACGGGGTCTTCGACGCGGTGACGATCTCCTTCGGGCTGCGCAACGTGCAGGACACCGAGGGTGCGCTGCGCGAAATGCTGCGGGTGACCCGGCCGGGCGGGCGGCTGGTCGTCTGCGAGTTCAGCCACCCCACCTGGGCCCCGTTCCGCACGGTCTACAGCGAGTACCTGATGCGTGCGCTGCCGCCGATCGCCACGGCGGTCAGCAGCAGCCCGGACGCGTACGTCTACCTGGCCGAGTCCATCCGTACCTGGCCCGACCAGCCCGCGCTGGCCGCCCGCCTGCGCGAGGTGGGCTGGACCCGCACGGCCTGGCGCAATCTGACCGGCGGCATCGTGGCCCTGCACCGCGCCACCCGCCCCTGACGTCTGACCTCTGAGCCCGGCCCCGGCCCCCGAGGCCGCGCTCAGAGGTCCAGGCGGAAGCACACGGCGGGGGACTTCGACACCGGCGTCACCAGATGTTCGCCCACCCGCATGCCCAGCCTCCGCGCCACCGCGATCGACCGGTCGTTGCGCTCGTGCACCATCGCCACCACGCGTCCGATCCCGGCCGCCCGCACCCGCTCCAGGGCCGTCCGCGCGGCGGCCGTGGCATACCCCCTGCCCCAGTGGGCGCGCCCCAGCCGCCAGCCGATCTCGATCTCGCCCGCCGGCCCCCAGTCATGGGGCCACGGCTGGGCGCCGGTGAAGCCCACCACCTCATCCGAGGCGTCGAGCAGCGTGTACAGACAACAGCCGTGCCGCTCGGCGTGATCGCGCTGGCGGGCGGTGAACTCCTCGTAGTGGGCGAGGGACTGGGACGCACCGCCGTGGAACTCCATCACCTCCGGGTCGTCGAAGACCCGGTGCCAGGCCGCGGCGTCCTCGGATGTGGGCAGGCGGAGCCGTATCACAGGCTGAGTCACGGTCATGGCGGGGCCGCCCTTCGCAGTCGCCGGAGTACGCCCCCATAGACTGCACATGTCCAGTGCCCGGCGCGACCGGCACGCTGTTACCCAGGCCACGGGAGACCCTGCGTGAGCGAGACCGCACCCACCGCGAGCGCCACCGGAAGCGCATCCTCCGGGATCTCGGAGCGCAGCGCCGATGTGATCGTCGTCGGCGCCGGACCGGCCGGTTCCACTACGGCGTACCACCTGGCCAAGTCGGGACTCGACGTTCTGCTGCTGGAGAAGACGGCGTTCCCGCGCGAGAAGGTGTGCGGCGACGGTCTGACCCCGCGCGCGACCAAGCAGCTCGTCGCGATGGGCATCGACATCTCCGAAGAGGCGGGCTGGCTGCGCAACCGCGGCCTGCGGATCATGGGCGGCGGCATCCGCCTGGAGCTGGACTGGCCGGATCTGGCCGCCTACCCCAACTACGGCCTGGTGCGTAAGCGCGACGACTTCGACGACCAGCTGGCGCGGCAGGCCCAGAAGGCCGGGGCGCGGCTGTACGAGCGCTGCAACGTGGGCGCCCCGATCACCGACGACCGCACCGGCCGCATCACCGGCGTCGAGGCGAAGCTGGGCGAGGAGAAGACGCCCGTCACCTTCCACGCCCCGCTGGTCGTCGCCGCCGACGGCAACTCCACCCGGCTCTCGCTCGCCATGGGCCTGCACCGGCGCGAGGACCGGCCGATGGGCGTGGCGGTGCGCACGTACTTCACCTCGCCCCGCCACGACGACGACTACCTCGAATCCTGGCTGGAGTTGTGGGACAAGCGCGGCGCCGAGGACCGGCTGCTGCCCGGCTACGGCTGGATCTTCGGCATGGGTGACGGCACGAGCAACGTCGGCCTCGGAGTGCTCAACACCTCGTCCTCCTTCAAGGAGCTGGACTGGCGCGACATCCTCAAGGCGTGGTGCGCGTCCCTGCCGGAGGAGTGGGGCTACACCCCGGACAACATGACCGGTCCGATCCGCGGCGCGGCCCTCCCCATGGCCTTCAACCGGCAGCCGCACTACACCCGTGGGCTGCTGCTGGTCGGCGACGCGGGCGGCATGGTCAATCCGTTCAACGGCGAGGGCATCGCCTATGCGATGGAATCCGGACAGATCGCGGCGGACGTGATCGTCCAGGCCCACTCCCGCGCCACCCCCGCCCAGCGGGAGATGGCACTGCGGCGCTACCCGCGGGTCCTCAAGGACGTGTACGGCGGCTACTACACACTGGGCCGCGCGTTCGTGAAGCTGATCGGCAACCCGAAGGTGATGAAGCTGGCGACGGAGCGCGGGCTCACCCACCCGATGCTGATGCGCTTCACGCTGAAGCTGCTGGCCAACCTGACGGACCCGACGGGCGGCGACGCGATGGACCGCATCATCAACGCCCTGACGAAGGTGGCCCCGCGGGCCTGACGCCTCCAGGTCGGCTCCAGACCGTCGCTTAGGCCGTCGCTAGGTCATCGCTAGGCCGCGTCGGGGCTCTCGCTGGTGATCACGCCGAAGGGGGCCCCGGCCACGTCCGTCAGCCAGGCCATCCGGCCGATGCCCTCCGACGTCATGGCGGGCATCAGCACGGACCCGCCCAGCTCCTGACCCTTCGCGACGACCCGGTCACAGTCCGCCACCTCGAAGTACGGCAGCCACTGCGGCGGCGTCGAATGTCCCTGCTGGAGCTGCGCGACGCCGCCGAAGGTGCCGTCCTTGCCGCCGCCGGTCGTCGACAGGACGGTGTACGTACCGCCGGGGAACGACATCTCCTCGGAGTCCCAGCCGAAGACGATGCGGTAGAAGGCGCGGGCCGCGGCCGGGTCGGGGGAGTGCAGCTCCGTCCAGCACAGCGAGCCGGGCTCGGTGACCGCCTCCAGACCGGACGTCTTGCCGGGCTGCCAGACCGCGAACCGGGCGCCGCCGGGGTCGGTGAACTGACCCATCCGCCCCTCGTCGAAGACGTCGAACGGCGCGGCGCGCACACTGCCGCCCGCCTGCTCGACGGAGCGCGCGGTGGCGTCGGCGTCGGGGGTCTGGAAGTACGGGGTCCAGGCGGACCGGGCCCCGGCGTCGGTGAGCGGGCCGAGGGCGGCGACGGTCTTGCGGCCGTGGGTGAAGAAGCCGTATCCGCCCGCTTCGGGACCGGCCGACTCGAAGGCCCAGCCCAGCAGTCCGCCGTAGAAGGCGCGGGCCGTCTCGATGTCGGGGGCGCCGAGATCCAGCCAGTTGGGTGCGCCGGGGACGAAATCGGTGGTGAGCATGGCCGCTCCTTCGGCGATCGTGCGCAAGGGGCTTATGTGGTGCTCCGAGTGTGGGGCTCCGACTGTGGTGTTCCGACTGTGGTGTTCTGACGACAGTTCTCAGTCTGGCACCGGGCGGTCGCGCGGGCCCGCCGGCGGTGGTGCCATGGAAGGGAGGGGGCGCCGTGCGCGGCTGCCGCGGCGACGCCGGACCGATCGGGCCCACGGGCCGGTTCCTGGCCCCGGTGGGCCGTTCAGGAGGTACACCATGACGAAGGCCGCAGACATCATGCACCCGGGCGCGCAGTGGATTCCGGCCACGGAGAACCTGGAGCGCGCCGCGCAGTTGATGCGCGATCTGGATGTGGGCGCCCTGCCCATCAGCGACAGCCAGGAGCGGCTGTGCGGCATTCTCACCGACCGCGACGTCGTCGTCGGCTGTGTGTCCCAGGGCCGCGATCCGTCCCGGATGACGGCGGGGGACCTCGCCAAGGGCACGCCGCGCTGGATCAGCTCGGACGCCGACGTCTCCGAGGTGCTGCGGGAGATGGAGCACCACCGCATCCGCAGGCTGCCGGTGATCGACAAGAACAAGCGGCTGGTCGGCATGATCAGCGAGGCGGATCTGGCCCGGAATGTCTCCGAGCAGCAGATCGGCGAGTTCGTGGAGAAGGTCTACGCCACGTAGACAGGCGTGAGGCCGCCGTTCCGCTCTGAGCGGCGAGGAACGGCGGCCCCATGGCCGGAATCAGCCGAAAGCCAGCCTGAGCGGCTCAGGCGGCTCAGGCAGCCCAGGTGGCTCCTCCGGCTCAGAGGACGCGGACGGCCCCGGTCGGCTGGTCGTAGTCCAGCGGACGCTCGACGATGCCCGTGCTCGGGTTCTGGGCGCCGATGAACTTGCCGTCGCCGATGTAGACGCCGACGTGGTACGCGCTGCCGGAGCTGCCCCAGTAGAGCAGGTCGCCCGCCTGGAGGTTGTCCAGGGACACCTGGGTGCCGGTGGCCGACTGGTCCTGCGAGACCCGCGGCAGGTCGATGCCGACCTGCTTGAACGCGGCCTGGGTCAGGCTGGAGCAGTCGTACGAGGACGGGCCGCTGGCCCCGAGCACATACGACTTGCCCAGCTGCGCCTTGAGGAAGCTGATCACCGAGGCGGCGTTGCCGGTGGCGCTGGAGCCGGCGGCGCTGGAGACCGAGGCGGTGGAGAGGGTGGCGCGCTCGGCGGAGCGGGACGCCTTCTCGGCCCTGGCCTCGGCGGCCTTCTTCGCGGCGGCGCGGCGCGCCTCGGCCTCACGCTCCTTCTTGTCGGCAACCGCCTTGGCCTTCTTGGCGGCGGTCTTGGCCTGGGTGGCGGCCTGGTCCTGCTGGGCCTGGAGCTCGTAGCCGGAGGCCGCCTGCTGCGTGGCGGCAGCCGTCTGGGCGGCCGTGTTCGCCAGCGTGTCGCTGACGGTCGGCATTTCGAGCGTGGCCTCGTGGGCGGCAGGCTCGGCGGCGGAGGCGGGCATGGCAGCGCCGGCCACCGCGAGGGTGAGGAAGCCACCGGTCATCCCGGCGCGGAGTGCACGCGTGGAAGCGGCGGTACGGCGGGGCTTCCGGTGGCTGGGTATGTGTGCGATCGGGGACATAGGTCACTGGGTACCAGGGCCCAAAGGCCCGGATCAACAAAAGTGGTCTGCACCACATTTGGCATGTACGCAGCCAAAACCCGGGCTAAATGATCTCCATCGCGGGTGCCGGTGCCATGCCCGAATTCCTCGATCATGTCTCTGCGCATGGCATTTGGCGTTACGCGGTCACGGCGGGCGGCCTATCACCGATGCGGCCCGCATACCAATGGTTCCCGCCAAATCGAGATCCACAACTCTTTCCGGGGTGGGATACCTCACGGATTCGTGTCCATTTTGTGACGCTCGTGAACGGAGGCGCGAACCAGTGATCAAGGGGTGTTGGAGAGCGGCTCGGACCGGGGTCGAGTGAAGGGTCGAGAAGGGGATCGAGGGGGGGGTGGGTGCGGGTCACTCGCGAGGATGGGGGTCCAATATCAGCTGACGATGCCCGCCTCAAATTTGCATGTATGTACCATGTCTTGGTAGGGGCGCACCGCGCTCACCTGTGATGACATCCTCGAATGTCACGGCTCGTGACTGAATGGATGCTTCACGTACAAGATCACCGCTCATCCGACTTCATGATCCTTCGTCAGGTGGTGGAGATCACAAAGACGTTGGCGTACCCCGTGTCGCAGATCACAGACCGACGGGCATAAGATGCAGGCGAAACGGGCTTGTGAACTGCCTCACATGAACGCGATCTTCGTGGGGTACGGCAGGTCCGAACGGTCCGCCAGCCAGTCATCGTCGACTGAAGGGAGCGAGGACGGTGAACGCATACGCGCCCATCCTCGTACTGGGAGCACTCGGGGCAGGTTTTGCGGTCTTCTCGGTGTTCATGGCCGCGATCATCGGCCCCAAGCGCTACAACCGGGCCAAGCTCGAGGCCTATGAGTGCGGCATCGAGCCGACTCCGCATCCGGCCGGCGGTGGGCGCTTCCCCATCAAGTACTACCTGACGGCGATGCTCTTCATCGTCTTCGACATCGAGATCGTCTTCCTCTACCCCTGGGCGGTCACCTTCGACGCTCTGGGGCTGTTCGGGCTCGTGGAGATGCTCCTCTTCGTGCTCACCGTCTTCGTCGCCTATGCGTACGTCTGGCGGCGCGGCGGTCTGGAGTGGGACTAAAGGGGCTCAAGAGGAGATAGGGGAAACAGCGCATGGGTATCGAAGAGAAACTTCCGAGCGGGTTCCTGCTGACCACCGTCGAACAGGCCGCCGGGCTGGCCCGTAAGTCCTCCGTCTTCCCGGCCACCTTCGGCCTGGCCTGCTGCGCCATCGAGATGATGACGACGGGTGCCGGGCGCTACGACCTCGCCCGCTTCGGCATGGAAGTCTTCCGCGGCTCGCCCCGGCAGGCCGATCTGATGATCGTCGCCGGGCGGGTCAGCCAGAAGATGGCCCCGGTGCTGCGCCAGGTCTACGACCAGATGCCGAACCCGAAGTGGGTCATCTCGATGGGCGTGTGCGCCTCCAGCGGCGGCATGTTCAACAACTACGCCATCGTGCAGGGCGTCGACCACATCGTCCCCGTCGACATCTATCTGCCCGGCTGCCCGCCGCGGCCCGAGATGCTCCTGGACGCGATCCTCAAACTCCACCAGAAGATCCGCGAGGAGAAGCTCGGCGTGAACCGCGAGCAGGCGGCCCGTGAGGCGGAGGAAGCGGCGATGAAGGCGCTCCCGACGATCGAGATGAAGGGGCTGCTGAGGTGACAGCGAACGGTAACGGGGTCAATCCCGATAAGGACCTCAACGCCGAGAACCTCCCCGGCCGCCGCGGTGACCAGGGCGAGGCGATCCGCGTCCAGCACGGCATGTTCGGCGCCAACAACGGCGGCGACACCACCGGCTATGGCGGGCTGGTGCGCCCCGTACGGCTGCCCGGCCAGGCCAGCCGCCCGTACGGGGGCTGGTTCGACGAGGTCGCCGACGAGCTGGAGGGCGCGCTGGAGGAGCAGTCGCTGCTCCCGGGCAACGCGATCGAGAAGACCGTCGTGGACCGCGACGAGCTGACCTTCCACATCGCGCGCGAACATCTGCCGCGGGTCGCCCGGACCCTGCGCGACGACCCGGCGCTCCGCTTCGAGCTGTGCACGGGCGTCAGCGGCGTCCATTTCCCCGGTGACAAGGGCCGTGAGCTGCACGCCGTCTACCACCTGCGGTCGATCACCCATAACCGGGTGATCCGGCTGGAGGTGAGCGCCCCGGACAGCGATCCGCACATCCCGTCGGTCGTCGACGTCTATCCGACCAACGACTGGCACGAGCGGGAGACCTACGACTTCTTCGGCATCGTCTTCGACGGTCACCCCGCACTGACGCGGATCATGATGCCCGACGACTGGCAGGGCTTCCCGCAGCGCAAGGACTACCCCCTCGGCGGCATCCCCGTCGAGTACAAGGGCGCCCAGATCCCGGCTCCGGACCAGCGGAGGTCGTACAGCTGATGTCTGCCACCCACGCAAACCCCTCTGCCTCCTCGGCCTCCTCCGCTTCCGGGCGCGAGACCACCGAGGGCACCGTCTACACCGTCACCGGCGGCGACTGGGACGAGGTCGTGGCCGCCGCGGCGAAGGCGGACGACGAGCGGATCATCGTCAACATGGGTCCGCAGCACCCCTCGACCCACGGGGTGCTCCGGCTGATCCTGGAGATCGACGGCGAGACGGTCACCGAGGCGCGCTGCGGAATCGGTTATCTGCACACCGGCATCGAGAAGAACCTCGAATACCGGAACTGGACGCAGGGCACCACGTTCGTGACGCGCATGGACTATCTGACGCCCTTCTCCAACGAGGCGGCGTACTGCCTGGGCGTCGAGAAGCTCCTCGGCATCGAGGACCAGATCCCGGACCGCGCCACCATCATCCGGGTGCTGATGATGGAGCTGAACCGGATCTCCTCCCATCTGGTGTGCATCGCCACCGGTGGCATGGAGCTGGGCGCGACCACCGTCATGATCTACGGCTTCCGCGACCGCGAACTGGTCCTGGACCTCTACGAGCTGATCACCGGCCTGCGGATGAACCACGCGTACATCCGTCCCGGCGGCCTCGCCCAGGATCTGCCGCCCGGTGCGGTCGACCAGGTCCGCGCGTTCCTGAAGACGATGCGCAAGAACCTGGTCGAATACGACAAGCTCGCGACCGGGAACCCCATCTTCAAGGCCCGCCTCCAGGACGTCGGCTACCTCGATATCGCCGGGTGCATGGCGCTCGGCGTGACCGGCCCGATACTGCGCTCCACCGGGCTGCCGCACGACCTGCGCAAGGCCCAGCCGTACTGCGGCTACGAGAGTTACGACTTCGAGGTGCCGACCGCCGACACCTGCGACGCCTACGGCCGTTTCCTGGTCCGGCTGGAGGAGATGCGGCAGTCGCTGCGCATCGTCGAACAGTGCCTGGACCGGCTGGAGCCCGGACCGGTGATGGTCGCGGACAAGAAGATCGCCTGGCCCGCGCAGCTCGCGCTGGGAGCGGACGGGCTCGGCAACTCCCTCGACCACATCAAGAACATCATGGGCACCTCGATGGAGGCCCTGATCCACCACTTCAAGCTGGTGACCGAGGGATTCCGGGTCCCGCCCGGACAGACGTACGTGGCCGTCGAGTCGCCCAAGGGCGAACTGGGCGTGCACATGGCCAGCGACGGCGGCACCCGCCCGTACCGCGTCCACTTCCGCGATCCGTCGTTCACCAATCTCCAGGCCGTGGCGGCCATGTGCGAGGGCGGCCAGGTCGCCGACGTCATCGTCGCCGTCGCGTCCATCGACCCCGTGATGGGAGGCGTCGACCGGTGACAGACGTGACTCTGGGCATGCCGCAGCTGCCCGCCCCCGACTACCCGGCCGAGGTGCGGTCCCGGCTGGAGGCGGACGCCGCGGAGGTGATCGCCCGCTACCCGGACAGCCGCAGCGCCCTGCTGCCGCTGCTGCACCTGGTGCAGTCCGAGGAGGGCCATGTCACCCGCACCGGCATCCGGTTCTGCGCCGAGGTGCTGGACCTGACCACCGCCGAGGTCACCGCGGTCGCCACCTTCTACACCATGTACCGGCGCAAGGCCTCGGGCGACTACCAGGTCGGGGTGTGCACCAACACCCTGTGCGCGGTGCTGGGCGGAGACGCGATCTTCGAGGAGCTGCAGAGCCATCTGGAGCTGGGCAACGGGGAGACCACCGAGGACGGCAAGGTCACCCTGGAGCACATCGAGTGCAACGCGGCCTGCGACTTCGCACCCGTGGTGATGGTCAACTGGGAGTTCTTCGACAACCAGACGGTGGGCTCCGCCAAGCAGCTGGTCGACGACCTCCGGGCGGGCCGCACGGTCACCCCGACCCGCGGCGCGCCGCTGTGCACGTTCAAGGAGACCGCGCGCATCCTCGCCGGTTTCCCCGACCCGCGCCCGGGCGCCGTCGAGGCCGGTGGCTCCGCCGGACCCGCCTCGCTCACCGGGCTGCGGCTGGCCAAGGGGGAGGAGGCGCCCGGCCGGGTCGTCTCGCCGAGGTACGGGGGCGCCCCGCAGGACGAGGCGCCGCCGACGCACCCCAGTTCGCATGACGCACCGCAGCGGACCTCGGCTTCCGATCCGCACCACCCGGCAGGTCCGGCCGCCGAGGAGGGGGAGTGATGACCGTGACGACCGAGCGATCCGGGCACAGCCCCGAGAAGCTGCTGGCACCCGTGCTCTCCGCACACTGGGACGAGGCGAACTCCTGGACGCTGCGCGCCTATCTGCGGCACGAGGGCTACCAGGGCAGCGCCAAGGCCCTCGCCATGGACCCCGATGCCGTCATCGCGCTGGTGAAGGACGCGGGACTGCGCGGCCGCGGCGGCGCGGGCTTCCCCACCGGAATGAAGTGGCAGTTCATCCCGCAGGGCGACGGCAAGCCGCACTATCTCGTCGTCAACGCCGACGAGTCGGAACCCGGCACCTGCAAGGACATCCCCCTTCTCTACGCCAATCCGCACGCCCTCATCGAGGGCATGGTCATCGCCTGCCACGCCATCCGCTCCGACCACGCCTTCATCTACCTGCGCGGTGAGACCGTGCCGGTGCTGCGCAGGCTGCACGAGGCCGTACGCGAGGCATACGAGGCGGGCTACCTGGGCACGGCCGAGCGGCGCAGGGAGAAGCTCGGGGTGGACGGGCTTCCCGGCCTCGACATCACGGTGCACGCGGGCGCGGGTGCGTACATCTGCGGTGAGGAGACCGCACTGCTGGACTCGCTGGAGGGCCGCCGCGGCCAGCCCCGGCTGCGGCCCCCCTTCCCCGCGGTCGCCGGTCTGTACGCGTGCCCCACTGTGGTGAACAACGTCGAATCCATCGCCTCGGTTCCCTCGATCCTGAACAAGGGCAAGGAATGGTTCCGTTCGATGGGCAGCGAGAAGTCCCCGGGCTTCACGCTCTACTCGCTGTCCGGGCATGTGGCCAACCCCGGCCAGTTCGAGGGCCCGCTCGGCATCACCCTGCGCCAGCTGCTCGACATGAGCGGCGGCATGCGCCCCGGCCACCGGCTGAAGTTCTGGACGCCGGGCGGCTCGTCCACCCCGCTGCTCACCGAGGAACACCTCGACGTCCCGCTGGACTACGAGGGCGTGGGCGCGGCCGGGTCGATGCTGGGCACCAAGGCGCTCCAGTGCTTCGACGAAACGACCTGCGTGGTGCGGGCGGTGACCCGCTGGACCGAGTTCTACGCGCATGAATCCTGCGGCAAGTGCACACCCTGCCGTGAGGGCACGTACTGGCTGGTGCAGCTGTTGCGCGACGTGGAGGCGGGCAAGGGGCGGATGGCCGACCTCGACAAGCTGGCCGACATCGCCGACAACATCAACGGCAAGTCGTTCTGCGCGCTGGGCGACGGCGCGGCCAGCCCCATCTTCTCCTCGCTCCAGTACTTCCGGGCGGAGTACGAGCAGCACATCACCGGCGGAGGCTGTCCCTTCGACCCGGCCAAGTCCACCGTCTGGGCCGACGAGCCGCGCTCCACTCATCTGGGGGTGACCGCATGACCGTGACCACCAACGCACCCTCGGGAGGCGGGGAGGCGGCGGTGCCGCGAGAGGACCTGGTCTCCGTCACCATCGACGGGATCGAGATCTCCGTCCCGAAGGGGACCCTGGTCATCCGCGCCGCCGAACTCCTCGGCATCGAGATCCCGCGCTTCTGCGACCACCCGCTGCTCGACCCCGCGGGCGCCTGCCGCCAGTGCATCGTCGAGGTGGAGGGCCAGCGCAAGCCGATGGCCTCCTGCACCATCACCTGCACCGACGGCATGGTCGTGAAGACGCAGCTCACCTCGCCGGTCGCCGAGAAGGCGCAGCGCGGGGTGATGGAGCTGCTGCTGATCAACCACCCGCTGGACTGCCCGGTCTGCGACAAGGGCGGTGAATGCCCGCTGCAGAACCAGGCGATGAGCGCCGGACAGGCCGACAGCCGCTTCGAGGGCCAGAAGCGGACGTTCACCAAGCCCGTCCCGGTCTCCGCCCAGGTGCTGCTGGACCGCGAGCGCTGTGTGCTGTGCGCGCGCTGCACCCGCTTCTCCAACCAGATCGCGGGCGACCCGATGATCGAGCTGCTGGAGCGGGGCGCGCTGCAGCAGGTCGGCACGGGGGAGGGCGACCCGTTCGAGTCGTACTTCTCCGGCAACACCATCCAGATCTGCCCGGTCGGCGCGCTCACCTCGGCCGCGTACCGCTTCCGCTCCCGCCCCTTCGACCTGGTCTCCTCGCCGAGCGTGTGCGAGCACTGCGCGGGCGGCTGCGCGACCCGCACCGACCACCGGCGCGGCAAGGTCATGCGGCGGCTCGCGGCGGACGACCCGGAGGTCAACGAGGAGTGGATCTGCGACAAGGGCCGCTTCGGCTTCCGCTACGCGCAGCTCCCCGACCGGCTCTCCACCCCGCTGGTGCGCAGCCGCGAGTCGGGGAAGCTGGAGCCCGCGGGCTGGCCCGAGGCCCTGGCGGCGGCGGCCGAGGGTCTGGCCGCGGCGCGCGGCCGCACCGGGGTGCTGACCGGCGGCCGGCTGACGGTGGAGGACGCGTACGCGTACGCCAAGTTCGCGCGGACCGTCCTGGAGACCAACGACATCGACTTCCGGGCCCGCGCGCACAGCGACGAGGAGGCCGACTTCCTGGCCGCCCACATCGCGGGCCGCGGCCGTGACCTGGACGGCGGCGGACTGACGTACGCGGCGCTGGAGAAGGCTCCGGCGGTGCTGCTGGCCGGGTTCGAGGCCGAGGAGGAGGCGCCCGGGGTCTTCCTGCGGCTGCGCAAGGCCCACCGCAAGCACGGTCAGCGCACCTTCTCGCTCGCCACCCACGCCACCCGGGGTCTGACGAAGGCGGGCGGCACCCTGCTGCCCGCCGCGCCCGGCACCGAGACCGAGTGGCTGGACGCGATCGCGGGACGCACGGGTCTGGACGAGGACGGTGAGCGGGCCGCCGAGGCGCTGCGCCAGGACGGCGCGGTCATCCTCGTCGGCGAGCGGCTGGCGTCGGTGGCGGGCGGACTGACCGCCGCCGTACGGGCCGCGGCCGCCACCGGGGCCACGCTCGCGTGGATTCCGCGCCGGGCGGGCGAGCGGGGCGCGATCGAGGCAGGCGCGCTGCCCGGGCTGCTGCCCGGCGGCCGTCCGGCGCACGATCCGCGGGCCCGCGAGGAGACCGCCGCGGTGTGGGGGATCACCGATCTGCCGCACCAGGTGGGCCGCGACACCGGCCAGATCGTGGAGGCCGCGGCGACCGGCGGGCTCGGCGCGCTGCTGGTCGGCGGGGTCGGGGTGGCGGATCTGCCCGATCCGGCGCGGGCCGTGGCGGCCCTGGACACGGCGGAGTTCGTGGTCAGCCTGGAGCAGCGGCCCTCGGAGGTCACCGAACGGGCGGACGTGGTGCTTCCGGTCGCGGCCGCCGCCGAGAAGTCCGGCACGTTCCTCAACTGGGAGGGCCGGGCCCGGCTGTTCGAGGCCGCGCTCAAACCGGACCAGATGACCCGCCGTCACACCCTCCCGGACGCCCGGGTGCTGCACATGCTGGCCGACGCCCTCGATACGGACCTGGGCCTGCCGGATGTGGCGGCCGCCCGTACCGAGCTGACCCGGCTCGGCACCTGGCAGGGGCTGCGCGCCACCGCCCCGCTGGAGACCGGGGGCCCGCTGCCCCGGCCCGCCGAGGGCGAGGCGGTGCTCGCCGGCCACCGGCTGCTGCTCGATCTGGGGCGGCTGCAGGAGGGCGATCCGGCGCTGGCGGCGACCCGGCACGCCGCGGTGGCCCGGCTCTCGGCGGCGACCGCCGAGGAGGCGGGAGTGGCCGACGGACAGCCGCTGCGCGTCACCGGCCCGGCCGGTTCCGTCCAGCTGCCCCTGTGTGTGACGCCGATGCCCGACCGGGTCGTCTGGCTGCCGCTGGCCTCCACGGGCGGCGGTGTGCCGCGCGATCTGGGCGCCGGTCCCGGTGACGTCGTCACGATCGCCGCTCCCGCGACCGAGCCGGAGGTGTCCTCATGAAGTATCTGGCGGCAGAGGACCTGTCGATGTTCGGCCACGACCCGTGGTGGCTGATCCTGATCAAGGCCGTCTTCTGCTTCGCGTTCCTGATGCTGACGGTGCTGATCTCCATCGTGATGGAGCGCAAGGTGATGGGCTGGATGCAGCTGCGCATCGGGCCCAACCGGCACGGGCCCTGGGGCATGCTGCAGTCCCTCGCGGACGGCGTGAAGCTGATGCTCAAGGAGGACGTGGTCGTCAAGGGCGCCGACAAGGTGGTCTACGTCCTGGCGCCGATCGTCGCGGCCATCCCGGCCTTCATGGCGGTCGCGGTGATCCCGTTCGGCCCGTCCGGCGGCGAGGTGTCGGTCTTCGGGCACCGCACCGCGATGCAGCTGACCGATCTGCCGATCGCCGTCCTCTATATCCTCGCCACCGCCTCGGTCGGCATCTACGGCATCGTGCTGGCGGGCTGGTCGTCCGGGTCGACGTACCCGCTCCTCGGCGGCCTGCGCTCCTGCGCCCAGATGATCAGCTACGAGATCGCGATGGGCCTGTCGTTCGCGGCGGTGTTCCTCTACTCCGGGTCGATGTCGACCTCGCAGATCGTCGCGTCCCAGCAGGACCGCTGGTACGTGGTGCTGCTCCCGGTCTCGTTCCTCATCTACATCGTGGCGATGGTCGGGGAGACCAACCGGGCGCCGTTCGACATGCCGGAGTCCGAGGGCGACCTGGTGGGCGGCTTCAACACCGAGTACTCGTCGATCAAGTTCGCGCTGTTCATGCTCGCCGAGTACGTCAACATGGTCACCGTCTCGATGGTCGCCGTGACGCTCTTCCTCGGCGGCTGGCGGGCGCCCTGGCCGATCAGCACCTTCTGGGAGGGCGCCAACCACGGCTGGTGGCCGATGCTGTGGTTCCTCGGCAAGGTCGTCTCGTCGCTGTTCGTCTTCATCTGGATTCGCGCCTCGCTGCCCCGGGTGCGCTACGACCAGTTCATGAAGCTGGGCTGGAAGGTCCTCATCCCGATCTCGATGGTCTGGCTGATGCTGGTCGCCACCGTGCGGGCGCTGCGCAATGAGAACTACGACAACCAGTCGATCGTGCTGTATGTCGGCGGTGCGGTGATCGCACTGCTGCTGCTGTCCTTCGTCGTCGACATCTTCCGCGACCGCGGGGAGACCGCGAAGGGCGAGGCCGGAGCGGCCGTGGAGGAGGGCCCCGAGCCCGCCTTCGACCCGATGGCGGGCGGATTCCCGGTGCCGCCGCTGCCCGGCCAGTCCCTGCCGCCCGTACCGCGACGGCGCTCCCGGCAGGAGCGGGAGCTGATTGTCAGTGGTGGCCCCGACACTGTGAGTGACGGAAAGGAGGCCGATGGTGTCTGACTTCCAGAACCCGGTGGCCGGTTTCGGCGTGACCTTCAAGGCCATGTTCAAGAAGCGGCTGACCGAGCAGTACCCCGAGGAGAAGAAGCCCACCGCGCCCCGCTTCCACGGACGTCACCAGCTCAACCGGCATCCGGACGGGCTGGAGAAGTGCATCGGATGCGAGCTGTGCGCCTGGGCCTGCCCGGCGGACGCGATCTACGTGGAGGGCGCGGACAACACCGAGGAGGAGCGCTACTCCCCGGGCGAGCGCTACGGCCGCGTCTACCAGATCAACTATCTGCGCTGCATCCTGTGCGGCCTGTGCGTCGAGGCGTGCCCCACCCGGGCGCTGACCATGACCAATGACTACGAACTGGCCGACCGCACCCGCGAATCGCTCATCTACACCAAGGAGGAGCTGCTCGCGGGCCTTACGGAGGACATGGTCGACAGCCCGCACGCCATCTACCCCGGGATGGACGAGCAGGACTACTACCGGGGGCTGGTGACCGAGGCCGCGCCGGGGACCACCCGTCAGACCGCGGTCAGCAAGGGCGAGACGCCCAAGCCCCCCGAGGTCGACGGTGAGCAGGCCGAAGAGGAGGTGCAGGCATGAGCGGCGCACTGGCCGCGGCGGCCTCCACCACCTCCACCGGTGAGGCCGTCCAGTTCTGGGTGCTCGGCACGGTCGCCGTGGTCGGCGCGCTGGGCACGATCCTGATGCGCAAGGCCGTGCACAGCGCCCTGAGCCTGGCCGGCACCATGATCGTCCTGGCGGTCTTCTACCTCGCCAACGGGGCGTACTTCCTGGGCGTCGTCCAGATCGTCGTCTACACCGGCGCGATCATGATGCTGTTCCTCTTCGTCGTGATGCTGGTCGGCGTCACCGCCGCCGATTCGCTGAAGGAGACGCTGAAGGGGCAGCGCTGGCTCGCCGCCCTGTGCGGGCTCGGCTTCGGCATCCTGCTGTGCGCCGGAATCGGAAACGCCTCGCTGACGACGTTCGCCGGGCTCGGGCAGGCCAACTCCGGCGGCAATGTGGAGGGTCTGGCGGCTCTGGTCTTCACCAAGTACGTCTTCGCCTTCGAGATCACCGGCGCTCTGCTGATCACCGCGGCGGTCGGCGCGATGGTGCTGACCCACCGCGAGCGCACCGAGCGCGCGCTCAGCCAGCGCGAGCAGTCCGAGGCGCGGGTGCGCACCGGCAAGCACGTCCCGCCGCTGCCCGCCCCGGGTGTCTACGCCCGGCACAACGCGGTGGACATCCCCGGTCTGCTGCCCGACGGCACGACCTCCGACCTGAGCGTCAGCGCGACGCTGCGCGCCCGCGGCCAGGTCCGGGACGTCTCCGGTGAGGCGCTGGCGGAGCTGGCGGCGCTGGAGCAGCGCTCGGAGCGCTGGCTGGGCCGGAAGCCGGGGAGCGGCGACAGCGCGTCCGAGGACCCCGAGCACCACAAGGGAGTCGCCAAGTGAATCCGGTCAACTACCTCTACCTGGCCGCCCTGTTGTTCACCATCGGTGCGGCCGGGGTCGTGATCCGGCGGAACGCGATCGTCCTCTTCATGTGCGTCGAGCTGATGCTGAACGCGTGCAACCTCGCGTTCGTCACCTTCTCCCGGCTGCACGGCAACCTCGACGGCCAGATCATCGCGTTCTTCACGATGGTCGTCGCGGCGGCGGAGGTCGTGGTCGGCCTCGCGATCATCGTGACCGTCTTCCGCTCCCGCCATTCGGCCTCGGTCGACGACGCCAGCCTGATGAAGCTCTAGAAGGGGTCGCGTTCAAGTGGAGAACCTCATCGGATTGCTCGTCGCGGCCCCGCTGCTCGGCGCGGCGCTGCTGCTGTGCGGGGGGCGGCGGCTGGACCGCACGGGCCACTACCTCGGCACGGCGCTCGCGGGCGCCTCCTTCGTGATCGGCGCCGTGCTCTTCGCCGACATGCTCGGACGGGGCGCGCACGACCGCGCTCTGCACAGCCAGGTCTTCAGCTGGATTCCGGTGGGCGGCTTCCGCGCGGACGTCGCCTTCCAGCTCGACCAGCTGTCGATGACCTTCGTCCTGCTGATCTCGGGTGTGGGCACGCTGATCCACATCTACTCGATCGGCTACATGGCGCACGACGAGCGGCGCCGCCGCTTCTTCGGCTATCTCAATCTCTTCCTCGCGGCCATGCTGCTGCTCGTCCTCGCCGACAACTACCTGCTGCTGTACGTCGGCTGGGAGGGCGTCGGTCTCGCCTCGTACCTGCTCATCGGCTTCTGGCAGCACAAGCCGAGCGCGGCGACGGCGGCGAAGAAGGCGTTCATCGTCAACCGCGTCGGCGACATGGGCCTGTCCATCGCGATCATGCTGATGTTCACGACGTTCGGCTCCTTCGCCTTCGCCCCCGTGCTGGCCAACGCGAACGACGTGAGCGAGGGCAAGCTCACCGCCATCGGGCTGATGCTGCTGCTCGCCGCGTGCGGCAAGTCGGCCCAGGTGCCGCTGCAGTCCTGGCTCGGCGACGCGATGGAGGGCCCGACCCCGGTCTCGGCCCTGATCCACGCGGCGACGATGGTGACCGCGGGCGTCTACCTGATCACCCGCTCCGGCGCGATCTTCAACGCCGCGCCCGACGCCCAGGCCGCGGTGGTCACGGTCGGCGCGGTCACGCTGCTCTTCGGTGCGATCGTCGGTTGCGCCAAGGACGACATCAAGAAGGCGCTGGCCGGGTCGACCATGTCGCAGATCGGCTACATGATCCTGGCCGCCGGGCTCGGCCCGATCGGCTATGTCTTCGCGATCATGCACCTGGTCACCCACGGCTTCTTCAAGGCGGGCCTGTTCCTCGGCGCCGGGTCGGTCATGCACGGCATGAACGACGAGGTCGACATGCGCAAATACGGCGGCCTGCGAAAGTACATGCCGGTCACCTTCGTCACCTTCGGGCTCGGCTACCTCGCCATCATCGGCTTCCCGGGGCTCTCCGGCTTCTGGTCCAAGGACAAGATCATCGAAGCGGCCTTCGCCAAGGGCGGCACCGAGGGCTGGATTCTCGGCGGCGCGGCCCTGCTGGGCGCGGCCATCACCGCGTACTACATGACGCGCGTGATGCTGATGACCTTCTTCGGCGAGAAGCGCTGGGAGCGCGACGCGCAGGGCAACGAACCGCATCCGCACGAGTCGCCGAAGTCCATGACCATCCCCATGATCGTCCTGGCCTTCGGATCGGTCTTCGCGGGCGGGCTGTTCAGCCTGAACGACGCGTTCCTGAAGTGGCTGGAGCCGGTCACCGGCCACAGCCACGGCCACTCCCCGCTCAGCGCCGCGACGGTCACCGCCGGGACGATGGTCGTCCTCGTGATCGGCGTCGCGCTCGCCTGGGCGCAGTACGGACGCAAGCCCGTGCCGCGCACCGCGCCGCGCGGCTCCCTGCTCACCCGGGCCGCCCGCCGCGATCTGCTCCAGGACGACTTCAACCATGTCGCGCTCGTCCAGCCCGGCCGCTACCTCACCCGCGGTCTGGTCTACGTCGACCACACGCTGGTCGACGGGGTCGTCAACGGCACCGCGGCCGGGGTCGGCGGACTGTCCGGCCGATTGCGCAAGCTCCAGAACGGCTACGCCCGTACGTACGCGGTCTCGATGTTCGGCGGTACGGCGGTCCTCATCGCCGCGACCCTGCTGATGAGGGCGGTCTGAGTCATGTCCTTTCCCCTGCTGACGGCCACGGCCGCGGTGCCCGCGCTCGGCGCGGTCGCCACCGCCGCGGTGCCCGCCGCCCAGCGCGCCGCCGCCAAGTGGGTGGCGCTGGCCTTCTCCCTGGTCACCCTCGCCCTCGCGGCGGTCGTCCTGGTCCGCTTCGACCCGGACGGCGGCCGCTTCCAGCTCACCGAATCCCATGCCTGGATCAAGGACTTCGGGGTCCGCTACGAACTGGGCGTGGACGGCATCGCGGTCGCCCTGATCGCGCTCACCGCCGTGCTCATCCCTTTCATCATCCTGGCGGGCTGGCATGACGCCGACCCGCTGGAAGGCGCCCGGCCCAACCGCCGCTGGCGGCCCACTCAGGGCTTCTTCGCGCTGATCCTGCTGGTCGAGGCGATGGTGGTGATCTCCTTCGAGGCCACCGACGTCTTCCTCTTCTACATCTTCTTCGAAGCCATGCTCATCCCGATGTACTTCCTCATCGGCGGCTTCGGGGACCGGGCCGGGGAGCGGTCCGAGGAGGAGACGGCCACCCAGCGCTCGTACGCCGCCGTGAAGTTCCTGCTGTACAACCTGGCGGGCGGGCTGATCATGCTGGCCGCGGTGGTCGGTCTCTACGCGGTCACCGCCGACGACCTGGGCACCGGCACCTTCTCGCTCCAGCAGATCGTTCAGGCCCGGTCGAGCGGACAGCTCGACATGGCGACCAGCACCGAACGGCTGCTGTTCCTCGGCTTCTTCTTCGCCTTCGCGGTGAAGGCCCCGCTGTGGCCGCTGCACACCTGGCTGCCCAACGCGATGGGCGAGGCCACCTCCCCCGTCGCCGTGCTGATCACCGCGGTCGTCGACAAGGTCGGCACCTTCGCGATGCTCCGCTTCTGCCTCCAGCTCTTCCCCGAGGCCAGCAAGTGGGCCACCCCGGTGATCGTCGTCCTGGCGCTCATCAGCATCATCTACGGCGCGCTGCTGGCCATCGGCCAGCGGGACATCAAGCGGCTGATCGCCTACGCCTCGATCTCCCACTTCGGCTTCATCGTCCTCGGCATCTTCGCCTTGACCACCCAGGGCCAGAGCGGCGCCACCCTCTACATGGTCAACCACGGCATCTCGACCGCCGCGCTGATGCTGGTGGCCGGGTTCCTCATCACCCGGCGCGGCTCCCGGCTCATCGCCGACTACGGAGGCGTGCAGAAGGTCGCCCCGGTGCTCGCCGGGACCTTCCTGATCGGCGGTCTGGCCACCCTCTCGCTGCCCGGGCTCGCGCCCTTCATCAGCGAATTCCTGGTGCTGGTCGGCGCGTTCAGCCGCTATCCGGCGGCCGGAGTGATCGCCACCCTCGGCATCGTGCTCGCCGCGCTGTACGTCCTCATCCTCTACCAGCGGACCATGACCGGCCCGGTGAAGGAGGAGGTGCGCACCATGCCCGATCTGCGGCCGCGCGAGCTGCTCGTCGTCGCGCCGCTGATCGCGCTGCTGCTCTTCCTCGGCGTCTACCCGAAGCCGCTGACCGCGATCGTCAACCCGGCCGTCGACCACACGCTGTCCGTGGTGGACGAGAAAGATCCCAAGCCCGATCACCCCGTCACTGACGCGGGCTGGTTCCACTACAGCCCCAAGCCCGAGGGTGCTTCCCACGACGGTGCTTCCGGAGGTGCCAAGTGACCCACGCGGCCACTGTCCACAGCCTGTGGACAACAGCGGCGGCGGCGCCCGACAAGATCCCCGCGCCGCACATCGAGTACGGGCAGCTGGCGCCCACCCTCATCGTGCTCGGCGCCGCGATCGTCGGTGTACTGGTCGAGGCGTTCCTGCCGCGCGCCCAGCGTTACGCCGCGCAGCTGTTCGTCTCCGTCGTCTCCCTCGCCGC
The DNA here is from genome assembly GCF_040629205.1 of Streptomyces sp. NPDC005962. Classification (NCBI taxonomy): domain Bacteria; kingdom Bacillati; phylum Actinomycetota; class Actinomycetes; order Kitasatosporales; family Streptomycetaceae; genus Streptomyces; species Streptomyces sp. NPDC005962. The sequence goes on along the minus strand of NZ_JBEXVE010000025.1, from coordinate 59,833 downwards.
GGCCTTCGCCGCCGTCGTCGGGCTCGCCGCGAGCGACTACGGCACCGGAAAGGCCCATGTCGCGGCCATGGGCGCCGTCGCCATCGACGGCCCCGCGCTCTTCCTCCAGGGCACCATTCTCCTGGTCGCGCTGGTCTCGGTGTTCACCTTCGCCGAGCGGCGGCTCGACCCGGTCGTCCATGGCAACCGCGTCGACTCCTTCGCGGCCCAGGCCGCCGCGATCCCCGGCGGCGACGCCGAAAAGGCCGCCGTCAAGGCCGGGTTCACCACCACCGAGGTCTTTCCGCTGGTCCTCTTCGCGGTGGGCGGCATGCTCGTCTTCCCCGCCGCGAACGATCTGCTGACCCTGTTCGTGGCGCTGGAGGTCTTCTCCCTCCCGCTGTACGTCCTGTGCGCGCTCGCCCGGCGCCACCGGATGCTGTCGCAGGAGTCCGCCGTCAAGTACTTCCTGCTCGGCGCCTTCTCCTCCGCGTTCCTGCTCTTCGGCATCGCCCTGCTGTACGGCTACGCGGGCACCGTGGGGTACGCCGGTATCGCCGACGTCGTCGACGGCCAGGTCCGCAACGTCACCCCGGCGCTCGCCGGGACCATGGGCAACGACGCGCTGCTGCTCATCGGCGGGGCGATGGTGCTGATGGGGCTGCTGTTCAAGATCGGCGCCGTGCCGTTCCACATGTGGACCCCGGACGTCTACCAGGGCGCCCCCACTCCGGTCACCGGCTTCATGGCCGCGGCCACCAAGGTGGCGGCCTTCGGCGCGCTGCTGCGGCTGCTGTACGTCGTCCTGCCGGGGCTGCGCTGGGACTGGCGGCCGGTCATGTGGGGCGTCGCCATCGTCACCATGCTGGGCGGTGCGATCGTCGCCGTCACCCAGACCGATGTGAAGCGGCTGCTGGCCTACTCCTCCATCGCGCACGCCGGGTTCATCCTCGCCGGTGTCATCGCCACGACCCCCGAGGGCATCTCCTCCGTCCTCTTCTACCTCGCCGCGTACTCCTTCGTGACCCTCGGCGCCTTCGCGGTGGTCACCCTGGTGCGCGACGCGGGCGGCGAGGCCACGCACCTGTCCAAGTGGGCCGGGCTCGGCCGCCGCTCCCCGCTGGTGGCCGCCGTCTTCGCGGTCTTCCTGCTGGCCTTCGCCGGTATCCCGCTGACCAGTGGTTTCGCGGGGAAGTTCGCCGTGTTCAAGGCGGCGGCGGACGGGGGCGCGGGGGCGCTGGTCGTGGTCGGTGTGATCTCGTCGGCGATCGCGGCCTTCTTCTACATCCGGGTCATCGTGCTGATGTTCTTCAGCGAACCCCGCACGGACGGCCCGTCGGTGGCCGTCCCCAGCCCTCTGACGTCGTCGGCGATCGCGATCGGCGTCGCGGTCACGGTCGTCCTGGGCGTGGCGCCCCAGTACTTCCTGGACCTGGCAGGCCAAGCGGGCGTATTCGTGCGCTAGCCGTTCCCGAACCCAGGGCGCTCCGCCCCGGACGGACACCGCGACGGTGCCCGCCCGGGGCGGCGCTGTTTTCCCCACCCCACCCCACCCCGCCCCTTCCCGAACCCAGAGGGCTGCGTCCCCTGGACCCCCGCATGCGTCCTCCGGACGCGGCATCGCGCGGCGTTTGGGGAACGGGCATTCACGGCCGTGCCCCGCCCCGGGGGCTGGCCCAGCGAACGTGTCGGCCCGGTGCGGTCAGTGGCGGGCAGCGGCCGCCTGGTCCACCAACGCGTAGCCCGGCGTGGGCGAGTGGGGCGTCGGAGTCGCCGTGGGCTGGTATAGGGGTCTGCGGGGGCTCGCCCCGCTGGCCCCGCCCGCGGCTGTGCCGCGCGCGCCCCGCCCGTCCCGGGGCCTGGGAAACCGGCACACGCCCCGGCGGAGCCTCGATCCGCGGTGGCGGGGCGCGTCTCCGCCACAGAAGGGCCGGGCTGCGGGACCAGCTCGGCCAGGGGTGCGGGGCGGAGCCCCGGGGCGGGGGTCCGGGGGGCTGGCCCCCTGGGTTCGGGAAGGGGCGGGGTGGGGGAAATGGCCCCGCTAGGCGGTCGCCTTGGACGCGTAGGCGCGGACGTCGGCGTCTGGGTCGGAGTGGACCGTGGACAGGGCCTCTCGGGCGGCTGGGTTCTGCTCTGCCAGGGGGAGCAGGGCCAGGACTGCTGCCTTGCGGACGTCGGCGTGGGGGTCGGACAGGGCCTCGGCCAGGGCGGGGATGCCGAGGTCCGGGGCGGCGGCGGACAGTGCTGTCGCCGCGGCCCGGCGGACCTGCCATGCGGGGTCCTGCTGGGCCGCCAGTGCCTCCGCGTCCAGCGGCGGCGGGCAGCCGGCCGAGGCCAGGGATTCCAGGGCGGCGGCCCGTACGAGGACGTCGCCGTCGTGGAGCAGGGGCGTGAGAAGGCGGCGGGCCTCCGCCGCCGGGGCGCCGGGCGCCAGGGTGCCCAGCGCGGCCGCCGTCGCCACCCGGACCTCGCGCGAGGCGTCCGCGGTGCCCGGCTCCAGCGCGGTGAGCGCGTCCACCGACACCAGCGCCCGCACGGCCTGGAGGCGGACCTCGATCGTCGCGTCGGTCAGGGCCCGGGCGAACAGCGCCGCGTCGCCGAGGCTCAGCGCGCGCAGGACGTCCAGGGCTGCCGCCCGTACCGCCGGGTCGGTCACCTCCAGGGCGTGCAGCAGCGGTTCGCGGAGGGAGGTTTCCGGGGGCAGCACCTCTACCAGCTCGCGCAGGGACGCCGCCGCCCCGGCGCGTACCCCGGCGTCCGGGTCGGCCAGCGCCTCCGCCAGGGCCGGGCCGGTGCCCGGTGGGGCGGTTTCGGTGAGGGTGGCGACGGCGGCCCGGCGGACCGCCGGGTCCGGGTCGGCCAGGTAGGGCCGCAGGGCCGGGAGTTCGGGCTGTTCCTCGGCCAGAGCGAGGAGTTCGAGGATGCGGGGGGAGGAGGCCGGGGTGGATGCTTCTGCTTCGTCGTGCCGGGAGCTGTCGACGGACGCCCCCGATCCGTGCGGCGCGGCCTCGCGCGGGCCCGCCGTGGCGACCTGTTCGGGCCACACCTCGCCGATCTCGCGGGACGCCCCGCCGACGGGGGCGTACTCCTCGATCGGGACGAGGTACGGAGCCACTGGACGCGCGGTGAACTCCATCGCCCCCGAGGCCGACTTCCGCAGATCCAGATGGTGCAGCCAGTCCGTGTCGTCGCGCCGCGGATGGTCCGTGCGCTCGTGGTAGAGCCCCCAGCGGCTCTCCGTCCGGGCGAGCGAGGACCGCGCCGCCATCTCGGCGCAGTCGCGGATGAAGGTGACCTCCGCGCACCGCATGAGTTCGTGCGGGGTGCGGGCGCCCATGTCCGCGATGTCCCCGCGCATCCGCTCGAACGCCTCGACGGCCAGCGAGAGCCGGGCGCCGCTCTTGGGCGGGGCGACGTAGTCGTTCACGAAGCGCCGCAGCTTGTACTCGACCTGTGGCTGCGGCGGTCCGTCCGGGTTCCGCAGCGGCGCGTACACCAGCGCGTGCGCGTCGGCGAGCTGGTCGCGCGGCAGTTCGCCGTCGTACGCCCGGTACTGGGCGGCGTCCTCGCCCGCCAGATCGCCGAAGACGAAGGCTCCGATCATGTAGTTGTGCGGTACGCACGCGAGGTCCCCGGCCGCGTACAGCCCCGGCACCGTGGTGCGGGCGTGTGCGTCGACCCGTACGCCCGAGGCCGAATGGCCGCCGCACAGGCCGATCTCGGAGATGTGCATCTCCACGTCGTGGGTGCGGTAGTCATGGCCGCGCCCCGCGTGGAAGGCGGCACGGGTGGGGCGTTCGGTGGAGTGCAGGATGGACTCCAGCGCCGCCACGGACTCCTCCGGCAGATGGCTGAGCTTCAGATAGACCGGGCCGCGCTCGCTCGCCACCTCCGCCGCGAACTCGGACATCATCTGCCCGGACCAGTAGTCGGAGTCGACGAACCGCTCACCGTGCCGGTTGACCTGGTAGCCGCCGAAGGGGTTGGCGACGTAGGCGCAGGCCGGGCCGTTGTAGTCCTTGATCAGCGGGTTGATCTGGAAGCATTCGATCCCGGTCAGCTCGGCGCCCGCGTGGTACGCCATGGCGTAGCCGTCGCCCGCGTTGGTGGGGTTCTCGTACGTCCCGTACAGATAGCCGCTGGCGGGCAGCCCGAGGCGGCCGCACGCGCCGGTGGCGAGGATGACGGCCCCGGCCCGCACGGTGACGAAGTGGCCGGTGCGGGTGTGGAAGCCCGCGGCGCCGACGGCCCGGCCGCCCGCCGTCAGGACGCGGACCGGCATGACCCGGTTCTCGATCCGGATGCGCTCGCGCATCTCGCGCCGCCGCAGCTGCCGGTAGAGGACCTTCTTGACGTCCTTGCCCTCGGGCATCGGCAGGACGTACGAGCCGGAGCGGTGCACTTGGCGGACCGCGTATTCGCCGTGCTCGTCCTTCTCGAACTTCACCCCGTACCGCTCCAGGCGCTTGACCATGTCGAAGCCCCGGGTGGCGGTCTGCCGGACGGTGGACTGGTCGACGATGCCGTCGTTGGCGCGGGTGATCTCGGCGACGTAGTCGTCGGGTTCGGCCCGGCCGGGGACGACCGCGTTGTTCACGCCGTCCATGCCCATGGCGAGCGCGCCGGAGTGCCGGACGTGCGCCTTCTCCAGCAGGAGGACGGAGGCCCCGCGCTCGGCTGCGGTGAGCGCGGCCATGGTGCCGGCCGTGCCGCCGCCGATGACCAGGACGTCGCAGGACAGCTCCTCGGCCGCGTCGAGCGCCGGGATTTCCAGGGGGTGCGGGGTTGTCACGAGAGGCCCTTTCAGGTGCCGAGTTCAGGTGCCGAGGGATTCGAGGACCCGGCGGCGCAGCGCGACCGTCGCGGCGGCGTCGTGCGCGGCGCGCTCGCGCGGATGCGGTACGTCGAGCACCCGGGCCGTGCCCGCGCCGTCCAGGAGGGCGATGCGGTCGCCGAGGAAGATCGCCTCGTCCACGTCGTGGGTGACGAAGACGACGGTGGCGTGCGTCCCGCGCAACACCTCCACCAGCAGTCGCTGCATCCCGGCCCGGGTCTGGGCGTCGAGCGCGCCGAACGGCTCGTCCATCAGGACGGCGCGCGGCGCACCGGCCAGCGCGCGGGCGAGCTGTACGCGCTGCCGCTGTCCGCCGGAGAGCTGGTGCGGAAGGCGCCGGGCGTGGTCGGTGAGCCCGACCCGCTCCAGCCATTCCGTGGCCCGGGCGCGGCGTGCGGCGCGCGGTACGCCCCGTATGACGAGGGGGAGTTCCACATTGGCGTGGACGGTGCGCCAGGGGAGCAGCGCGTCGTCCTGGAAGACTAGGGCGCGGTCGGCGGCGGGGCGGATGAGCGGCTCGCCGTCCTGGGTGACCCGCCCGCCGAGGGCGGGCAGCAGCCCGGCCAGCGTGCGCAGCAGGGTCGATTTGCCGCAGCCGGACGGGCCGACGACGGTCAGCACCTCGCCGGGCGCCACGTCCAGGCCGAGGCCGTGCAGGACGGGCGCCCCGGGGCGGCCCAGGACGGCGCCGTCCAGGCGCAGCCGCAGACCGGGCGGGGCCGGGGCGGTGACCGGCGGGGCGGTGGCGACATCGGGCGTGGTCACGGGGTGCCCTTCCTGATGAGGTGCGCCGACGGGGCGGTGTTCTCGGTACGCGGCAGCCAGCGGGTCAGCCGGCGGCCCGCCAGCTCCACCGCGGTGGAGGTCAGCCAGCCGAGGAGGCCGATGGTGGTCATGCCGACGAAGACGCCCGGATAGTCGACGATCGTGTAGTCCTGCCAGGTGCGGTAGCCGACCCCGTACGCGCCGGAGATCATCTCGGCGGAGATCACACAGATCCACGAGACGCCGATGCCGACCGAAAGACCGCCGAGGATGCCGGGCAGCGCGCCCGGCAGTACCACCGAGCCCAGGACGCGCCACCGGCCGCCGCCCATGGTCAGCACGGCCTCCTCCCACACCGGGGTCAGGGCGCGCACCGTGTGCCGGGTGCTGACCATGACGGGGAAGAAGGCGGCGGTGAAGGTGATGAAGACGATGCCCTGTTCATTGCTGGGGAACAGCAGGATCGCGACCGGGACGAGGGCGATGGCCGGGATCGGGCGGAGCACTTCGAGGACCGGGCTCAGCAGGTCGGACGCCAGCGGCGAGCGGGCGATCGCGGTGCCGACGGCGACGCCGAGGACCGCGGCGAGCGCGAAGCCGGTGAGGATACGGGTGAGGCTGTCGGTCAGGTCCTGCCAGTAGGAGCCGGTGGCCAGGCGCCCGGCGAACGTGTGGGCGACCTGGGTGACGGTCGGGAACTGCGCGAACCGCAGCCACAGGGTGACCTTCAGCGAGGTGAGCAGCTGCCACAGGCCGAGCGCGGCCAGCAGGGAGGCGGCGCGCAGCGCGTACCGCGGCCAGGGGCGGCGGCTCGGTGGTGCGGTGCCGGGCGCGGGCGCCGGGCGTACGGGGACGGTGGCGACCGCGCTTCCTCCGGCGCTTCCTTCGGCGGAGACCGTGCTGCCTTCGGCTGAGGTGGTCACTTCGCCTCCTTCAGCGCCGTGGCGTACGAGACGGTCCGGGCGCCGGGGTGCGCGGCGATCCACGTACGGGCGTTGGCCGCCGAGACGAACGCGTGCGGCTGCCCGCCGTCCTCGGCCCACACCGCCCGGTCCGCGAACCAGCGCGTCCCCGTACCCGCGTCGGGCACGTACGCGGCCCGGACCTTGCCCTGGTGGGCGGCGGTGAAGCGGAGCAGCGCGGCGGACGAGGGGAAGCTGCGGACGGTGTTCTCGCCCTGGAGCCACACCTGGTTCGGGGAGGCGGGCGGGGCGGCGCGCAGCGCCTTCGCGTAGGCGCCCGCGCTCCCGTACGCCCGTTTCAGATACCGGTCGTCGATGAAGGACTTCACGTCCACCGGGCCGGTCAGTTTGGCCTTGCGCAGGATCGGGACGTCCTTCTTCAGGGCGGCGATCAGCGCGGGTTTGAGGGCGGGGTCGAAGGTGGAGATGCCGCCCTCGCCGTTGTAGAGGTAGACCACCTCGGGCGGCAGCCCGGTCGCCTTCGCCACCTTCTGTGCGGCGGTGAGCGGATGGTCGTCCAGATAGCGGGTGGCGTCGATCTGGGCGGACAGGAACGCCTGGAGGACGTCCGGGTTGTCGTGAGCGAACGCGTCGCGCGCGGTGACACCGTGGAAGGTCGGCAGGTTCAGCCGGGCGCCGTCGTACAGCGCCTTGGCCTTCCCCTGGAAGGCCAGCAGCCCCGGCCAGGCCACGAACTGCGAGAGGGCGTCCACGCTGCCCGCCTCCAGGGCGGAGGCGCCGACGGCTGGCTGCTGGTTGAGCTTCTCGACGCCGTTCTCCGGGTCGATACCGGCGCCTTGAAGGGCGCGCACGAGCGTGCCGTCGGCGGCCGAACCGACGCTGGTGGAGACCTTCTTGCCGCGCAGGTCGGACAGGTCGCGCAGCTTCGATCCGGGCTTGGTGACGATCGTGTTGAGGCCGCCGCGCAGGTTGTAGCCGGTCACGGAGACGAGGCGGGTGGGCGCGTTCAACTGGGTGCCGCGCCCGGAGTTGATCAGCAGCGGGAAGTCGCCCATCGAGCCGATGTCGACCTTTCCGGCCACCATCTGCGCGGTGATGGGCGCCCCGGTGGCGTAGTCCTGCCACTTCACCTTGTAGGTGACGCCCTTGCGGTGGCCGAGCGCGCGCAGTTCGCGTTCGAAGTAGCCGAGCGAGCGCAGCAGGGTGCCCGCGGTCGTGGTGTTGATGGTCTTGGACTGGTAGCCGACGGTGACGGTCACGGTCTTGCCGCCCGCTTCCGCGTCGCCGCCGCAGCCGGTCAGGGACAGCAGCAGGGCGCCGGCGGCAAGAGCGGCCGGAAGGGTCGTGCGCTGCATCGGGGGGCCTTTCACCTCAGGAGATAGGGCATGTTGACCGTGACCGCGTCGGTGGGACAGCGGGCGGCGCACGGGCCGCAGTACCAGCACTCGTCGACGTGCATGTACGCCTTGCCGCTGTCGGGGTGGATCGCGAGGGAGTCCAGGGGGCACATGTCCACGCACAGGGTGCAGCCGTCGATGCACTTCGACTCGTCGATCGTCACGGGGACGTCGGCACGCTGGGGTGTCAGAGGCATGGCTGTCTCCAGGGAGGGCGTGAAAGGGGGGCGTGAAGGGTGGTGAAGGGGGCGGTGGGGGCGGTTTCAGGTGGTACGGCGCAGCAGTCCGCTCATGGTGATCCGGTCGCCGCGGAACCGGATGAACTCCAGGTCCACCGGGCGTCCGTCGGCCAGGTGGCTGAGCCGTTCCAGCATGAGGACGGCCGCGCCGCGCGGGGCCTGGAGCACAGCGGCCGAGTGGGCGTCGGCGTTGACGGCCTCAAGGGTGATCTCGGCGGTGCCGAGCCGCTGTCCGGTGATCTTCTCGATCAGCCGGAAGACGTCGGTGTTCTCCAGGTCGGCGCCCAGCAGCTCGGCGCCGATGTCCATCGGGAGGTAGGTGAGGTCGAGGGAGAGCGGCAGTCCGTCGAGCTGCCGCAGCCGCTCGACGTAGAGGACATCGGTGTGTACGGGGACCCGCAGCCGGTCGGCGACACAGGCCGGTGCGGGCACCGGACCGACGGTGCGCACCTCGTTGGTGACCCGGCCGTGTTCCTTCAGGGTCTCGGCCAGCCCCTGCAGCCGGTCGAGGCCGTGCGGGTACTTCTCGGCCACGACGACCGTGCCCACGCCCGGCTGCCGCTCCACCAGCCGCTCGGCGCGCAGCAGGTCGAGTGCCAGGCGCACGGTGTTGCGGGACGCGCCGTAGTCCGCGCCGAGCGCGTCCTCCAGCGGCAGGACGCCGCCGGGGAAGCCGCCGGTGAGGATCTGGTGGCGGAGCAGATCGGCGAGCTGCCTGGCCTGGTCGGCGCGCAACCGGCGACGGCGCGCGGCGGCGAGCGGCGGGGCGTGCTCGCGGGTGCGTTCGCGGGTGCGTTCGGCTGGCATCGGCCGGCTCCGGGGTGTGCTGGGCGGCGGGTCTCGTTCGGACCATACCGACGGGGCCGGTGCGGTGGTGTTGCCAGCACATTGCGCCACCTGGCGGTCCCTTGGAAACCGCCCCGACCTGCGCCTTTCACCGGAGCGAAAGCAAGATCTGCCACTGCCGCCACGCGCGCGGGCCCCCGGCGGTGTCGCCGGGGGCCCGCGCGCGGTGGAAGTGGATCAGCCGGAGGGGATGTCCTTCGGCAGGTCGGTGGGGAGGCCGGAGGGCAGCGAGGTCGGAATGCCCGACGGGATGTCGCTGGGGGAGGTGGTCCGGGTGAACGTGTCGTTCTCGGAGAGCGCGTCCCAGTCGACGGTGAGCGTCTTGCCGTCCCCGCTCGGGGCCACCTTGCCCATGGTGCGGTCGGTGTTGCCGTCGGCGCACTTGAACATCAGCATCTTCTCGCCGGTGTCGGTGTACTCACCGTTGCAGATGTGCTTGCCCGCGATCAGGGAGGCCTTCTCGCCGCTGATGGACAGGATGAGCGTCTGGCTGCCGGTCTTGGCGAGGTAGGCGCCGGTGATCGTGGAGTCCGCGCCCCCCTCCGCCGGGGCGCTCGACTCCTGCGCCGACGGGGTGTCCTTGGAGGTGTCCTTCGTCCCCTCGTCGCTGTCGCTGCCGCACGCCGTCAGCAGTAGGGCGGCCGCGGCCACCGTTCCGGCGATGCTCGCTGCCTTCTTCACGCGCTTCTCCTCAGATAGCCAGGTCATCAGGGCAGGAGCACGACAAATTAGCAGCCGCTCATGACGCAGCCGGGACAACGTGGCCGGTCACCTCGCCCATACCGATACGGACCCCGTCCGGGCCGGGGGCCCAGGCGGTGAGGGTCACTTCGTCGCCGTCTTCCAGGAAGGTCCGGGTGCCGCCGGGGAGGCGCAGCGGATCGCGGCCGCCCCAGGTCAGTTCGAGCAGGCAGCCCAGCTCGTCCGGGCCGGGGCCGCTGACCGTGCCGGAGGCGAAGAGGTCGCCGGTGCGCAGCGAGGCGCCGTTCACGGTCAGGTGGGCGAGCTGCTGGGCCGCCGTCCAGTACATGGCGGAGAAGGGGGGCCGGGAGACGGTGTGGCCGTTGACGGCGACTTCGAGGCGCAGATCGAACCCGCCGGGCTCGGCGGCCGAGTCGTCGAGGTAGGGGAGCGGGGGTACGTCGCGGGCGGGCGGGGCGGTACGGGCCGCGGCGAGGGCGTCCAGCGGGGTGACCCAGGCGGCGAGGGAGGTGGCGAAGGACTTGCCGAGGAAGGGGCCGAGGGGGCGGTACTCCCAGGCCTGGATGTCGCGGGCGGACCAGTCGTTGAGAAGGCAGACGCCGAAGACGTGATCGTGGAACCCGGCGAGGGGCAGCGGTGTATTCAGAGGGGAGGGCGCACCGACGACGAACGCGACCTCGGCTTCGAAGTCGAGGCGCAGCGAGGGGCCGAACACCGGCCGGGGAGGAGCGGACGATGCGGGAGCGGGCGATGAGGGGGCAGGCGATGCCGGGGCGGGAGATGAGGGGTCGGGCGATGCGGGAGCGGCCGGGGGCAGGTGCTGACCCTGGGGGCGGACGATGGGCGAGCCCGAGACGAGCACGGTACCGGCCCGGCCGTGGTAGCCGATCGGCATGTGCTTCCAGTTGGGGGTGAGAGCCTCGGCGTCCGGCCGGAAGATCTTGCCCGCGTTGGAGGCGTGATGCTCGCTGGCGAAGAAGTCGGCATAGTCCGCCACCTCGACCGGGAGGTGGAGCGCGAGAGTGGTGAGGGGGTGCATCAGGGGCTCGATGGCGTGCCGGTGCGCCGGGTTGGTCAGCCAGTCGCGCAGCTCCGCGCGGACGGCCTGCCAGACCGGACGGCCCGCGGCCATCAGCGGGTTGAGCGAGGACGCGCCGAGCAGTTCGGCGTGCGGGGAGGCCGCGACCGCCGCCGCGGCGCCCGCGTCCAGCACATGACCGCCGTAGCGCACGCCGATTTTCCGCAGATGAGGGGCGTCGGAGGTGGTGAAGACGCCATAGGGGAGGTTGTCCGGGCCGAAGGGATCGCCTTCGGGCAGGTCGAGCGGGCTTCGCTGCGCCATGGGTGCTGTCTCGCCTTCTCCTCGTCGCCACGGTCGGGCCAGGCCACACCCTATGGCCCGGGGGCGGTCCACCCCTGTGGGGCGACTGCCGCCTAAAGGGATGGCAATGTCCGGATAATCCTTGCTGGAGGAGGTAATTCCGAAGTAGCGTCCTTCATCAGGTCACGCACAGTGGGGGGACCACTGCGGTGGGGTGACCGAGGGGGGCTCGTGGCGAGCAGTGCTGTGCCATTCGCGGTGGACCGTTCCGTGCCGGGGCTGATCGTGAAGATAGGCGATTACCCGCTGCATCACGGGGGTGTGGGGGCCATCCGCTCCCTGGGCCGTCTCGGCATCCCCATGTACGCGGTCACCGAGGACCGTTGGACCCCGGCCGCCCGGTCGCGCTATCTCCAGCGGGCCTTCGTCTGGCCGACCACCGGCAGGGAGCGGCCGGAGTGGCTGGTGGAGGGGCTGCTGAGGGCAGGGCGGGCGATCGGCCGTCCGGCCGTCCTGCTGCCCACCGACGAGGAGGCGGCGGTGCTGATCGGCGAGCATGCCGATGTGCTCGCCGGGGAGGGCCGGTTCCTCTTCCCGCGCACCGAGTCGGGGTTGCCCAGACGGCTGGCCAGCAAGCAGGGCCTGCACGAGCTGTGCGTCGAGCACGGGGTGCCCACCCCGGAGGCGGCGTTCCCCGGTTCGTACGCCGAGGTGAAGGCGTTCGCGGTGGGCGCGCGGTTTCCGGTCGTCGCCAAGAACCGGGAGGCGTTCGAGCGGCGGAGGAGACCGGCGGTGGGCGGGACGACCCGGATCGCCGGGCCGCGCGAGCTGCTGGCGCTGGCCCGGGACTGGGGGCCGCGGCCCGGGGTGGTCCTGCAGGAGTACCTGCCGCGGGAGTCCGCCGAGGACTGGATCGTGCACGCCTACTTCGACGCGGAGTCCACGCCGCTGGTGATGTTCACCGGCGTCAAGGTGCGGTCCTGGCCACCGCACGCGGGCATGACGGCGTGCGCCTACGCGGTGGACAACGAGGAGCTGGCCCGGATGGCGGCCCGCTTCATCAAGCGGATCGGCTTCAGCGGCATCGTCGATCTGGACTGGCGCTTCGACCGGCGCGACGGGCGGTACAAGCTGCTGGACTTCAACCCGCGGATGGGCGCGCAGTTCCGGCTCTTCGAGAACGAGGCGCGGCTCGACGTCGTACGGGCCCAGCACCTCGATCTGACGGGGTGCAAGGTGCCCGAGGCCGCGCAGCTGGCGGGGCGGCGGTTCGTCGTCGAGAACATCGACCTGCCCGCCCTGCTCGCCTACCGCCGCAGTGGATACACCACGCCGCACGCGCCCGCCCGGGCGAGCGGTACCGAGCTGGCATGGGCCGCGCGCGACGACATGCGGCCGTTCTTCACCATGCTGGCGCGCAGCGTGCGGCCCGGCGCGACACATCTGTACCGGATGTGGCGTGCCAAGAACAGATAACGCCTTGGGGAGGGGATTCGTGAACGATCCGGTAGCAGTCATCGGGGCCGGTCCATACGGTCTGTCGGCCGCCGCCCACTTACGCGCCCGCGGCCTGCCGGTCCGCGTCTTCGGCGAGCCGATGGTGAGCTGGCGCGAGCAGATGCCCGCGGGCATGCTGCTCAAGTCCACCCCGGTCGCGTCGACCATCGACGCGCCGCAGCCGGGGCACACCCTGCTCGACTACTGCCACGCGGTGGGCGGCACGCCGTATCAGTCCGACTGGGACATCATCCCCGTCGAGACCTTCGCGCGGTACGGGCTGTGGTTCCAGGAGCGGCTGGTGCCGGACCTGGAGCAGACCCGGGTCGTGGCCGTCGACCGGCGGGGCGGCGGCGGCTTCGAGCTGAAGCTGGACTCGGGGGAGCAGTTCACGGCGCGGGCCGTCGTCGTGGCCAGCGGGCTCAGCGGCCTCGCCCATCTGCCCGCCGAGTTCGCCGCCGCCGTACCCGACGGACCGTCCGCTGCCGGGCCGGTGTCGCACAGTTCGCACCACCATGACCTCGGGCGGTTCGCGGGGCGCGAGGTCGTGGTCGTCGGCGCCGGGCAGTCGGCGCTGGAGAGCGCGGTGCTGCTGGCCGAGGCGGGCGCCGCGTCGGTGCGGGTGGTGGCGCGGGGGAGGGCCGCCGTCGCCTTCGGCGCCCCGCCGGACCGTCAGCCCCGGCTGCGGCCCGAATCGCCCTTCGGGCGCGCCTGGTCGCTGTACGCGCTGTCGTACCACGCGGCGGCCTTCCGGCGGCTGCCCGCACCGGCCCGGGAGCATCTGGTGCGCAAGGTCCTCGGCCCCAAGGGCGCCTGGTGGCTGCGCGAGCGCTTCGCGGGGCGGGTGCAGGTCACCCAGGGGGTGCGGGTCACCGGGGTCACCGTGGAGAGCGGCGGCAGGCCGGTGCTCACCCTGCGCGGCGGCAGCGGCCGGGTCGGGGAGCTGGCCGCGGACCATGTGATGGCCGCGACGGGCTACCGGATGAACCTGGCCGCGCTCGGCTTCCTCGGCCCCGAACTGCGCGCCGGGGTGGTCACCGGCGCCGGCGGCCCCTGGCTGGACGCGGGATATGGCTCGTCCGTGCCGGGGCTGTATTTCACCGGCCTCCAGGCGGCGGCCTCCTTCGGCCCGGTGATGCGGTTCGTCTGCGGCACCGAGTACGCGTCGCCCCGGCTGGCGAAGGCGGTGGCCACCGTGCGCGGATGAGCGACCCGGGCCCGGGGCGGACACCCCTGGGCCCGGTTCCGGTCCCCGACCGGTGAACGGTCGGGGGCCGCATGATGAATGATCTGCTGGTGATCGCGGTACGGCGTGGGGAAGGCGGTCGATCCGGGCGAGGGGCCTTGTGCGGCGCACAAGGCGGGAAGGCGCCCACAGCGATCGATACCCGACCGGATACGCTGCCTTTTGGTGGAGGCGGCGACACATCGACATTCCGCGTGAACGTAGGCAGACAGGAGTACCCCGTGAGCGTCATCGGGCCCTTCGGGCTGAGCGTGCGGGACCAGACTCTGGAAGCCGACACCCAAGCCGGGCTGGCGGCTGTCGAAGAAGGTCTGCTGGAGGCCACCAAGAGCGACGTACCGTTCATCACCGACGCCGCCCAGCACCTGGTGCGCGCGGGCGGCAAGCGGTTCCGGCCGCTGCTGGTGCTGCTGGCCGCCCAGTTCGGCGACCCGTACGCCCCCGGTGTGGTGCCCTCGGCGGTCGTCGTCGAGCTGACGCATCTGGCCACGCTCTACCACGACGACGTGATGGACGAGGCCGAGGTGCGGCGCGGAGTGCCCAGCGCCAATGCCCGCTGGGGCAATTCGGTCGCGGTGCTCACCGGTGACTTCCTCTTCGCCCGCGCCTCGCACGTCCTGGCCGATCTGGGTCCGGAGGCGGTGCGGGTCCAGGCGGAGGCGTTCGAGCGGCTGGTGACGGGTCAGATCCTGGAGACCGCCGGACCGCGCGGCCGCGACCCCATCGAGCACTACCTCGACGTCCTCGCGGGCAAGACGGGCTCGCTGATCGCCGTCTCGGGGCGGTTCGGCGCGATGATGTCGGGCGCCGACGAGTCCATCGTCAACATCCTGACCCAGTACGGCGAGCGGCTCGGCATGGCCTTCCAGCTGGCCGACGACGTACTGGACATCGCCAGCGACAGCCATGAGTCCGGCAAGACCCCCGGCACCGATCTGCGCGAGGGTATCGCCACCCTCCCCGTCCTGCACCTGAGGGCGCGGGCGGAGACGACCGGCGCGCCGGAGGACCGGGCGCTGTGCGAGCTGCTCGCGGGCGACCTCGCCGACGACGCCCGCCATGCGGAGGTGCTGCGGCGGCTGCGCGCCCACCCCGCCCTGGAGCAGGCCCGCCGGGACACGCTGCGCTATGCGGCGGAGGCCCGTTCGATGCTGGCCCCCCTTCCGGAGGGTGCGGCGAAGTCGGCCCTGGAAGGCCTGTGCGACGCGGTGGCCCACCGGGCCGGGTGACCTTAGGCCCATCGGGCCGGGTGACCTCACCCTTCCCGTGCCGTCCCGGGGCCGTCTTCCCGTGCCGTCCCGGGAGCCGTGGCCCCTACGGGATACCCCGAGGGGGATACCTCCCGCGGCGCGGAACGTCATACCCGAGCAGTACACGGACGTGATCCTGCGGGCTGACGTATCGGCGCTTCCGATTTGGTGGGATTGGAAGACCACCACATGGCGGGATCGGGAGACAATGGCCCGAGAGGTGGACGAGTGCAGGCTGACGACCGCCGCCGACGACGGAGGTAGAGCACACATGGCACGAATCCGACCGATACAGGTCGCCGACGACGGCTTCTGGGATGAGGAACGGCCCACACGACGCACCAAGGCGCTCCGCTACGGGGCCCCGGTGGCGGTGGCGGGCATCGCGGCCGCCACGATCGGGCTGGTCCCGGCGCTGGCCAGCAGCGGCGCCCCGGATCTGCCGAAGATCACCGCACAGCAGCTGATCAGCAAGATGGCCGCCTCGGACCAGCAGCGGGTGTCCGGCTCGGTGAAGATCACCACCGATCTGGGGCTCCCCACGCTGCCGGGCGGCGGCTCCCTCGCCGGTGCCGCGAACGACCTCGCGGGCGGGAAGGGCGACGGCGCCTCGCCGGAGGCCAAGCTCAGCGAGCTGGTGTCCGGTACGCACACCCTGCGGGTGGCCGCGGACGGCCCCGACAAGCAGCGGGTCTCGATCGTCGAGAACGCCGCCGAGTACAGCATGATCCACAACGGTGATCAGCTGTGGGCGTACGACAGCGGCAGCAACTCCGTCTTCCACTCCACCTCCCCCAAGGACGCCGCGGGCAAGCGCGGCCACCGGGGCGAGGCCCCCCGCGACCTGGGCGATGCCACCCCGCAGCAGTTCGCGAAGCAGATGCTCGCCGCCGTGGACGACACCACCTCGGTGACGGTCGACGGCACCACCCGGGTCGCCGGGCGGGACGCCTACCAGCTGCTGATCAAGCCCAAGGAGAGCGCGTCCACGGTCGGCTCGGTCCGGATCGCGGTCGACGCGGACAACGGGGTGCCGCTGAAGTTCACCCTCACCCCGAAGAGCGGCGGCAAGGCCGCCGTCGACGTGGGCTTCACCAAGGTGGACTTCGGCAAGCCCGCCGCGGGCACCTTCGACTTCACGCCGCCCAAGGGCGCCAAGGTCACCGAGGAGGACGGCGCCTCGGACCACCAGGAGAAGAGCTTCAAGGGTCAGCACCCGGGCGGCGCGGGCGCCATGGCCGGTTCCCTGTCCGGGCTGAACGTCACCGGGAAGGGCTGGGACACCATCGCCCGCCTCGACGACCAGGGCGCCGGTGGGTCCAAGGACGCTCCCTCCTCCGCCCCGAGCGGCAACGGCGGAGAGGCCTCCGGTCTCCTCGGCAGCTTCGGCACGAAGGTCAAGGGCGACTTCGGCTCCGGCACGGTGTTCAGCACCCGCCTGGTGAACGCGCTGATGACCGACGACGGCAAGGTCTTCGTCGGCGCTGTCGACAAGGACGCCCTGGTCGCGGCCGCGAACAAGGCCAAGTAAGGCCGGGTAGGAACAGTCAGAGGTAAGGGGAGCCCGTGGACGAGCCGTCCGGCGATGCCGTGGTGGAGACCCGCGGGCTCACCAAGCGCTACCGGGGCGGGCAGCTCGCCGTCGACGCGCTCGACCTGACCGTCCCGCGCGGCAGCGTCTTCGGCTTCCTCGGGCCCAACGGCTCGGGGAAGACGACGACGATCCGCATGCTCATGGGCCTGATCGAGCCCACCTCGGGCGGCGCCCGGCTGCTGGGGCGGCCGATGCCGCGCGCCGCCCGCAGCGTGCTGCCGAGGGTGGGCGCCCTCATCGAGGGGCCCGCCCTCTACCCGTATCTGAGCGGCCGGGACAACCTGCTGCGCTACGACGCCGCCGACCCGACCGCCGACCCGCGCACCCGGGCCTCCCGCGCCGCCGCGGCCCTGGACCGGGTCGGGCTCGGGGCCGCCGCGGGGAAGAAGGCCCGGGCGTACTCGCTGGGGATGAAGCAGCGCCTCGGCCTGGCCGCCGCCCTGCTCCAGCCGCGTGAGCTGCTGGTTCTCGACGAGCCGACCAACGGGCTCGACCCCCAGGGCATGCGTGAGATCCGTACCCTGGTGCGCGAGCTGGCCCGGGAGGGCACCACGGTCTTCCTCTCCTCGCACCTCCTCGACGAGATCGAACAGGTCTGCACCCATGCGGCGGTCATGACCCGGGGCAGGCTGATCGCCCAGGGCACGGTCGCCGAGCTGGCGGCGGGCAGCCGCGGCAGGCTGTCCGTCACCACCCCCGATCCGGCCGACGCCGTCCGCGTCCTCAAGGAGCACGGGGTGACGGACCTGGTGGTCCTGGAGGAGCGGGTCTCCGGGGAACTGCCCTCACCCGCGCCCGAGCCCGCCGACCTGAACGCCGCCCTGGTGCGCGCCGGGGTGCGGGTACGGGCGTTCGGCGTCGAGGGCGCCTCGCTGGAGGACGCCTTCGTCGCGCTGACCGGGGAGGGGTTCGATGTCGCGGGCTGAAGCGGACGGAACGACGGAAGAGGCGGAAGCGACCGGAACGACGGAAGAGGCCGGAACGACGGAAGTGGACGGAACGGCGGAAGCGGCTGTGGCGGCTGAGACCCGGCCGCGTCCGCTGTGGGCCCTGGCCCTGTTCCGCAGCGAGCTGTCCACCACCTTCCGCCGCTGGCGGACGCTGGCGCTGCTCGGGGTGCTCGCGGCCGTCCCGGTCCTCATCGGTGTCGCCGTGAAGATCGAGACCAGCGACGGCGGCGGCTTCGGCCGGGGCGGCGGGGGCGGCGGTGGAGGCGGAGCGAGCGGCGACGGGCCCGCCTTCTTCTCCCAGATCACCAACAACGGGATCTTCCTCGTCTTCGCCGCGCTGGCGGCGACGCTGCCCGTCTTCCTGCCCATGGCCATCGGCGTGATCGCCGGGGACTCCATCGCCGGTGAGGCGGGGCAGGGGACGCTGCGCTATCTGCTGGTCGCCCCCGCCGGGCGCGCCCGGCTGCTGCTCGCCAAGTTCGTCACCATCCTGGCGTTCTGCCTGGCCGCGACCCTCGCGGTGGCCGCCGCCGGGCTCGCGGCCGGGGCGATGCTGTTCCCGCTCGGCGATGTCACGCTGATCTCCGGCACCTCGGTGTCCTTCGGCGACGCGCTGGTAAGGGCGGTCGGCGTGGCGGGCGTCGTGGCGCTGTCACTGGTGGGGATCGCGGCGGTGGGCCTGTTCGTCTCGACCCTGACCAACAGCGGGATCGCGGCCATGGCGACCACGGTCGGGCTGGTGGTCACGGTGCAGATCCTGGACACGATCCCGCAGCTGCACGCGATCCAGCCGTATCTCTTCCCGCACTACTGGCTCAGCTTCGCGGATCTCCTCCGCCAGCCGGTCTACTGGGACCAGCTGATCAAGAACGCCGAGTTGCAGGGGCTGTATCTGGCGGTGTTCGGCTCGGCGGCCTGGGCCCGGTTCAGCACGAAGGACATCACGGTCTGAGCGGTCCGCACCGGGCGGTACGGACGCTCAGACCGTGCTGCCGACGGGTCAGGAGGACAGCGTCCAGACGGCGTACGCGATGGCGTCGCTGTTGCGGTCCAGCGCGGTGTCGTTCGTGTTGGACGTGGTGTCGCACGAGCGGTGGTAGCAGCGGTCGAAGGCCTGACCGGAGGTACCGCCCCACTTCTGGGCCTGGGCGGCGGTCTTGATGTAGTCGGCGCCGCTGAACAGGCCGCCCACCGGGATGCCCGCGTTCTTGAACGGAGCGTGGTCGGAGCGCCCGTCGCCCTCGGTCTCTATCTCCGTCGGGACGCCCTTGGTGGCGAAGAAGTCCTTGAAGACCCCTTCGAGCCGGGTGTCGTCGTCGTAGACGAAGTAGCCCGGGTTGGGCGAGCCGATCATGTCGAAGTTGAGATAGCTGTCGATCTTCGCCCGGTTGGCGGACGACAGGCCGTTGACGTAGTTCCGCGACCCGACCATGCCCAGCTCCTCGGCGCCCCACCAGGCGAACCGCAGATGCTTGGCGGGCTGCAGCCCCGAGCGGGCGACGGTGAGCGCGGTCTCCAGGATGGCGGCGGACCCCGAGCCGTTGTCGTTGATGCCGGGACCGGCGGAGACGGAGTCCAGATGGGCGCCGGAGAACACGACCTTGTCGGCGTCGCCGCCGGGCCAGTCGGCGATGAGGTTGTAGCCGGTGGAGCCGCTGGAGGTGAACTGCTGGACGGTGGTGGTGAACCCGGCCGCGTCCAGCTTGCCCTTGATGTAGTCGAGCGACGCCTTGTAGCCGGGGCGGCCGTGGGCGCGGTTGCCGCCGTTGGCGGTGGCTATGGACTGCAGCTGGGCCAGATGCGCCTTGACGTTGGCCAGGGGTACGTCCGGTACGGCGAGGGCGGCCCTGGATGAGGCGGCCGAGGCGACTGAGGCGGACGGCGCGGATGCGGCGGCCGCGGAGGTGGCCGGGGCGGCCGAGACCAGGGCGGCGATCGCCGCTCCGGCGGCGACGGCGGCGGCCGCCCGGCGGTTCGCGGATCTTCGGGGGGTGTGGTGCGGATCAGCACATGACGACATGGGGGGCTCCGATTCCGAACGAGGACTGCACGGAAGGACGTGACGCTGTGTGATGCACGTACGTGTACCCATGGGGGTGGTGGAGCGGTATGACGATATGACGCCGAGATGGCGCGTGCTGATGCTCCGGGTGTGGCTGATGCTCCGTCAAGAGCGGAAACCGGACATCATCCGCCGGATAGCGGTCCCGGCTGTGCCTCCGCCGCCCTGCCCGGCGTTACGCCCGGTGCCACGCCTGGCGTCACGTCCGGGCTCACGCCCGGTGCCACGGCCGCCCGTACGGCGGCGTCCGCCAGCGCCCGGCGCGCCCGGTGCGCCGTGTGCAGCGCGTCCCAGGTGAGCAGCGCGAGGGCGAGCCAGACGAGGGCGAAGCCCGCCCACCGCTCGGGCGGCATGGACTCGTGGAAGAGGGTCACCCCGAGGATGAACTGCGAGGTGGGGGTGAGGTACTGGAGCATCCCGATCGTCGACAGCGGCAGCCGTACCGCGGCGGCCCCGAACAGGATCAGCGGCCCCGCGGTGATCACCCCGCAGCTCACCAGCAGCACCGAATGCCCCATGCCGCCGCCGCTGCCGAACGTGCTGTCGCCGCGCGCCGTGAGGTAGACGAGGAAGCCCAGCGCGGGCAGGAACTGGACGGCGGTCTCGGCCGCCAGCGACTCCAGCCCGTCCAGTCCGATCCGCTTCTTGACCAGGCCGTACGTGGCGAACGAGAAGGCCAGCGTGAGGGAGATCCAGGGCAGCTTGCCGTAGCCGACGGCCAGCACGCCCACCGCTACCACGCCGACGCCGACCGCCGCCCACTGCGCGGGGCGCAGCCGCTCGCGCAGCAGCAGGACGCCGAAGCCGATGCTGACCAGGGGATTGATGAAGTAGCCGAGCGCCGTCTCGACGACGTGTCCGCTGTTGACGCCCCAGATGTACAGGCCCCAGTTGACGGAGATGGCGGTCGCGGCGAGCGCGACGAGACCGAGCCGCCGGGGCTGCCGCAGCAGCGGCCCGACCCAGGACCAGCGGCGCAGCACCAGCAGGATGAGTCCGACGACCACCAGCGACCAGACCATGCGGTGGGCGAGGATCTCCACCGCCCCGGCGGGCTGCAGCAGCGGCCAGAAGAGCGGGGCGAGGCCCCACAGGCCGTACGCGGCGAAGCCGCAGAGGAGACCGGCGCGGTCCTGGCGGTGCTGCGGCTGCATGAGGGCCCTCCCCGACGGCGCGGCGGCCCCGGGGCGTGACGACCGATCGGGAGCCTGTCCGACGGTAACGCCGGGCGGCCCGCCTGTCATCACCGTATCCGCGATATGGGACTGACAGGCAGGCCGCCCCGGGCCGCCCCGGGCCGTGCGCCCGGGCCGTGGGGTCAGCCCTTGAGGGCCAGGGTGAGGGAGTCCGCGATCGGGGTGGTGGGGCGACCGGTCAGTCGGGACAGGTCGCCGGGGGTGGCGGCCAGTCGGCCGCGCTCGATCGCGGCGTCGACGTCGGCCAGGATGGCGGCGAGCGGCTCGGGCAGGCCCGCGCCGGTGAGGATTCCCCGGACCTCGTCGGCGGAGACGGCGCGGTAGGCGATCTCCTTGCCGGTCTGGCGGGCGATCTCGGCGGCGTACTCGGCGAAGCTCCAGGCGGTGTCGCCGGACAGCTCGTAGGCCGTGTTCTCGTGGCCCTCGCCGGTCAGTACGGCGACGGCGGCGGCCGCGTAGTCGGCGCGCGAGGCGGAGGCGACCCGGCCCTCGCCCGCGGCGGCGACGACGGCGCCGTGCTCCAGCACGGGGGCCAGCCGCTCGGTGTAGTTCTCGTTGTACCAGCCGTTGCGCAGCAGCGCGTACGGCAGACCGGACTCGGTGATGGCCTGCTCGGTGGCGCGGTGTTCGTCGGCGAGCGTGAAGTCGGCGGCCGGACCGCCCAGGATGCTGGTGTAGGCGAGCAGCGCGACCCCGGCCTCCTTGGCGGCGTCGATGACGGCCTGGTGCTGCGGAACGCGCTGCCCGACCTCGCTGCCGGAGATCAGCAGCACCTTGTCGCCCGCGGCGAAGGCGCCGCGCAGCGTCTCGGGGCGGCTGTAGTCGGCCACCTTCAGGGTGACGCCGCGGGCGGCGAGACCGGCGGCCTTGTCGGCGTCGCGTACGACCGCGGTGATCCGGTCGGCCGGAACCTTCTCCAGCAGGCCGTCGATGACGAGGCGGCCGAGGTGCCCGGTGGCTCCGGTGACGACGATGCTCATGGGGGTGTCTCTCTCTTCTGCTCTTGTGCTCGCGGCTGCTGGCCGCGACGTCTCGTCTGGCTTCCGTGAGCCACTCTAGGCACAGCGCTAACCATTCGAAAGTACCCACTTTGACGTAAGGTACTGGCATGAAGGTAAGTGGTAACCCCACGGTCTGCCCTTCGCGGCTGATCCTGGAGCACATGACCAGCCGCTGGGGTGTGCTGGTGCTCGCCGTCCTGCTGGACGGCACCCACCGCTTCAGTGAGCTGCGGCGCGAGATCGGCGGGGTCAGCGAGAAGGTGCTCGCCCAGACGCTCCAGACCCTGGAGCGCGACGGTTTCGTCCACCGCGAGGCGCACCCCGTCATCCCGCCGCATGTGGATTACTCCCTGACCGGCCTGGGTCGGGAGGCGGCGAGCCGGGTGGGGGCGCTGGCGGGCTGGGCGGAGGAGTGCGCCCCGGAGGTACTGGAGGCCCGGGCGGCGTACGACGCGGCCAGGCCGGGTGCGTAGACCCGGCCTGGCCGTGTGTGCGGGAAATGCGGTCGTGCGGCTCAGCCGACGACGGTCCAGGTGTCGTTGCCCGCGAGCAGCGCGCCGAGGTCGCCCTTGCCCTTCTGCTCGACGGCGGCGTCGAGCTGCGTCGACATCTGGTCGTCGTAGACCGGGCGCCGGACGTCGCGCAGTACCCCGATGGGGGTGTGGTGCAGGGTGTCCGGGTGGGCCAGCCGGGACAGCGCGAACGCGTTGGTCGGGGAGTCCGCGTGGGCGTCGTGGACCAGGACGCGGTCCTCGTTCTCCGGGGTGACCGCGACGACCTCCAGGTCACCGGTGGCCTGGTCGCGGACGACGCCCTTGGCCAGCCCGGCGCCAAAGCGGATCGGTCTGCCGTGCTCCAGCCGGATCACGGCCTCCTCGGCCCGCTCCTTGTCCTTGAGCGCGTCGAAGGCGCCGTCGTTGAAGATGTTGCAGTTCTGGTAGATCTCCACCAGCGCGGTGCCCGGGTGGGCGGCGGCCTCGCGCAGCACCTGGGTGAGGTGCTTGCGGTCGGAGTCCACGGTGCGGGCGACGAAGCCCGCCTCGGCGCCGATCGCCAGCGAGAGCGGGTTGAACGGCGCGTCCAGGGACCCCATCGGGGTGGACTTGGTGATCTTGCCGACCTCGGAGGTCGGGCTGTACTGGCCCTTGGTGAGCCCGTAGATGCGGTTGTTGAAGAGCAGGATCTTCAGGTTCACATTGCGGCGCAGGGCGTGGATGAGGTGGTTGCCGCCGATGGACAGCGCATCGCCGTCACCAGTGACCACCCATACCGACAGATCGCGCCGGGAGGCGGCGAGACCGGTGGCGATCGCCGGGGCGCGGCCGTGGATGGAGTGCATCCCGTAGGTGTTCATGTAGTACGGGAAGCGGGAGGAGCAGCCGATGCCGGAGACGAAGACGATGTTCTCCTTCGCCAGCCCCAGTTCGGGCATGAAGCCCTGGACGGCGGCGAGGACCGCGTAGTCACCGCAGCCGGGGCACCAGCGCACTTCCTGGTCGGACTTGAAGTCCTTCATCGACTGCTTGCCCTCGGCCTTGGGCACCAGGGACAGCGCCTCGGCCAGAGCGGTGGGCGGCTGCGAGATGGTCTCAGTCATCGATGGCCTCCTTGAGGGCCGTCGCCAGCTGCTCGGCCTTGAACGGCAGTCCCCGCACCTGTGTGAAGGAGCGGGTGTCGACGAGGTACTTGGCGCGGATGAGGGTGGCGAGCTGGCCGAGGTTCATCTCGGGCACGACGACCTTGTCGTAGCGGGCCAGCACCGCTCCCAGGTTGGCCGGGAAGGGGTTCAGATGGCGCAGATGGGCCTGGGCGATCCGGTCGCCCGCCCGGCGCACCCGGCGCACGGCGGCGGTGATCGGCCCGTACGTCGAGCCCCAGCCCAGCACCAGGGTGCGGGCGTCGCCGGTGGGGTCGTCCACCGTCAGATCCTCGACCTCGATGCCGTCGACCTTGGCCTGCCGGACGCGGACCATGTAGTCGTGGTTGGCGGGGTCGTAGGAGATGTTGCCGGAGCCGTCCTGCTTCTCGATGCCGCCGATGCGGTGCTCCAGCCCCGGGGTGCCGGGCACCGCCCACGGGCGGGCCAGGGTCAGCGGGTCGCGCTTGTACGGCCAGAAGACCTCGGTGCCGTCCTCGGTGGTGTGGTTGGGGCCGGTCGCGAACTGGACCCGCAGATCCGGCAGGCCGTCGACATCCGGCACCCGCCACGGCTCCGACCCGTTGGCCAGATAGCCGTCGGACAGCAGGAAGACCGGGGTGCGGTAGGTGAGCGCGATGCGCGCCGCTTCCAGCGTGGCGTCGAAGCAGTCGGCCGGGGTCTTCGGGGCCACGATCGGCACCGGCGCCTCGCCGTTGCGCCCGTACATCGCCTGGAGCAGATCCGCCTGCTCGGTCTTGGTCGGCAGCCCCGTGGACGGCCCGCCGCGCTGGATGTCGATCACCAGCAGCGGCAGCTCCAGGCTGACCGCGAGCCCGATGGTCTCCGACTTCAGCGCCACCCCCGGCCCGGACGTGGTGGTCACCGCGAGCTGCCCGCCGAACGCCGCGCCCAGCGCCGCGCCGATGCCCGCGATCTCGTCCTCGGCCTGGAAGGTGCGCACGCCGAAGTTCTTGTGCTTGCTCAGCTCGTGCAGGATGTCGGAGGCCGGGGTGATCGGGTACGAGCCCAGGAACAGCGGCAGATCCGCCTGCCGGGACGCGGCGACCAGCCCGTAGGACAGCGCCAGGTTGCCGGAGATGTTCCGGTACGTCCCCGCCGGGAAGGCGGTGGAGGCGGGCGCCACCTCGTAGGAGACGGCGAAGTCCTCGGTGGTCTCGCCGAAGTTCCACCCGGCCCGGAAGGCCGCCACGTTCGCCTCGGCGATCTGCGGCTTCTTGGCGAACTTCTGGCGCAGGAACTTCTCGGTGTTCTCCGTGGGCCGGTGGTACATCCACGACAGCAGGCCGAGCGCGAACATGTTCTTGCTGCGCTCCGCCTCCTTCCGCGACAGCCCGAACTCCTTGAGGGCCTCGATGGTCAGCGTCGTCAGCGGCACCGGGTGGACCTGGTACGCATCCAGCGAGCCGTCTTCGAGCGGGCTGCGCTCGTAGCCGACCTTCGCCATCGGCCGCTTGGTGAACTCGTCGGTGTTGACGATGATGTCGGCGCCGCGCGGCACGTCGCCCAGGTTGGCCTTGAGCGCGGCCGGATTCATCGCCACCAGAACGTCCGGCGCGTCGCCGGGGGTGAGGATGTCGTGATCGGCGAAGTGGAGCTGGAAGCTCGACACTCCGGGCAGGGTTCCGGCGGGCGCGCGGATCTCCGCCGGGAAGTTCGGCAGAGTCGACAGGTCGTTCCCGAACGACGCCGTCTCCGAGGTGAACCGGTCTCCGGTGAGCTGCATACCGTCACCCGAGTCACCCGCGAATCGGATGATGACGCGATCCAGACGGCGGACCTCCTTGCCGCCGTCCGGTGTTCCCCGTTCCCCGGCGAGCCCCCGCTCGCTCTGCTGATCGGCTGGTTCGGCCTGCTCGGCCGGGCTGCTGACCTGGCTGGTCACTGCTTCGGACCTCCCTAGAGGCGGCGCACCTTAGACCGTCGGTGCCGACCGGTTGTCCCACGGCCATCGTACGTCGGTAAGGCTCGCCTTCCTTGGCCGGAGCGCCTGATGAATCCCGAGCCAAGTGTCCGTTATGCCGTGACGTGGCATGACTTTCCCTACCCCCGTGGCGTCAATTCTGGTGATCCCCTCACTCGGCCTTTGGTCCCGCTTTGGTCGTCCTGTGGTCCTACGACCCCCTTGGCGACCGGCGGCGGACACCGCCGTCAGGAGTTGAGGTACGTGAGCACGGCGAGCACCCGGCGGTGATCCCCGTCACTCGGCGACAGGCCGAGCTTCAGGAAGATGTTGCTGATGTGCTTCTCGACCGCGCCGTCGCTCACCACCAGCTGCCGGGCGATCGCCCCGTTCGTCCGGCCCTCGGCCATCAGGACCAGGACCTCCCGCTCCCGAGGGGTGAGCCCGGCCAGTACGTCCTGTTTGCGGCTGCGGCCCAGCAGCTGGGCGACGACCTCCGGGTCCAGCGCCGTACCGCCGCGGGCCACCCGCACCACCGCGTCCACGAACTCGCGCACGTCGGCCACCCGGTCCTTGAGCAGATAGCCGATGCCGCGGCTGTTCCCGGCCAGCAGCTCGGTCGCGTACTGCTCCTCCACGTACTGCGAGAGCACCAGCACGCCGATCCCGGGATGGTCGCGGCGCAGCTGGATCGCGGCCCGCACCCCCTCGTCGGTGTGGCTGGGCGGCATCCGTACGTCGGCGACCACCACATCCGGCAGCGCGCCCTCGTCGGCCAGCTCGCGGATGGCCTTGACCAGCGCCTCCGCGTCCCCCACTCCCATGACGACGTCATGGCCGCGGTCGGTCAGCAGCCGGGTCAGGCCCTCCCGCAGCAGCACCGAATCCTCGGCGATGACCACCCGCACTCTGTCCTCCACCACGATGCCCGGCCCCCAGTCGTTTCCGCGTTGTCGGGGCCAGCATTCCAGGATTCGGACGCCTTCGTCGCGCATACCGCGCGCGGGGGCCTGGGGGACCTGTGTGACCGGGACCGGGGGCCGCCGTCAGCGCCAGGGCAGCTCCACGGTCACCGAGGTCGGGCCGCCGGGCGGGGAGTGGACGATCAGCACCCCGTCGACCGCCTCGATGCGCTCGGCCAGCCCCGCCAGCCCGCTGCCCCCGGCCGAGGCATTGGCCCCGCCGCGCCCGTCGTCGCCGACCCGCAGCATCACCCGGCCGTCGGCGCGCCACACGTCGACATCGGCGGTGCGTGCGGCGCTGTGTTTGCTGATGTTCTGGAGGAGTTCGGAGACGGTGAAGTAGGCGATGCCTTCGATGGCGGGTGCGGGTCGTTGGGGTAGGTCGGTGGTGACGGTGACGGGGACGGTGCAGCGGGCGGCGAGTGCGGAGAGGGCGGGGCCGAGGCCGCGGTCGGTGAGGATGGCGGGGTGGATGCCGCGGGCGAGGTCGCGGAGTTCTTGGAGGGCGAGTTTGATTTCGCCGTGGGCTTCGTCGACCATGCGGGCGGCTGTTTGGGGGTCTTCGTCGAGTTTTTCTTTGGCGAGGCCGAGGTCCATGGCGAGGGCGACGAGGCGGGCTTGTGCTCCGTCGTGGAGGTCGCGTTCGATGCGGCGCAGGTCGGCGGCGGCGGTGTCGACGACCGTGCCCCGGTCCGACTCCAGCTCCCACACCCGGGTCGCGAGCCGGGACGGCCCCAGCAGCCCGATGACCAGGAGCCGGTCGACGGTGGTCAGCGCCCGCATCACCCACGGCGTCGCCAGGAGGACCAGCACCCCGAGGACGCAGGCCGCGGTGACCTCGAACGGGGTGTCCAGGTAGAAGTGGCGCCCCCGGCTGCCGTCCTCGAACAGCTCGATGCCCGGTCGGCCGAGGTACGTGGGGAAGACCCACCGCCACAGCGGATACGTCGCGAAACCCCAGCCGTAGCAGGCGAACACGATCGCCACGGTGAAGCCGAAGATCGCCCACGGCAGGTGCAGCAGCGCGTACAGGGCGTGCCGCCACGAGGTGCCGCTCTTGAGCAGCGCGCCCACCCACGACACCGGCCCCCGCTTGCCGCCGGACGTGCGCACCGGCTCCGGCTCCGCCACCTCCAGCCCCAGCAGCGCACGGGCGCGGGCCCGCTCCACGACCCCGATGCCCCGGCAGCCCGCGAGGGCGGCGCCGAGCACCGGAACGCCGAGGAAGGTGATCAGGAGCCCCGCGCCGAGGGAGAGCATGACAACCGCGTAGGTGAAGGTCAGGAGCGCCATCGGCAGGCTGATCATCAGATAGAGGAACTCGCGCCAGACGCGGGCCTCGAACGGCGCGCGCAGTACCGGCGGCACCAGGCCGCGCCGGGGCTCGCTCCCCGGCCCGTACGGTCCGTATGCGGTGGCCATCTCGTCGTCCGTCCTCCCGAAGCCGGTGCCCGGCTTGTCCGCTGTCGTCGTACCGCTGTCGTCGTGTTCCAGAGTCCCGGGCGCCGGTGGGCCGGGCCATGAAGCGGGTCGGCGTCTTCAGCCGGGGGCTAACCCCACCCCTTCCGCCCGGCTCATGGTGTGCGGCGGGCAGCCGCCGGGCGGCGGGGGGCTCCGCCGGTATGGCTGCCGCCGTCGCGGTCGCGCCACGGCAGCTCGGCGTCCACCGAGGTCGGGCCGCCGGGCGGGGAGTCCACCACGAACCGGCCGTCGACCGAGCCCAGCCGTTCCGCCAGCCCGGCCAGCCCGCTGCCCCCGGCCGGGGACGCACCCCCGCGTCCGTCGTCCCGCACCCGGATCAGCAGCCTGCTGCCGGACCGGGCCAGGGTCACCGATGCCGTCCGGGCGTGGCTGTGTTTGCTGATGTTCTGGAGGAGTTCGGAGACGGTGAAGTAGGCGATGCCTTCGATGGCGGGTGCGGGTCGTTGGGGTAGGTCGGTGGTGACGGTGACGGGGACGGTGCAGCGGGCGGCGAGTGCGGAGAGGGCGGGGCCGAGGCCGCGGTCGGTGAGGATGGCGGGGTGGATGCCGCGGGCGAGGTCGCGGAGTTCTTGGAGGGCGAGTTTGATTTCGCCGTGGGCTTCGTCGACCATGCGGGCGGCTGTTTGGGGGTCTTCGTCGAGTTTTTCTTTGGCGAGGCCGAGGTCCATGGCGAGGGCGACGAGGCGGGCTTGTGCTCCGTCGTGGAGGTCGCGTTCGATGCGGCGCAGGTCGGCGGCTGCGGTGTCGACGACCGTGCCCCGGTCCGACTCCAGCTCCGTGATACGCCGCTCCAGCTCATCCGACGGCGACAGCAGCCCGCGCACCATCAGCCGGTCGACGTTGGTCAGCGCCCGGGCGATCCAGGGCAGCACCGGCCAGGCGATGAACAGCGAGGTCAGCGTCACGGCGAAGGTCAGGATGCCCCAGGGCATCCGGATGGCGGCGTAGAGCGTCGCGCGCCAGCCCACCGGGTCCCGCAGGCTCCGCCACAGCCAGCCGAAGAAGCCTTCGCCGGGGCGGCCCGGCATCCGGCTGGGCTCGTCCACCCGGACCGACAGCAGCGCACGGGCCCGCTGCCGTTCGGACCGGGCGAACCCGCGGCTGCCCAGCAGGCCCACGGCCAGCACCGGCAGACCCGCGATCGTTACCGCCATGCCCACGCCCACGGCCAGCCAGGTCAGCGCGTAGACGAAACCGAAGATGCCCATCGGCAGATTGACCAGGAGATGGGAGATCTCCTTCCATGTCTGCGCGGGATAGCCGAAGGCGGGTGGGCGCGGCAGTCGCTCGCCGCCGCCCTCGCCGGGGGAACTGGAGGTCATGGCAGCAAAGACTGCCGCGCCCGGGCGGGCGGCGCCATGGGGTACGTCGCCGGGCGTGAGTAGGGCTATCCCCACCGTTCCGGCCCTGCCCCGGCCCCTTGCCGCGCTCGTCGGGGACCCGCCCCGGACCCGTGCCGCGCTCCGCATGCCGGACGGGCGGATCACCCCACCGCCGGTAGGGCCTAGACTCCCGTGCGTACGGATCGTCGAACACACGAGGTCGACGAGCAGCAGGCAGGAACAGGGAGCGAGGGGCGGACGTGCCGGAGGCGACGACCGTACGCGCGGCCAGTAGCGTCCCGCTCGCGGCCGACTACTTCCACGCCTATACGCTGGTGGGTCTGGCCGCGGCGGTTGGGGTGGTCTTCGTCGCCGTGGCCTTCGGGGCAGGGCGGCTGCTGCGGCCGGTGGTGCCGACGCCGGAGAAGCTGCTGACCTACGAGTGCGGCGTGGACCCCGTGGGCGAGAGCTGGGCACACACCCAGGTCCGCTACTACGTCTACGCTTTCCTGTACGTGATTTTCGCGGTGGATTCGATCTTCCTGTTCCCCTGGGCGACGGTCTTCGCCGCGCCCGGTTTCGGCGCCGCCACCCTGGTGGAGATGTTCATCTTCCTCGGGTTTCTCGCCGTAGGTCTGCTGTACGCATGGAAGAAGGGCGTCCTGGAATGGACGTGACACCGACCCCCGCGCAGGCTCCCGTGGATCTCCCGGAGCCGCGCCGCCTCGGCCCGCTCGCCCGGCTGGCGCCCGAACCGATGAAGGTGGTCCTGAACTGGGGCCGCCGCTACAGCCTGTGGGTGTTCAACTTCGGGCTGGCCTGCTGTGCCATCGAGTTCATCGCCGCCTCGATGGCCCGCCACGACTTCATGCGGCTCGGCGTGATCCCCTTCGCGCCCGGCCCGCGCCAGGCCGACCTCATGGTCGTCTCCGGCACGGTCACGGACAAGATGGCGCCCGCGGTCAAGCGGCTCTACGAACAGATGCCGGAACCGAAGTACGTGATCTCCTTCGGCGCCTGCTCGAACTGCGGCGGCCCGTACTGGGACTCGTACGCCGTCACCAAGGGCGTCGACCAGATCATCCCGGTCGACGTGTACGTCCCCGGCTGCCCGCCCCGGCCCGAGGCGCTGCTCCAGGGGATTCTCAAGCTCCAGGAGAAGATCGCCCGCGAGTCGCTGGGGGAGCGGTACGCGACGCGTGACGACCGCCCGTCCACGGCCGCGCTGCGCAGCGGCCTGGTCGCGCCCCCGACGGGTGGGGAGGACGCGCGATGACGGAGCCGAACGAGGCGCCTGAGCCGAACGAGGAGCCTGAGCCGACCGGGCCGACCGAGTCGACCCAGGAAGCCGCGGTGGGCTGGCTTCCGGCCCCCGCCGCCGAACTGTTCGGCGAAGGCGCCACGGCCGAGGAGGCATACAGCCTGCTCACCGTCGACGTGCCCGCCGAGGCCTGGATCACGGCGCTGGAGACCGCCCGCGACACCCTCGGCTGCACCTACTTCGACTGGCTGAGCGCGGTGGACGAGCCCGGCCAGGGCTTCCGCGTGGCCGCCCACGTCGTCGCCCTCACGCCCGGCGCCGCCATACGCCGCCTGCTGGTCCGCACCACCGTCCCGCACGACGCGGCCGCGCTGCCCACCGCCGTGGCCGTTTACGCGGGCGCAGCCTGGCACGAGCGCGAGACCCACGAGATGTTCGGGATCGGCTTCACCGGTCACCCCGGCCTCGCGCCGCTGCTGCTGCCCGACAACTTCGAGGGCCACCCGCTGCGCAAGGACTTCGTGCTGGCGGCCCGGGTCGCCAAGGCCTGGCCGGGCGCGAAGGAGCCGGGGGAGTCCGAGCACGGCGGCCCCAAGCGGCGCCAGATGCTCCCGCCGGGCGTGCCCGACCCCAACGAATGGGGCCCCCTCAAGGGCCAGCTCCCGCCCGCCCCCGCCCGCCCGGCCCGCGGCGCCCGCGCGGCGGGCGACCGCCCGGTCCGTCGCCCCCGCCCCACAGCACCGGGCTCGGCCCCCCAGCAGCCCGAGACGGCCGCTGAGGCGACGCCGCCCCCCGAGCGCCCTGCCCGCCGCGCACGCAGCGCGTCGGCGGGTTCGGCGAGCCAGCGGGCGGCCGGGACGACGGCCGCTGACGCGGAGCCCGGGACGACGGCCCCCGACGCATCGGGGGCGGCCTCGGCCGAGCAGTCGAGCCGCGCTGCCCGCAGTGCGGGCGAGGACTCGGCGGCCCAGCGGGCCGCGGCGGCTGCCGACACGGCACCGGCGACGGACGCCCCGGCGGATGCGGGGTCGACCGCGGAGCCGACATCGCCGGAGCAGACCCCGGCGCCCGAGCGCCCGGCCCGCCGCACGCGCAGTGCGTCACCTGGTGAGCCGACGCCATCGGAACAGACCTCGGCGCCCGAGCGGACGGCCGCTGACGCGGAACCCGGGACGACGGCGCCCGACGCATCGGGCCCCGCCCAGGCTGATGCGGCGGACGAGCGGTCCGACGGACGGCCCTCCGGCGGCCCGGGCACGCGCCCGGCACGGCGGCCCCGCTCGTCCGATGCCCCCTGGCACAACCCGCGCCCGGCCCGGGACGACGCGGAGGAGCCCGGCACCGCGCCGGAGGCCCCCGCGTCCGGTCGCGAGCCGGGAGCGGACGAGGGCCAATCCGGTACCCCGGAACAGGACGCCGCGAAACCGGACGCCCGCGAGCAACCGGACGCCGCGAAACCCGGCGGCGATGACGAGACGACGAACCACCCCGACGGACCACCAGGAGGCACCGCGTGAACGACGTCCTCGACGTCGCGCTGCGACTGCTCGCCCTGCTCGTCGCGTTCCTGGTCCTCCCGCTGCTCGTCGGTCAGACCGAGCACAAGGTCATGGCCCATATGCAGGGCCGCCTCGGGCCGATGTACGCGGGTGGGTTCCACGGGTGGGCCCAGCTGGTCGCGGACGGGGTGAAGTTCGCGCAGAAGGAGGACATCGTTCCGGCCGGGGCCGACCGGCGGATCTTCCAGCTCGCGCCCGCCGTCGCGCTGCTGCCGTATCTGCTGGTCCTGGTCGCGATCCCGATCGGCCCGGGCGGCGCGGTCGGGGAGACCATCGACGCGGGCATCTTCTTCGCGCTCGCGGTGATGGGCGTCGGCGTGCTGGGCTCGCTGATGGCGGGCTGGGCCTCGGCCAATAAGTTCTCCCTGCTCGGCGGCCTCCGCACCGCCGCTCAGCTCATGGCGTACGAGCTGCCGATGCTGCTCGCCGCCGCGTCCGTGGCGATGGCCGCGGGCACGGTGTCGCTGCCCGGCATCCTCGACGCGTTCGAGTGGTGGTGGGTGCCGTGGCAGATCGTCGGCGGGCTGGTGTTCTTCACCGCCGGGCTGGCGGAGCTGCAACGCCCGCCGTTCGACGCCCCGGTGGCCGACTCCGAGATCATCTTCGGTGCGTACACCGAGTACACCGGGCTGCGGTTCGCGCTCTTCCTGCTCGCCGAGTACGCGGGCATCGTGATCCTGTGCGGGCTGACCACCGTCCTCTTCCTCGGCGGCTGGCACGGTCCGTTCTCGGGCGACGTGGGCTGGCTGTGGACGCTGCTCAAGACGGCCGTCCTCGCCTTCGTCGTGATCTGGCTGCGGGTGAGCTATCCGCGGCTGCGCGAGGACCAGCTGCAGAAGCTCGCCTGGACCTGCCTCATTCCGCTCTCTCTCGCCCAGATCGCCCTCACCGGCGTCGTCAAGGTGGTGATCTCCTGATGGGTATTCCCGGTTCCGGCCTGGCCAAGGGCCTGGCTGTCACCCTGCGCACGATGACCCGCAGGTCGCACACCGCGCAGTATCCGGAGGTCCAGCCCGAACTGCCGCCCCGTACCCGCGGGGTGATCGGGCTGTTCGAGGAGAACTGCACGGTCTGCATGCTCTGTGCGCGCGAGTGCCCGGACTGGTGCATCTACATCGACTCGCACAAGGAGACGGCGCCCCCGGCGGCGCCGGGCGGGCGCGAGCGCAGCCGCAACGTGCTGGACCGGTTCGCCATCGACTTCGCCCTGTGCATGTACTGCGGTATCTGCATCGAGGTGTGTCCTTTCGACGCGCTGTTCTGGTCGCCGGAGTTCGAGTACGCGGAGGAGGACATCCGCGACCTCACCCATGAGCGGGACAAGCTCCGCGAATGGATGTGGACGGTGCCCGCGCCGCCCGCGCTGGACCCGGCCGCCGAGGAGCCGAAGGAGATCGGCGCCGCCCGCAAGGCCGCCGAGAAGCAGGCCGCGGCCGAAGCGAAGGCAGCCGAAGAAGCGAAGGCAGCCGAAGCCGCCAAGGCCGCCGACGCGGCGGAAGCGAACGACGGGACGAACGGGGCCGCCTCGTGAGCACCGCGGTCCACCTGGCCGCCACCGGCCACGGGTTCCTGTCGCCCACCGGCGTCGAGATCGCCTTCCTCCTCGTGGGCATCGTGACGTTCGCCGCGGCCGTCATCACCGTCACCACCAAGCAACTGGTGCACGCCGCCCTGTGGCTGGTGGTGGCGCTCGGTGGCATCGCCGTCGAATACCTGCTGCTCACCGCGGAGTTCATCGCGTGGGTGCAGGTGCTGATCTACGTCGGCTCCGTCGTCGTCCTCCTCCTCTTCGGGCTGATGATGACCAGGGCGCCCATCGGCCGCTCCCCGGACGCCGATTCGGGCAACCGCCCGGCCGCCCTCGCGGTGGCCGTCACCGCCGCGGCCGCGCTGGTGTGGGTGGTCGTGGACGCCTTCCGGGCCACCTGGATCGACCTGGACAAGGGCGTACAGGGCTCCACCGCCGTCTCGGGTGAGAGCCTCTTCCGGTACTGGGTGCTGCCGTTCGAGGCGCTGTCCGTGCTGCTGCTCGCCGCGCTCGTCGGCGCGATCGTGCTGTCCCGCAAGAAGGTCGAGGAGGAGCGCTGATGCACCTCGCCTACCCCGCCGTGCTCGCCGTCCTCCTCTTCTGCACCGGCCTGTACGGCGTGCTGGCCCGCCGCAACGCGATCCTGGTGCTGATGTCGGTCGAGCTGATGCTCAACGCCGTCAACCTCAACCTCGTCGCCTTCGACGTCTGGCTCCGCGACACCCTGCACGCGGGCCAGGCGCTCACCCTGTTCACCATCGCCATCGCCGCCGCCGAGATCGGCATCGGTCTCGCCATCGTCCTGCTCGTGTACCGCAACCGGGGCACCTCCGACGTCGACCGGCTCCGGGACCTGGCCGACCCCCCGCCGAGCGGCCAGGACCCCATGGACGACAGCATGGCAGCCGCCACTGACAACGGCCCTGGCAACGGCTCTGACAACGGCCCCGACCACAGCGCCGACCAGGGAATTCCCGCCCGGAGGCAGACCGCGTGACGACCACGACCGCCGCCGTTCTCGTCCCCCTCCTGCCCTTCCTCGGTGCCGCCGCGGGACTGCTCCTGGGCCGCCGCGCCCCCGGCTTCGTACGCCCCCTCGCCCTCCTGCCCACCCTCGCCGCGACCGTGCTGGCCGTGGTCGTCGCCGTACGCCAGGGCGGCGGCGAGGGCGCCGGGAAGGCCCCGCTGACCATCGCCACCCGGCTCGCCGACACCGGCTCGGTCCCGATCGACCTCGCGCTGCACATCGACGGGTTCGCCGCCCTGGTCGCGGTCCTCGTCGGCGTCGTCGCGTGCTGCGTGCAGATCTACTCGACCGGCTATCTGCGGGACGACCCCCGCTACCCCTCCTACGCCGCGCTCGTCTCCCTCTTCACCGCCGCGATGCTCCTCGTCGTCTACTCCGACGACCTGATCGTGCTGCTCGTCGGCTGGGAGATCATGGGCATCTGCTCGTACTTCCTGGTCGGCCACTACTGGGAGACCGCGGCCGCCCGGTCCGCCTCCCTCAAGGCGTTCCTCGTCACCAAGCTGGGCGACGTGCCGTTCCTGATCGGCATCTTCGCGCTCGCCGGGGACACCGGCACGTTCCGCATCAGCGAGATCTACGCCCGGCTCACCGCCACCACCTCCGGCGTCCCGCTGGACCACCCCACCCTGATCGCGCTGCTGCTGCTGGCCGGGGTCGCGGGCAAGTCGGCCCAGTTCCCGCTCCACACCTGGCTGCCGGACGCGATGGCCGGTCCCACCCCGGTGTCCGCGCTGATCCACGCCGCCACCATGGTCGCCGCCGGTGTCTACTTCATCGCCCGGCTGCTGCCCGTCTTCGCCTCCTCGGCCGCAGCCCTCGCCGTCCTCGCCGCCATGGCGGCCATCACCATGGTCGGCTCGGCGCTCGCCGCGCTCGCCCAGGACGACATCAAACGCGTCCTCGCCTACTCGACCGTCGGCCAGCTCGGCTACATGACCGGCGCGCTGGCCGTCGACGACCGCGGCGCGGCCGTCTTCCACCTCATCGCCCACGGCGCGTTCAAGGCGCTGC
This sequence comes from Streptomyces sp. NPDC005962, assembly GCF_040629205.1. NCBI lineage: Bacteria > Bacillati > Actinomycetota > Actinomycetes > Kitasatosporales > Streptomycetaceae > Streptomyces > Streptomyces sp. NPDC005962. Next base: position 24,316 of record NZ_JBEXVE010000025.1, on the reverse strand, counting down.
TCTTCCTCGGCGCGGGCGTGATCATCCACGCGGCCGGGACGAACTCCCTCGCCGCCATGTCCCGGATGAGCGGCCTGCCGGGGCGCATCCCGGACGCCTACTGGACGACCACGGTCGCGCTGCTCGCGCTCGCCGCCATCCCCCCGTTCGCGGGCTTCTTCTCCAAGGAAGCCGTCCTCGGCGCCGCCGAACACGCCGCCACCGGCCACACCGCCGCCGTGCCCACGGGCGTCGGCTGGACCGTACTCGTGGCCGGGGTGCTCACCGCGCTGCTCACCGCCGCCTACGCCGGACGGCTGTGGCTGCTCGCCTTCCGCGGCAAGGGCGAGCAGGCCCCCGACCACGGCAGGCAGCCGATCGCCCTGAACGCCGTCCTGTGGGTGCTCTTCATCCCCACCGTCGCCCTCGGACTGTTCTACGGCACCCTCCCCGACTGGTTCGACGGTGAGACGCTCACCCCGACCCTCACCACCTCCGTCCTCGGCACCGGGGCCGCCCTCATCGGCCTCCTGGTCATGTACGCCGCGTGGCGGCACACCTCGGCGCGGGCCGCCCGCGTACCGATCGGCGCCGTGGCCGCCCACCCGGACGCCGCCGACGCCGTCTCCGAGGTCGAGGCCATCGCCACCCACGAGGCCGCCTACGGCTCCATCGCCGGGGCCACCGACCCCGCCGACCCCGGCCGCCTCCTCCTCGGGCCCCTCCACCGCCACGCGGCAGCCGGTTTCCACCTCGACGCCGTCTACAGCGCCCTGTTCGTCCGCCCCGTGCGCGCCGCCGCCGGTCTCGTCCGCTTCCTCGACCGCGAGGTCGTCGAGACGTACGTACGCGGCGCGGCCGGTGCGCCCCGCCTGCTCGGCGCGGCCGTCCGCCGCGCCCAGACCGGCAATGTGCAGACCTACCTCGGCGCGCTGCTCGCGGGTTCCCTCGTCCTGGCCGTGGCCGCCGTCCTCGTCGCAGCGGGAGCCTGACCCGTGAACCACACCGTCCTGCAATACCTCCTCGCGGCCGTCGTCGTGCTCCCCCTGCTCGGCTCCGTCGCCGCCCTGCTCCCGGCCCCGCCCGGCCTGAAGGGCCGCGACCCCGGCCAGGCCGTGCTGCGCCACGGCGTCACCGTCGCCGGCGCCGTGCTCGTCGCCGCCGTCGCGCTCGCCGCGGGCTTCGACCACGGCCGCCCGGCCACGATGCAGGCCCAGACCGACATCAGCTGGATTCCGGCGCTGAACATCCGCGTCCACCTCGGCGTGGACGGCGTCTCGCTGCCCCTCCTGGTCCTGACCGCGCTGCTGACGTTCCTCTGCGCGGTGTACTCGTACCGCAAGATGCCCGCCGGGGGCTCTCCCAAGGGCTTCGTCTCGCTGCTGCTCCTCCTGGAGGGCGGCACCCTGGCCAGCTTCGCGGTCCTCGACCTGATGCTGTTCTTCCTGGCGTTCGAGATGACGCTCATCCCGATGTACTTCCTCATCAACCGGTGGGGAGGCGCCGAACGGGAGCGCGCCGCCTGGCGGTTCATCCTCTACACGCTGCTCGGCTCCGTCATCATGCTGCTCGGCCTCCTCCTCATCGGGGTCAAGGGCGGCACCTTCGACATGGTGGCACTCGCCACTGACAACGGCTCCGGGCTCAGCCACACCACCCAGCTCATCGCGGCCCTCGCCCTCATCGCCGGGCTCGCCGTGAAGGCCCCGATGTGGCCGCTGCACAGCTGGCTGCCGGACGCCCACACCGCCGCGCCCACCGTCGGCTCGGTGCTCCTCGCGGGCGTCCTGCTCAAGATGGGCACGTACGGACTGGTCCGCATCGTGCTGCCGATGGTCCCCGAGGGCGCCCACACGTTCGCGCCCTACCTGGCCGCCTTCGCCGTCGTCGGCATCATCTACGGATCGCTCGCCTGTCTGGCGCTGGCGCGCAGCGGCGCGGGCGGCGACCTCAAGCGGCTCATCGCCTACTCCTCCGTAGGCCACATGGGCTTCATCCTGCTCGGCATCGCCACCCTCACCCCCACCGGGGTGAACGGCGCGCTCTTCGCCAACATCGCCCACGGCCTCATCACCGGCCTGCTCTTCTTCCTGGTCGGCGCCCTCAAGGACCGCTCCGGCACCACCGACCTGGACCAGCTCTCGGGCGTCAGCGGCGCCGCCCTTTACGGCAGGGCACCCCGGCTCGGCGGACTGCTCGCCTTCGGCGCCGTCGCCTCCCTCGGACTGCCCGGACTCGCCGGATTCTGGGGCGAGATGCTCGCCATGTTCGGCGCCTTCGAACCCGCCGACGGGCTCAGCCGCCCGGCCTACCTCACCTATATGGCGCTCGCGGGCTTCGGCACCCTGCTGACCGCCGCCTACATGCTCATCGTCGTACGGCGCGTCTGCATGGGCGACCATCCCGAGGAACCCGGCGCCGAGCACGCCGCCGCCCGGCCCGCCCTGGCCGACGTCCACGGCTACGAATACGCCGCCTGGAGCCCCCTGGTGGTCCTCACCGTCCTCGCCGGACTGTGGCCCGCGGCCCTCCTCGGCCTCACCGACCCGGCCGTGCAGCAGCTCCTCGCGGGAGGCAACCGATGACACCGCTCGCCTCTGGTCTCGCCGCGGGCCTCGTCCAGTCCGTCGACTGGCCCGCCGTCGCCCCGCCCACCATCGCCGCCGTGGCCGGTCTCGTCGTCCTCGTCGCCGACCTCTTCCTGCCCGAGCCCAGGAAGGCCCTCCTGGGCTGGCTGGCGACCGCGGGCCTCGTCCTGGCCGGGCTCAGCCTGCTGCCCCTGCTGGACGGCGACCGCTCCACGTTCTGCCTCACCTCCGGCGACGGGGCGTGCAGCTACACGGCCGACACCTTCACCCTCGTCATCCAGCTGCTGGTGCTCGGCGGGGCGCTGCTCACCGCGCTGCTGTCCATCAGCAGCGTCGCGGACCTCAAACTTCCCGCGGGCGAATTCTGGTTCCTGCTGCTGTCGTCCGCCGCGGGCGCGGCCCTGCTGCCCGCCTCCCGGGACCTCGCGACCCTCGTCGTCGCCCTGGAGGTGGCGTCCCTGCCCGCCTTCGCGCTCGTCGGGCTGCGCCGGGAGAGCCGGCTCTCCTCCGAGGCCGCGCTGAAGTTCTTCCTCTCCTCGGTCACCGCGACCGCCGTCATGCTGCTGGGCGTCAGCTTCGTCTACGCCGCCACCGGCAGCCTCCACCTGTCCCGGATCGCCGACGGCCTCGCCCACGTCGACCCGCGGCTCGACACGCTCGCCCAGACCGGCGTCGTCCTCACCCTGGTCGGCTTCGCCTTCAAGACCGCCGCCGTGCCCTTCCACTTCTGGGTCCCGGACACCTACGTCGGCGCGCCCATCCCGGTGGCCGCCTACCTCTCCGTGGTCGGCAAGGCGGTCGGCTTCTCCGGCCTCATCCTGGTGACCGTCCTCGCCTTCCCGGCGTACGACGACGTATGGGGCCCGGCCATCGCCGTCCTCGCCGCCCTCACCATGACCGCGGGCAACGTCGCCGCGCTGCGCCAGCGCCCCGAGCGCGCGCACAGCGCCGTACGCCTGCTGGCCTGGTCCTCCGTCGGCCAGGCGGGCTATCTGCTGGTCCCCATCGCGGCCGCCGGATACGCGGACTCGCCCCGGGACGCGGCCCACGCCATCGGCTCGACCGTCGCGTACGCCCTCATGTACGCGGCCGTGAACCTCGGCGCCTTCGCGGTCGTCGCCCTCGTCGCCCGTACGAACGCCACCGGCCGCATCACCGACTTCCGCGGCCTGTACGCCGCCCGCCCGGCCACCGCCCTCGCGCTCGGCTTCTTCCTGCTGTGCCTGGCCGGGCTGCCGCCGGGCATCATCGGGCTCTTCGCCAAGGTGACCGTCTTCTCCACGGCCGTCGACGCCGGGCTCGGCTGGCTGGCCGTCGTGATGGCGGTGAACGTGGTGATCGCCCTCTACTACTACCTCCAGTGGACGGCGCTCCTCTTCCGCGCCCCGCAGACCCCCGAGGGGGAGACCGCGCCCGTCACCCCGGTGGCGGCCACCGGCCCCCTGACGGCCGCCATCGGACTCGCCGCCGTCCTCGGTATCGCCCTGTCCGGCGCCCCGCAGCTCGTCCTCAGGTTCGCCTCCGGCGCCCTGCTGTAGGACGGCCCCGGGGCCGTGGCTGGCCTCGTGTGCACAAGGGAACTAGTGACCCTCACCTGGCGTTGACCAGTTCAGGAGGGTCCACTGCAAGGTGGAAACACCAGTTCAGGGACGGTTCCCCTGCGGCATCATCGGGAGGGCGTACAGTGCACCGCCGGCACAACGGGCTGAAGACCGCCGTACTCCTCGGGGGACTGTCCGCGCTCATCATCGTCATCGGCAGCTTCTTCGGCCGGATGGGGCTGATCATCGCGGTCTTCGTCGCCCTGGGGACCAACGCGTACGCCTTCTGGAACAGCGACAAGCTCGCCCTGCGGGCCATGCGGGCGCGCCCCGTCAGCGAGTTCGAGGCGCCCGGGCTCTACCGGATGGTGCGCGAGCTCTCCACGGCCGCCCGTCAGCCCATGCCGCGGCTCTACATCTCCCCGACCGAGGCCCCCAACGCCTTCGCGACCGGCCGCAACCCCCGCAAGGCGGCGGTCTGCTGCACCGACGGCATCCTGCGCCTGCTCGACGAGCGCGAGCTGCGCGGGGTCATCGGCCATGAGCTGAGCCATGTCTACAACCGCGACATCCTCATCTCCTCCATCGCGGGCGCGCTCGCCAGCGTCGTGGTGTTCCTGGTGAACTTCGCCTGGCTGATCCCCATCGGCCGGTCCGACGACGACGAGGGCCCCGGCTTCGTCGGGATGCTGCTGATCATGCTCCTCGGCCCGCTCGCGGCCGCCATCATCCAGCTCGCGGTCAGCCGCTCCCGCGAGTTCCAGGCCGACGCGTCCGGCGCCCGGCTCACCGGCGACCCCCTGGCCCTCGCCAGCGCCCTGCGTAAGCTGGAAGCGGGGACGCAAGCGCTGCCGCTGCCCCCGGAACCCCGGCTGGAGACCGCCAGCCATATGATGATCGCCAACCCGTTCCGGGCCGGGGACGGTATGGCCAGGCTCTTCTCCACCCACCCGCCCATGCGGGAACGCATCGCACGACTCGAAAAAATGGCGGGGGAGCAACCGTGAAGACCATTCTGAACATCATCTGGCTCGTACTCTGCGGCTTCTGGATGGCCTGCGCCTATGTCGTGGCCGGGCTGCTGCTGTGCATCACCATCATCGGCATCCCCTTCGGGATCGCCTCGTTCCGCATCGCCGGGTTCGCCCTGTGGCCCTTCGGCCGCACGGCCGTCCCCCGTCGCGACGCGGGCGCCGCCTCCTGCGTGGGCAATGTCCTGTGGCTCGTCCTCGCGGGCTGGTGGCTCGCCCTCGGCCACATCATCACCGGCGTTCTGCTGTGCGTGACGATCATCGGCATCCCGCTGGCCATCGCCAACTTCAAGCTGATCCCGATCTCCCTGACCCCCCTCGGCCACGACATCGTCTCGACGGACCAGCCCTTCGCCGGGCGTTGATCATCCGGCGAGCAGTCGTCCGTCGACGCCGAGCGGTACGGTCCCGCGGCGGCGGGTTCAGCTCGCCCTCGCCGTCTGCCTCACGAGGTCCAGCACTCCCGGGGGAGCGTCCGGCTGGCGGGCCATCACCCGCAGCGTGGTGCGCAGTCTGGCGCGGCTGCGCTCGGAGGCGACCGTCTCCAGCAGGGTGTTGATCGAGACCAGAGTGGCCTCGCACTCACGCCAGGCGTGGGTGGTCGCGTACGCGGCCAGCAGGGCGACGCTGTAGTAGAGCGTCCCCCGGCCCTCCGGGAAGTGCGCCGAGGCCAGTTCGAGCGCTCGCCGCATCTTGGGGATCGCGGCCTTGGCCTCACCGGCGGCCAGGAGCGCCTCGCCCTCGTGGCCGGTGATCTCGCTGTCGTTCACCCACCACGCCCACGCCGGGTCCCGGGGGCTGATCGAGTCCTCCAGCCCGGCCCTGGCGCCCTCCAGCGCGGCCAGCGCCCGCCGGTGGTCGCCCACTTGGGCGAGCGCCCTGCCCTGGCGCATGCGTGCGAGCAGCGCGATACGAGGCGGGACGCGGGGCCTCGTCAGCAGCTCGTCCGCGATCCGCAGCGCCTCGCCCGCACGACCGGTCTGTACGCCGTGCATCGCGAGCATGTCCAGGGCGAACCACTCCATGGTCCTGTCCCCGGCCTGCCGGGCGAGCAGGTGGGACTCCAGGAACGCCGTCCGTGAGGCGTCCCACTGCCTGGAGTCGAACAGCAGCCAGCCCGCGATCTCGGCCAGCTCGGCGACGGCCGACAGGTACCCGGCCCGTGCCCGCTCGGGAACGGCGCCCCGGTCCAGTTTCCGCTGCTCCGCCCGCCAGACTTGTACGGCCGCCGGTGCCACCGTCCCACCGCCGTACCGGTTGTCGTGCGCCAGCAGATGGGCGACAGAGGCACGCATGTGCGCGATGTCTCCGTCGATGCCGAGGGGACGCCCGGCGCCCGGCTCCGGTGGGCGCACCTCCGGCACTCTGAGCGAGACCAGCGCCCCATCGGCCTCCAGAAGGCCGTCCAGGGCCGCCGCCAGCGCCTCCGACGGCTGCTGCCTGCCGTTGATCACGCGCGAGAGATAGGCGGGGTCGTAGTTGAGCGCGCGGGCCGTGGCGCGCAGGGATATGCCCCGCTCGGCGAGCAGAGCACGAACGCGCGACCCGAAATCGCCCATGGCGGAACCCCCTGCGTGGACCGTTGACTCCTCAGCGTAGTCAACGCCCGGCAACTCCCGCAGGTATGGGCCCGCGCTCAAGGATGGCCGCAACAACCCCGGCGACAGGAAGATCGCGATGAACGGCCTACGCCTACTGCCCTGGACCACCCCGGACGGCAAGCCCTGCTACCTGTCCTCCGACGACGCCGACAGCCGACTGAACCGGTGGGCCGACGAGGCCGAGGCGGTGCAGCTGGGCATGGGGGCGGACCTGCTCGCCCATGCCCACGCCCTGCTGGGCGACCGTAAGGCGGCCGCCGGGGAACTCCGCTACCTGGCGCACCGGCTGACCGAAGCCCTCCGCGACGCTCTGCGGATCGCCGACAGCCGGGGCGGCCGACCGGCCGCCGACGACGGGGGCGCCGCACACATGGACGCCGGGGCCCCTTGAGGCCCCGGCGTGCCGTGAACCGGCGGAAACGCCTACCGGTAGTTGACGAACTGGAGCGCGAAGTCCAGGTCCTTGCCCTTGAGCAGGGCGATCACGGACTGCAGATCGTCGCGGTTCTTCGAGGTGACCCGGAGCTCCTCGCCCTGCACCTGCGCCTTGACGCCCTTCGGGCCCTCGTCGCGGATGATCTTGGCGACCTTCTTCGCGTTGTCCTGCGAGATGCCTTCCTGCAGCGAGGCGAAGATCTTGTACTCCTTGCCGGACGCCTGCGGCTCATCCGCGTCCAGGGCCTTGAGCGAGATCCCGCGCTTGATCAGCTTGGACTGGAAGACGTCGAGGATCGCCTTCACCCGCTCCTCGGAGTTGGCGCGCATCTCGATCCGCTCGCCCGACCAGTCGATGGAGGCCCCGACGTTCTTGAAGTCATAGCGCTGGGAGATCTCGCGGCTCGCCTGGTTGAGCGCGTTGTCGACCTCCTGCCGCTCGACCTTCGAGACGATGTCGAAACTGGAGTCGGCCATCTTGAGTTGGCTCCTCGTACGTAGATCCGTCAGTGGCACGGCCCAGCGGACCGTAAGCGCCAGCCTAGCCATCCCGGCCATGATCCAGAGGCGATCAACCGGGTGGCGGACCACCCCTGGGGATCAGGTATTGTTTACGTCGTTGCCAGGGAGCAGCGCCGCGGAAGCGGGGCACCTGGCCACATCCCAGGCGGTGTGCCCGAGTGGCCAATGGGAGCGGACTGTAAATCCGTCGGCTTAGCCTACCCAGGTTCGAATCCTGGCGCCGCCACGCTGGGAAAACGGCCCCCGAGCTGCGATTACGCGGCCGGGGGCCGTTGTCGTTCCCAGGGCTTAACCTGAAACCGTGCCCAGGTACGAGCAGATCGCCGAGGCGCTGCGGCGGGGCATCCGGGCGGGGCGGCTGCGGCCGGGGGAGCGGCTTCCGGCCGAGGACCGGCTCGCGGCGCGGTACCGGACCGGCGTGCCGACGCTTCGGCGGGCGCTGTCCGAGCTGGCCGCCGAGGGGCTGATCGACCAGCGGCACGGGGCCGGGACCTTCGTCCGGACACCGCGCCGGAGGGTCGAGCGGAGCAACGAGCGGCACCAGTGGGAGAAGGACCGGGTGCGGCGGCCCAGGGCCGAACGTCTGAGGACCGGGGCCACGGAGCACGACACCGGGCTGGACGTGACCGATCTCGCGTTCCGCATCGAGTACCGCGAGACGAAGGCCGGCGAGGATCTGGCGGCGGTCTTCGGGGTCCCCGTGGGCACGCGGCTGCTGGAGCGGATGTACCGGACCAACTGCCGCGCGGAGGACGCCCCGTTCGCGCTGGTGCACTCGTATCTCGTCCACGACGTGGTGGCCGCCGATCCGGAGCTGCTCGACGCCGCCAACGAGCCCTGGCCCGGGGGCACACAGCACCAGCTCTACACGATCGGCATCGAGCTGGACCGCGTCGAGGAACGGGTCACGGCCCGCCCGCCGACGGCGGAGGAGGCCGGGGCGCTCGGGCTCGGGGAGGGCGTCTCGCTGATCGTCATCCGGAAGATCTGCACGGATACCGACGGCCGGGTGGCCGAGGTCTCGGATGTGCGGCTGCCAGGAGACCGAACGGAACTCATCTTCACCACGTACCTGACAAGGTGGTGACCATGCCGAACCTCATCACGGTCATCACCGCGGTCCATGCCCCCGGCGCCGGGCATCTGCCGGACGCGTACCAGTCGTTGTGCCAGCAGGAGCTGCCGGACGGCTGGGAGTGGCGGTGGGTCGTCCAGGAGGACGGCGAGACCGGCGCCGTACGCCCCCACGTGCCCGACGACGACCGGATCAGCTTCGGCCAGGGCCGGGCCGGGCGGGCGGCGATGGCCCGCACGATGGGGCTCTCCCGCGCCGAGGGCCGTTACGTCAAGGTGCTGGACGCCGACGACATGCTGACCCCCGGCGCCCTCGCCCGCGACCTGCGCGCGCTCAACGACAACCCGGGGCTCGGCTGGGCCACCTCGCGCGCCCTGGACCTGCTGCCCGACGGCTCCACCGCGGGCTTCGACGACGACCCGTCCCAGGGGCCGATCGCGCGCGGCGCCCTCCTCGACCGCTGGAAGGCGAACGACTACCGCGCCCAGGTGCACCCGGCGACCCTGTTCGTCCGCCGTGACCTCCTCCTGGCCCTCGGCGGCTGGATGGCCCTGCCCGCCTCCGAGGACACCGGTCTGCTGATGGCCCTGAGCGCGGTCAGCCGGGGCTGGTTCACCGCCGAGACCGGCCTGCTCTACCGCAAGTGGCCCGGCCAGGTCACCAGCGAGCCCGCCCACACCGACGAGACCGAACGCAAAGCCCGCTCCGCGGTCGTCGAGGCCCGCGCCCGCGTCCTGGCGGGTCTGGACGGCTGGCGCTACGAGGGCGCCTGACCGGCGCGGCGGGAGGGCGGCGTCAGAGCTCGGAAGCGGTCACCACTGTGCCCGCACGGCCGGGAGCCGGCCGGCCCGGTGCGGCGGCGCCGCTCATGGCGCTCAGGGCAGGAGCTCGGCGTCGACGCGGGAGAAGACCAGGTCGCTCTCGGCCGTGACCGGGCCGTGCCACCGCACCGGCACCTTCGCCGGACCCCGCAGCGCGGCCGGGTAGCTGCCCGCGGCGTAGTCGTTGGGCAGGTGGTAGGTGTGGAAGCCGTGGGCGTTCAGGGTTTCCAGCAGCTCGTCCACGGATTCCCCCAGGTCGGCCATCCGCCGCGGGGTGACCTCGATGGTCAGCTCCGCGTCGGGGTGCAGCTGGGGCAGCAGGGGCGCGAGGCCGCGGACCACGCCGCCTTCCGCGCCCTCGACGTCGATCTTGATGACCCTGGCCCGGGCGATCTCCTCTTCGGTGAGGAGGTCGGGCAGCGGCCGGGCCGCGATGTCGAAGGTGGACTCGGCGGGGCCGTCGTAGGGGACGATGCTGTTCGCGCCCATGTTGCGCGAGCTGGCCAGGATGAACGTCAGCAGCTCTTCGCGGTCGGACACCGCGGCGTTGACCGCGCGGATGTTGGCGCAGGCGTTGCGCCGGGCGTGCCGCAGCAGGAGCTGGTGGAACGTCGGCGAGGCCTCGACCGCCACCACCGTCCCGCCGGGTCCGACGAGGCGGGAGGCGAGGATGCTGTAGTAGCCGATGTTGGCCCCGACGTCCACGAACACATCGCCGGGCCGCAGCCTGCGCTGGAGCCAGCGCGTCATATGCGGTTCCCAGACGCCGAAGAGGTACAGGTACCGCTGGATGAGGTCCTGGGTGTCGACGGCGAGGGTGGCGCCGAAGCGGGTGCGGGCCAGGCGGTGCAGGGGGCGGTCCCGCAGGGCGGCGTTCAGGTGGCGCTCGACCAGGGCCCGCTTCCCGGCGGTCCAGGGCGCGTGGCGGACGTAGGCGCGGATGAGGTCCGAAGCGGCCTCGTCGAGCCAAAGCATCAGGGGGGACCTCCGGCTCCGGGCCAGGTGGGACGGGCCGTCGAAGCATAGGCAAGCGCCCGATCGCTGGCGACGGGGGATGCACCAGCGATCGGGCTGTTCCCCAGCGTAACGCGACTGCCCCCGTCCGGGTGCCGACTGGTCGGAATGAACGCGGAGTTGTGATCGTGATCACTCACGGCGGGCCCCTCTCTCAGTCGTCGCACGGAGGTTCGTACGAGAGCCGGGGCAGATACTCGTGCCATTTGTCGACCGTCAGCACGCCCCGGGTCATCGAGCAGACGCGGCGGATGGCCTTGTCGACGTCCACGTCCCACAGCCGCACGGTATCGGCGCCGCTCGACACCCCGAGCAGACCGCTCCGGGGGCTGAACGACAGGAAGTTTCCGGTCTTGGCGTTGGGGCTCATGGACTCGCCGATGGCATCGGCCCGGGACGGGACGGCGACGTCCCAGATCCGGACCGCGTTGTCGTTGCCGCCGCTGGCCAGGGTGGCGCCGTCCCGGCTGAACGACAGCGATACGACCGCGTCGGTGTGCCCGGTCAGCGGGCGGCCCAGCCGGGTCGCCCCGCCGTGACCGGTGACGTTCCACAGCCGGACCGTGTTGTCGTCGCTGCCGCTGGCGAGCGTGTCGCCGTCCCTGCTGTAGGCGAGCGCGTTGACGGGCCCGAGATGCCCCGTGAGCGGCGCGCCCCGCGGCACGGCATGACGCCGGTCGGCCACGTTCCACAGCCGGATGGTGTTGTCCGCGCTGCCGCTGGCGAGCGTGCGGCCGTCCGGGCTGAAGACGAGGGCGTTGACATAGCCCTTGTGGCCGGTGATCGGCGCGCCGAGCGGACGGACGTGGGACGGGTCGCCGACGTCCCACAGCCGGATGGTGCGGTCGTCGTACACGCTGGCCAGCGTCCGCCCGTCCGGGCTGAAGGCCAGCGCGCCCGCGAACCGGGACCGCAGGGCGATGCCCGGCCCGGCGGCGACGGGCCGGGCCGGATCGCCGACGTTCCACAGCCGCACCGTGGCGTCTCCGGACATCACCGCGAAGATGCGGCCGTCCGGGGAGAAGGTCGGCTCGCGCACCGTGCCCTTCCCGGGGCTGAACGGTTTGCCCAGCGGCACCGGGCGGCCGGGCTCCGCCACGTTCCACAGCCGGACCTTCTCGTCGCGCGCCGCCGTGGCCAGCACGCGCCCGTCCCGGCGGAACGTGCCGACCCGGCCGATCATGTCCGACGTCGGGATCGACCACAGCCGGACCGTGTTGTCGCCGCTCCCGGTGGCCAGTGTCCGGCCGTCGGGGCTGAAGCCCAGCGCGTACATCTCGCCGCTGCTCCCCGCGAGCGGCTCGCCGACCTGCGACGGATAGGCCGGGTCCTGGACGTTCCACAGGCTCGCCGTGGAGTCCTGGCTGGCGGCGGCGAGCATATGGCCGTCCGGGCTGAAGGCCACCGACCAGATGGGGCCGGTGTGGCCGGTGAGCGGCGCGCCCAGCTGCTCGGCGTGGCGCGGGTCGCCGACGTCCCACAGCCGGATGGTGTTGTCCGCGGCGCCGCTGGCGAGAGTGCGGCCGTCCGGGCTGAACGCTACGGAGTGCACCAGGTCCGTGTGGCCGGTCAGCGCCTTCCCGAGCCGCTTCGGATGCCGCGGATCGGCCATGTTCCACAGCCTGATCGTGCCGTCGTCGCCGCCGCCCGCGAGCGTCCGCCCGTCGGGGCTGAACGCCACGGATCGCACGGCGGCGGTGTGGCCGGTGAGAGCGCCGAGCGTCTTCGGCCGCGTCCGGTCGCTCATGTCCCACAGGTGGACGCTGCGGTCCTCGGTGGCGGCGGCCAGGGTCCGCCCGTCCGGGCTGAAGGCGATCAGATAGATCGTGCCGTCATGGCCGGCCAGCGGCGCGCCGAGCGGGCGGGGATGGCCCGGGTCCCGTACGTCCCACAGCCGGACCGTGCCGTCGTCGCCCGCGCTGGCGAGGGTGCGGCCGTCGGGGCTGAAGACCGCGCTGCTCACCCAGCTCTTGTGGCCGGTGAGCGGCTTGCCCAGCGGTTTGGGGCGGGTCGGGTCGCTGGTGTCCCAGAGCCGGACGGTCCGGTCGTAGGCGGCGGTGGCCAGGGTCCGCCCGTCCGGGCTGAACGAGGTGAGGTAGACGGCGCCGGTGTGGCCGAGCAGCGGGGTGGCCAGCGGCGCGTTCACGATCGAGATCAGCCGGTTCCGGGTGGCCGCGTCGTCCGGCCGCAAGCGGTGCGCCACCAGGGCGAGCTGGGCGGACAGCGACGGGTCCCGGTACTGGAAGCGGTCGGCCTCGGTGACCACCTGCTCGAACACCGCGTCGTCCCGCTGCTGCCACGCGACCACCGCCGAGCCGACGGCCACCATCGCCAGGACGACCAGCGCCGCCACCGCGCCCCGGCTGATCCAGAGGGTGCGCTTGCGCAGCCGCACCGAGGCGGCCAGGAACTCCACCGCGCCACGGGTCAGCAGGGTGTCCCCGGCGGACTTCGCCCAGGTGTGGGCCTGTTCCAGCCGGGAGCCCCGGTAGAGCAGCGACGGGTCGCGCTTCATGCCCTCCCAGGCCCGGCCGTCCTCCTCCAGGCGCTGGCGCAGCAGATGGTCGTTCCGGCCCTCGTCGATCCAGTCGCGCAGCCGGGGCCAGGCGTGCAGCAGCGCCTCATGGGTGATCTCCACGGTCTCCGCGTCGAGGGTCACCAGGCGGGCGCGGACCAGCGCTTCGAGCGATTCCTGCGTCTTCCCGGGTTCCGTCGACTCCTCCGACAGCTGGCGCCGCGTCCCGCGTCTGCGGGTGGCCTGGGTGTCCTCGCCCAGCCGGACCAGCCGGAGGAGGAGCAGCCGCGCGGCGGTGCGCGCGGCGGGGTCGAGGCCGGACCAGGCGTGTTCGGCCGTCGCGGCCACCGCCCCCTGGATGCCGCCCGCCGCGCGGTAGCCGGCCAGGGTCAGCCGTCCCGCCTTCCGGCGCTGCCAGGTGGCGAGCAGGGCGTGCGAGAGGAGCGGCAGCGCCCCCGCGTCGTGGGTGCCCCGGGGGCCGTCGGCGCTCACCTCCCGGACGATCAGCTCGGCGAGCCCCGGTTCGAGTTCCAGCCCCACGGCCCTGGCCGGGCCGGTCACCGCCTCGCGCAGTTCGGCGGAGGTCAGCGGGCCGAGCACCATGTGGCGGTGCTGGAGCGCGTCGGCCAGTTCGGGGTAGGCCAGGCACCGTTCGTAGAAGTCGGCGCGTATGCCGAGGACGACGAGGACGGGGGCCGGGTCACCGGTGACGGCGGGCGAGCACGCGGCGTGGAGCAGCTGGATGAACACGCGCCGGTCCGCCTCGTCGGTGGCGAGGGTGAACGCCTCCTCGAACTGGTCCACGATGACGACCGGGCGGGCGGCGGAGGGCTCCGCCCAGGCTGTGACGGCCTCCCGCACCGCGCGCGCGAACCCGGGCGTACCGGGCTCCTTGCGGAGGGCGTCCGCGAGGAGGGGGATACGGCGGGTCAGCTCCGCGAGCGGATCGGCGCCGGGGGCGAGCTGGAGCACCGCGCGCGCCGGGCCGTCCTGGCCGCGGCCGTGCTGGTCGCGGCCATTCTGGTCGCGTCCGTCCCGGTCGCCCGGAGCGCCGTGTTCCAGTACGGGCACCAGCCCGGCGTTCAGCAGCGAGGACTTCCCCGCCCCCGAGGCGCCCACGAGCATGACCAGGCCGCCCGTCTTCTCCGCCGCGCGCAGCTGGCCGACGAGTGCCTCCGTGCTCCGCTCCCGGCCGAAGAACCACCGGGCGTCCTGCTGCCGGTAGGCGGCCAGCCCCCGGTAGGGGCACACCGCGCCGGGCACGGCCGTGGCGTCGGCCGGGGGTCGCTCCTCCTCGGCCGCCGCCGGGGGGCGATCGCCGACCGGGTCGGCCACCGCGCGCTCCCAGAGGCGCTGCCACTGGCCCATGTCGTACAGGCCGGTGGAGACCGGCACGGGCCGCAGCCGCCGGGCGTCGGGGATCAGTACGTGCAGCACCGCCGCGAGGGCCGCGAACTGAGCGGGTACGTTCTTGGCACGCCGCCAGTCGCTGATCCGCTGAGCGGACACCCGTACGGGGCGCCCCCGCTCGTCGACCCGCTGGAGCCGGACGACCGCGTCGGCCACGCTCTTGAGGGGAGGGTTGCCGGCCTCCCGGTACAGCAGCGCGAGGCGTTCCGCGAAGGCTGTGCGTACCCCTGAGTCGGAACTCAAGGTCTCCACCCCTTACTTCCCCCACGCCTGGATATCCGGACCGGAAAAGTCACTTTATACGGATGACCTGCGACGAAGGCCGCGGTCCCGGACCGGTACCTCCTCGGCGGAAGGCGCAGCTGGCAGGATCACGGCCCAGCGGCGAAAACGGTCGCGGCGCCTGGCGGGCCACTGGCTCGGACCCGGCCGGGCCGCCGCGTCGACCACCGAACCGGCCCTGCCGCGATCCGTACCCGCACGGGGGGCGCGGACCGGCACCGCCCCACCGTTCGGCACCGGTCCCCACGTGGGGAGGGACCGGCGCCGAACGCCGTGGGGCATGGAGGCGGTGCGGCACCGCCGGCTGAGGCTCGGGCATGCACCGATCCCATGACCGGCGCGGCCGAAAGGCAAGGGGTTGGCCCGGATCACGGCCGTCATGGCGCCGTCATGGCCGAAATCCTTCCCCTACACGGTCCGGTCCTGGTCGGCTTTGTCGAAATCCAGCTCCAGCATCCGGATCGCGTTGCCGCGCAGGATCTTGTACGTGGTCTCCGGCGGCAGCCCCGCGACATGCTCGGCCGCGACCCGCTCGGTGTGCGGCCAGGTGGAGTCCACATGCGGGTAGTCGGTCTCGAACGTGGCGTTGTCCACCCCGACGGTGTCGAGCGAGGCGACGCCGTGCCGGTCGCGGAAGAAGCAGCAGTAGATCTGCCGGTAGTAGTACGTGGACGGCGGCTCCGGGATGAGGTCCCGGACGCCGCCCCACGCCCGGTGCTCCTGCCAGACGTCGTCCGCGCGCTCCAGGGCGTAGGGAATCCAGCCCATCTGGCCCTCGGCGTAGGCGAGCTTCAGCCGCGGGAACCTCACCAGGACGCCGCTGAAGAGGAAGTCCATCATCGAGGCCATGGCGTTGTTGAAGCTCAGCGCCGCCTGGACGGCGGGCGGGGCGTCCGGGGAGGCGGCGGGCATCTGCGACGACGAGCCGATGTGCATGCACACGACCGTCCCCGTCGCCTCGCACTCGGCGAAGAACGGGTCCCAGTAGCCGCTGTGGATGCTCGGCAGGCCGAGATACGTCGGGATCTCGCTGAACGTCACCGCGCGCACCCCCCGTGCGGCGTTCCGCCGGATCTCCCGCACCGCCAGCCCGACGTCCCACAGCGGGATCAGGCACAGCGGGATCAGCCGCCCGCCGCTGTCACCGCACCACTCCTCGACCATCCAGTCGTTGTACGCCCGCACACAGGCCAGCCCGACCTCCTTGTCCGCGGCCTCGGCGAACGTCTGGCCGCAGAACCGGGGGAACGTCGGGAAGCAGAGCGACGCCTCGACGTGGTTCATCTCCATGTCCGCGATCCGGGCCTTGGGGTCCCAGCACCCGCGGCGCATCTGCTCCCGGGTGATGCCGTCGAGGGTCATCTCGTCGCGTGAGAAGCCGACGGCCGCGATGATCCGCTTGTACGGGAACAGCCCGCCCTCGTACTCCCACCAGTCCGTGAGCGGGCCGTCCGGGTCGGTCGTGATGCGGTATTTGCCCCCGACGTACGCCAGTTCCCCGATCCCGGCCGTGAGCGGCTTCGGCCCGCGGTCGCGGTACCTGGCCGGAAGCCAGGTCTCGAAGAGATGGGCGGGTTCGATCACATGGTCGTCCACGCTGATGACCATGGGCAGCTCGGTCGCCGTGCCGTTCGTCTCGCCCGTCATGTCGCCATCTCCCCACTAAATCTGACGGTCCGTCAGATTCAGATTAGAGGTGATCGCCCCAGGCAACAAGGGAGGACCGCTTCCGCGTTTCCGCGGGGCCGTCCGGGGCAAACGCGGCACAGCGGCCGGGGCCGGACATCGGGAGGCAAACGGTGAACGCATCGTCGATCGCACGAGTACCGGGCCTGGCACCGCGCACCCGGCCCCCGCACCGGGCTGTCGAGGCCGCGGCCCGCGGCGGCCTCACCGCCCGCGGCGTCCTCTACCTGCTCATCGGCGTCCTCGCGCTGCGCGTCGCCTTCGGTGACGGCGGCGAACAGGCCGACCGGAGCGGGGCCCTCCAGATGCTCGCCCACCAGCCGTTCGGCGCGGCGCTGGTCTGGGCCGTCGGGGCCGGGCTGGTCTGCATGGCGCTGTGGCGGCTGTCCGAGGCGGCCTTCGGCGCCGCCGGACCGGACGGCCGCAAGGCGACGAAACGCCTCGCCAGCGCCGCCCGCGCGGTCTTCTACGCCTTCGTGGCCTACTCCGTCCTCGCCTTCGCGGCCGGTGAGCAGGGCAGCGGCTCCAGCGACCGGCAGTCCCAGGACGTCACGGCCCGCGCGCTCGGCCTGCCGGAGGGACGCTGGCTGGTCGGCCTGGGCGGCGCGGTGGTCGCCGGGGCCGGGGTATGGATCGCCGTCCGGGCCCTGCTGCGCACCTTCCGCAAGCACCTGACACCGCCCCCGCGGGCCAAGCGTCCGGTGGAGGCGCTCGGCGTCTGCGGCGGTGTGGCCCGCGGCGCCGTGTTCGCGGTGGCGGGCGGCTTCGCCGTCTCGGCCGCCGTACGGTACGACCCGGACCGCGCCAAGGGCGTCGACGACACCCTGCGCACCTTCGCCACGACCTCGGCCGGCCCCTGGCTACTGGCAGCGGTCGCGGCGGGCCTGGCGCTGTTCGGCGTCTTCTCCTTCGCCATGGCCCGCTGGCGCCGAGTCTGAACGGCGGGGGGTATTCCCCCACCCAGCCCCTTCCCGAACCTGGGGCTCCGCCCCTGGACCCCGCTCCTCAAGCGCCGGAGCGGCTGGTGGGTGCGAGCCGCCCCCACCGGTGCACCAGCCCCGAGCCGGGGGCCCGGGGCCACCGGCGGCGAGTAGCCGACGACCGCCCGCCGCCGGGTGGGAACCGGCCGGCTACGGGGCGGTGGTCGCCAGACGATGGGAGGGGCGGGGCGCACCCACCCTCACCCAGCACCCGCTGCCGAACGGGCCGGAACCGTGCGGGCCCCACCCTTCCCCGCCCGGTGCCCGCGCCGCCGGGGCGGGGGTTGGGGCCACCGGCGGGGAGCCGTTGCTCGGCGGGCTGGGGCGGACCTACCCCGTCCCCCGCCACGCCACCGGGCGGGCCGGAACCGTGCTGGGGGTGCGGCCACCGGGCCGGGAGTCGCCGACGACGCGGGAGGGTGCGAGGGCCCGCACGCGCCCCCCCCGCCCCGGTGCCCGAGCCGCCGGGGCGGGGGTTGGAGCCACCGGCGGGGAGCCGCTGCTCGGCGGGCGGGGGCGGGGTCGGACCCACCCCTGCCCAGCGCCACGCCACCGGGCGGGCCGGATCGAACCGAGGCTCGGGGCCGCCGGGGGAGGGGGCGGGGTCGCAGGGGTGGGGTGCTGGACGATGACGTGTATTTGTGGCGCACACTTCCGGCCCACCCCACGTCTCCGGGCACCGGCGCCAAAAATATACGAGTCCAGGGCCCTGCCCCGGAGGCCCCGCACCCGGCACCCACCACCACACCCGCCCCCCACAGGCTCAGCCGTCGGCGGCTGCTCGCACCGCCTCTGTCACCGGCACCGTGCCGCCCAGGAGTTCCAGGGTGCGGCCCGCCGTGCGGGGTTCGTCGAGGAGGGCGGCCAGGACGGCGGCCACGTCGTCGCGGGTCACCTCGTCCCGGCCCGTGTGCTCGGCCAGCCTCACCAGGCCCGTACCCGGGTCGTCGGTGAGGCGGCCCGGGCGCAGCACGGTCCAGTCGAGGGCGCCGCGCGCCCGGACGTCGTCGTCGGCGGCGCCCTTCGCGCGCAGGTAGGCGGCGAAGACCGGGTCCGTGCCGGGCGGGGGCTCGTGCCCCGCACCCATCGCGGACACGGTGAGGAACCGCCGCACGCCCGCCCGCTCGGCCGCGTCCGCGAAGAGCACGGAGGCCCCGCGGTCGACGGTCTCCTTGCGGGCGACGCCGCTGCCGGGACCCGCACCGGCGGCGAAGACCGCGGCGTCCGCGGCCTCCAGATGCTTGGCCACGTCGTCCACGGAGGCCGATTCGAGGTCGCAGACGACGGGTTCGGCGCCCGCCGCCAGCAGGTCGCCCGCCTGTTCCGGCTTGCGGATGATGCCCGCCACTTCGTCTCCGCGCGCCGAGAGCAGCCGCTCCAGCCGCAGGGCGATCTGTCCATGTCCACCAGCGATGACAATGCGCATGATCCCGACCGTACGCCGGTTGGACTACGACTGCCCGTCACCGTCCGCGGGCCGGGAATCGGGCCGGGAATCGGGCCGGGAGTCGGGCCGGGACTGGCGCGGCAGGTCGAGGGCGACCGCGGCGGCGGAGTCGCAGTACTCCCGTACCGCGCTGGTGCGGGCGACCACCCGGCCGTCGTGGATCACGACCCGGCTGTACGCGAGCGACAGCACGCCCGCGAGCCCGTCGCCGCGCACCGCCAGCAGCTCCGCGGGGAACCCGGCCTCCACCCGCACCTCGGGCAGCCCCAGCGCGGCCCGCGCCCGGGCGCAGACCGCGTCGTAGGCCTCCGCGGGTCCCGATTCGCCCCGGGAGGCCAGCAGATAGGCGGCCTCCAGGGGATCGCCACGCCCCACCGGGTTGACGGTGTCGCGGAGGGCGCCGCTCCCGGCGGCCACCGCCACGCCCGCGGCCCGCAGCAGCCGCACCGGCGCGCACCCGGCCACCCGCGCCCCCTGCCCGCCCCGGTGCTCCAGCCCGGCGCAGTCGCCCTGGGGCAGGCAGACGACGGTGACGCCCGCGGCCGCGAGCCGGTCGGCGATCCGCCCCGCGACGTCCCGGGGCAGCCGGGCCAGCCCGCCGCAGGGGCCGATGGTGACGCCGGGCCGCAGGCCACCCGCCATCGCCGCGAGCCGGGCGAGCCGGGCCGGGTCGTCACCGTCCGTGTGCAGGTCGACGGCGCAGCCGTGGCGGGCGGCGAGGTCGAGGACGGCTTCGGCGTGACCGGTCGGGTCGGGGTCGAGGTCGGGGCAGCCGCCGATGACGGAGGCGCCCATTCCGACGGCGTCCCGCAGCATCGCGAGCCCGTCCGCCCCGGCCACCCCGGTCAGCACCCGCGCCACCGCGACCGCGCCGAGGTCGATGAGCCCGCGCAGGCTGTGCCGGGCCTCCAGGACCGCTTCCAGGGAGCGCAGCCCCCGCACCCCGCCGATCCGCACATGGGTGCGCACGGCGGTCGCCCCGTGGCCGAGGTGGAGCAGGGCGGCCTCGGTGGTGCGGCGCTGGACGTCCTCGGCGGTGTACGGGACGGGGCCCGCGAGGTCGGCCGTCAGGGCGGTGTCGCAGTGGGCGTGGGGTTCGACGGGGGCCGGGAGCAGCAGATAGCCGCCGAGGTCGAGCCGCGGCCCGGGAACCAGGCTGCCGGTGGTGCCGACCGCCTCGATCCGGCCGCCGCTGAGCCGTACGTCCACCGTCCGGCCGTCGGCGAGCCGGGCGCCGCCGAGGACCAGCACGGTGGACCCGGTGGCCGCCCCGCCGCCGTCGCCGGAGGGCTGCTGCTGATGGCTCTCGGGCGGCTGGCTCTCGGGCATCGCACTCCTGGGGCGGCCTGGGGCGGCGCAAGATCACGCGGGGCGAACCGAGCCTAGGACGCGGTGGGTGCGGCTTCGCGGAGGAGGCGAATAGTCGTACTGGTGTGGTGCGTGCGCACGCTGTGTCGCGCCCAGCGGCCCCGGGCCGATACGGATTTCACCTTCGGCTGCGGAGCGTGTAATGTCTTCATCGCTCGCCCCAATAGCTCAGTCGGCAGAGCGTCTCCATGGTAAGGAGAAGGTCTACGGTTCGATTCCGTATTGGGGCTCTGATGTGTGAGGTTTCCCGTTCGACTCCGGTCGGGCGGGGTCCGACTCGCATCGAAGCGGTGTAGCTCAGTCGGTAGAGCAAGCGGCTCATAATCGCTGTGTCACCGGTTCAAGTCCGGTCACCGCTACACACAGTAGCCGATTGTGGGGTCGGTCCTCCGGTCGGCTACTCTTTATTGCGTTCTACAGTCCTATCCGTTCGTCAAGGAGCACTCAACGTGGCTGCCACCGACGTCCGCCCGAAGATCACGCTGGCCTGCGTGGAGTGCAAGGAGCGGAACTACATCACCAAGAAGAACCGGCGCAACGACCCGGATCGTCTTGAGATCAAGAAGCACTGCCCGCGTTGCAACGCGCACACCGCGCACCGCGAGACGCGATAGCAATAAACTCTCATTCGAGGCCGCCCCCACTAGCGGGGGTGGCCTCGTTTCGTTAGTCATCAACCGCAGGAGGTGCCGAGGCGATGGCGCTTGATCCGTCTTTCGTCGGGCGGACCTACCCGCCCACCGACCCGTATGAGGTCGGCAGGGAGAAGATCCGCGAATTCGCCGAATCGATCGGCGAGACCAACCCGGTCTACACCGATCCGGAGGCGGCCAAGGCACTCGGCTACTCCGATGTGATCGCCCCGCCCACGTTCGTCTTCGCGATTACCTTCAAGGCCGCCCGACACCTGGTCGTCGGCGACCCGCAACTGGGCCTGGACTTCAACCGGGTGGTGCACGGGGACCAGAAGTTCGCGTACACCCGGCCCATCGAGGCGGCCGACCGCCTCACCGTCATCACCAGGATCGACGACATCAAGTCCCTCGCGGGCAACGATGTGATCCTCATCAGCGGTGAGGTGCGCGACGCCGCGGGTGAGCACGTGGTGACCGCGATGACGAAACTGGTGGCCCGCGCCGCCGAAGCGGAGGCAAGCAGATGATCGCCAAGATCTCGTACGACGCCGTCGAGGTCGGCACCGAACTTCCCGCGCAGACCTTCCCGGTGAACCGCGCCGACCTGATCCGGTACGCCGGTGCCTCGGGTGACTTCAACCCGATCCACTGGAACGAGAAGTTCGCCAGGGAGGTCGGCCTCCCCGACGTCATCGCCCACGGCATGTTCACGATGGCCGAGGCGATCCGCGTGGTGACCGACTGGACCGGCGACCCCGGGGCCGTCGCCGACTACGGTGTGCGCTTCACCAAGCCGGTCGTCGTCCCGAACGACGACAAGGGGGCGCTCATCGAGATCGCCGCCAAGGTCGCCGCCAAGCTGGACGACGAGGCCCGTACGGTACGGGTGGACATCGTGGCGACCAGCGAGGGCCAGAAGGTGCTGGGCATGGCCCGCGCCGTCGTCCGCCTCGCGTAGGCAAGCGCGTAGGTACGCGCGTAGGCGTAGGTAAGCGCGTCAGCGTAGATACGCGCGTCAGCGATCGCCGGGGGCCACCGCCCGCCCCCGGCACCGCGCCGGGGGCGCCCCCGTACTCTTGAGCGCGTGCAGGAACTCCATGACGCTCCCCTCGCCCCCCTCACCACCTTCCGTCTCGGCGGCCCGGCCACCCGGCTGATCACGGCCACCAACGACGACGAGGTGATCGCCGCGGTCCGCGAGGCCGACGCGACCGGCACGCCGCTGCTGCTGATCGGCGGCGGCAGCAACCTGGTCATCGCCGACAAGGGCTTCGACGGCACCGCCCTGCACATCGCCACCACCGGCTTCACCCTCGACGGCACCCGGCTGGAGCTGGCCGCCGGCGAGAACTGGTCCGAGGCCGTGGCCCGTACGGTCGAGGCGGGCCTCGCCGGTATCGAGTGCCTGGCCGGAATCCCCGGCTCCGCGGGCGCGACCCCGATACAGAACGTCGGGGCGTACGGCCAGGAGGTCTCCGCCACCCTCACCGAGGTGGTCGCCTACGACCGCCGCGCCGACGCCGTCGTGACGATCCCCGCCGCCGACTGCGCCTTCTCCTACCGCCACAGCCGCTTCAAGGCCGAGCCGGACCGCCATGTCGTCCTGCGGGTCCGCTTCGAGCTGGAGGACGCGGGCGGGGCGTCCGCACCCATCAAGTACGCCGAGACCGCCCGGGTCCTCGGCGTCGGGGTGGGCGACCGGGTGCCCGCCGACACCGCCCGCAGGACCGTGCTGTCGCTGCGCGCGGGCAAGGGCATGGTGCTCGACCCCGAGGACCACGACACCTGGTCCGCGGGGTCGTTCTTCACCAACCCGGTACTGACCGAGAGCGCGTACGAAGCCTTCCTGGCCCGCGTCGCCGACCGCCTCGGCGCCGACACCGCGCCGCCCGCCTTCCCGGCGGGGGAGGGGCGGATCAAGACCTCCGCCGCCTGGCTGATCGACAAGGCGGGCTTCGCCAAGGGCTACGGCACCGGCCCGGCCCGCATCTCCACCAAGCACACCCTGGCGCTCACCAACCGCGGCGAGGCCACCACCGAGGACCTGCTGGCGCTGGCCCGCGAGGTGGTGGCCGGGGTCGAGGAGGCGTTCGGCGTACGGCTGGTCAACGAGCCGGTGACGGTGGGCGTGAGCCTGTAGCCGGGAAGCCACTTCCGAAATTTCGGAGGTGGTCTAGCCCGCCAGCCAGTCGTCGATCCCGGTAAGCAGCCGCCGCCGCACATCCTCCGGCGCCGCCGACCCCCGCACCGACTGCCGCGCCAGCTCGGCCAGCTCCTCGTCGGTGAACCCGTGGTGCTCGCGCGCCAGCTGGTACTGCGCGGCCAGCCGCGACCCGAACAGCAGCGGGTCGTCGGCGCCCAGCGCCATCGGCACCCCGGCCTCGAACAGGGTGCGCAGCGGTACGTCCTCGGGCTTCTCGTAGACCCCGAGCGCGACGTTGGAGGACGGGCACACCTCGCAGGTCACCCCGCGGTCGGCCAGCCGGGCCAGCAGCCGCGGGTCCTCGGCCGCGCGGACTCCGTGGCCCACCCGGGACGCCACCAGGTCGTCCAGGCAGTCGCGGACGCTGCCGGGCCCGGACAGCTCGCCGCCGTGCGGGGCGGCGAGCAGCCCGCCGTCCCGGGCGATGGCGAAGGCGCGGTCGAAGTCGCGGGCGAAACCGCGCCGCTCGTCGTTGGAGAGGCCGAAGCCGACCACGCCGCGGTCGGCGAAGCGCACCGCGAGCCGGGCCAGGGTGCGGGCCTCCAGGGGGTGCTTCATCCGGTTCGCGGCGACCAGGACCCGTATCCCGAGCCCGGTGTCGCGGGAGGCGGCGTCGACCGCGTCCAGGATGACCTCCAGGGCCGGGATCAGCCCGCCCAGGCGCGGGGCGTACGAGGTGGGGTCGACCTGGATCTCCAGCCACCCCGCGCCGTCCGCGACGTCCTCCTCGGCGGCCTCGCGCACCAGCCGCCGGATGTCGTCGGGCTCCCGCAGACAGGACCGCGCGATGTCGTACAGCCGCTGGAAGCGGAACCAGCCGCGCTCGTCGGTGGCCCGCAGTCTCGGCGGTTCGCCGCCGTTCAGCGCGTCGGGAAGATGGACGCCGTATTTGTCGGCGAGTTCGAGCAGAGTTCCAGGCCGCATCGAGCCGGTGAAGTGCAGATGCAGATGCGCCTTGGGGAGCAGATGTACATCGCGTGCCATCTGGAGATTTTGCCGCACGTCCGGACCCGCCGGTACCGCTTTCACCGAACGTGGGCTTGCCCGCACAGGAATCCGACCTCGGACGACGACCCGGATGACGGCCTGAACGAGGGCCTGAACGAGGGCCTGAACGAGGGCCTGAACGAGGGCCTGAACGAGGGCCTGAACGAGGGCGGGCGCCCGGCCATAGCCGGGCGCC